>JAACUH010000136.1 GCA_009993005.1 Rhodobacterales bacterium
TGGCGAAGGACGAAGGTTGGGAAGGCATCTGCGGCTATAACGCCGCCATGTTGCGGCCCGCCTGGCCGGTCGAACGCCTGCAGCGAGAGTCCGAGCGCCTCTGGGACCTGCATGTCCAGAAATATGGTCCACCGCTGATCCGGCTCGACAGCGCTGCCCCTGCGCTAGACGAGATGCCCGCCTTCACCTTGGGCGCGCTGCTGGATGACGACAGCCCGATGCCCGAGGACATCATCGCGCCGCGCGTGCTGACGCCGGGGGGCTTGCTGGTACTGGGTGGCGCCCCCAAGGTCGGCAAGAGCGATCTCCTGATCAGCTGGCTCGTGCACATGGCCGCCGGGGTGCCGTTTCTTGGCTTCACCCCGCCGCGGCCGCTGCGGGTGTTCTACCTCCAGGCGGAAATCCAGTACCACTATCTGCGCGAGCGGATGAAGCAGATCGCGCTGCCACCCTCCGTCATTGTGGCGGCGCGCGACAGGCTCATAGCTACGCCCAAGCTGAAGATGCTGCTCGACAATGACGGCAGCGTGCGTGTGGCACGCGCCATCCAGGCCGCGTTCCCGGACGCCCCGGTCGACATCATCTGCATCGACCCGATCCGCAACATCTTCGACGGCGGACCGGACGGCGGCGGCGAAAACGACAACACCGCGATGATGTTCTTCCTGAAGGACCGGGTCGAGGTGCTGCGCGACTACGTCAATCCCGACTGCGGAGTGATCTTGGCACACCACACCAAGAAGCTCAGCAAGCTGCAGGTGAAGGATGATCCGTTTCTGGCGCTGTCCGGGGCCAGCGCCCTGCGCGGTTTCTACACCTCCGGCCTGATCCTGCATCGCCCCGACGAGGATGCGTCCGAGCGCAAGCTGGAGATCGAACTGCGCAACGGCCCGGCGCTGCCGTCAAAGCTGATCGACAAGGTGCGCGGCCAATGGGTCGAGATCAACCCGATGAACGAACGGCTGGTCCGCGCCGAGGTGGGCGCGAAATACGATGCGGAGCGCATGCGCAAGCAGGAGGTGATCCTGTCCATCCTGCTCGACGAGGCGGCACAGGGGCGGCTCTACACCACCAACCAGTTTGCCGAGGCCTTCGAGAACGCGGCCGGTCTTGGCGGCAAGGACACGATCCGGGACCGGATCGCGGTGCAGGCCACCAAGGGTGGCATCAAGTTCGTCCGCGACGGCGGCCCTTACGGGCTCGGGCCATCGCGGTCGCGCTTCGGCTACCTCTGCGTCGAAGGGATGGTCATGCCCTTGGACGGCGAGGAGGTCGATCCGGAGACCGGTGAGGTCACGCTCCCTCGCGTCACCGTGCTGCCCACCCACTACAAGTCGCCACAGACCGGCGCGCTTCTGGAGGTCGAGAACCCGCATGTCTGGGTCTATCCGGAGGGTGACCGGCC
>JAACUH010000140.1:0-1201 GCA_009993005.1 Rhodobacterales bacterium
GCTGATTTCCTCGCCTGCACTCATGCCGTAAAAGAAGGTGCGGGTGGGCAGGCTGCGCACCGGGCCGTAACTGCGGTGGCGCGTGCGGTAATCGGTGAACACCTTGGGATACATCAGAAATCCCATCAGGTCTTCGGCGTCGATGGTCTCGTCTTCGTCGTCATCAAGGCCGTGCGTGAGGTCGCGGACCAGCCCGGCGCGGGCCGCTTCGAGATCGACCACAGGCAGATGCGCGCCGGGGCGGGTGGTCAACGGAGCCTCGCCTTTCAGCACCTTGGCCGTGATGCCCGCAGGCCAGCCGCCGGGGGGCTGGCCCAGATTGCCGCGCAGCATGTCCACCACCGAGTCGGGGAACGAGACCTCGACGCCGGGGTCTTCGACCTGGGCGCGGCTGAGGTTCTGCGCCACCATCATCAGCGCCATGTCGCCCACCACTTTCGAGCTGGGCGTGACCTTGACGATGTCGCCGAACATCCGGTTGGCCTCGGCATAAGCCTGCGCCACCTCGGGCCAGCGCTCCTCGAGGCCAAGGCTGCGGGCCTGGGCCTTGAGGTTGGTGAACTGGCCGCCCGGCATCTCGTGCAGGTAAACCTCGGAGGCGGGGGCCGGCAGGCCCGACTCGAAGGCCGCATACTGGCCGCGCACCGCACCCCAGTAATCCGACAGGCCCCGGATCGCGGCCATATCAAGCCCGGTGTCGCGCGGGGTGTGGCGCAGGGCCTCGACGATCGCGCCGAGGCAGGGCTGCGAGGTGCCGCCGGAAAACGCATCCATCGCGGCATCGACCGCCGCCGCCCCGGCGTCGCAGGCGGCCAGAACGGTGGCCCCGGCAATGCCGCTGGTGTCGTGGGTATGGAAATGGATCGGCAGCCCGACCTCATCCTTCAGCGCCGCGATCAGCACCCTTGCGGCGGCGGGCTTCAAGAGCCCCGCCATGTCCTTCAGCCCCAGCACATGCGCCCCCGCCGCGCGCAGCGCGCGGCCCATCCGCAGGTAGTAGGCCAGATCATACTTGGCGCGGTCGGGGTCGAGGATGTCGCCGGTGTAGCAGATCGCGGCCTCGCAGAGCTTGCCCGTCTCCAGCACCGCGTCCATCGCGACGCGCATGTTTTCAACCCAGTTGAGTGAATCAAACACCCGGAACACGTCGATTCCGGTTTCCGCCGCCTGCGCTATGAGCGCGCGCACCACGTTGTCGGGG
>JAACUH010000140.1:1234-1458 GCA_009993005.1 Rhodobacterales bacterium
AGCAGCATCTGCGTCATCACGTTGGGCAGGGCGGCGCGGATGTCGCGCAGGCGCTGCCACGGGCACTCCTGCAAGAAGCGGTAGGAAACATCGAAGGTCGCCCCGCCCCAGCACTCAAGCGAGAACAGGCCGGGCAGGTTGGCGGCGTAGGCCGGTGTCGCCCGGATCATGTCGAGCGAGCGCATCCGGGTGGCAAGCAGGCTTTGGTGGCCGTCGCGCATGGT
>JAACUH010000137.1:0-782 GCA_009993005.1 Rhodobacterales bacterium
CCGTGAACCGCGCCCGCGCCAAGGCTGCGCCGGGTGGCGACTGGGCTGCGCTGGACCCGGTGGCGCAAGGGCGGGTCAGCCTGCTGGATGCGGGGGGCGATGCCGCGCAGGCGGTGACTGAACTGGACGAACTGGTGCGCCTGTCCAGGCTAGACCCGGATTGGTTCTGGCGCCGCTGCGCCGTGATCGCCCGCGACTGGCGGCGGCTGGAACCCGTGCGCGCCTATGCCGAGGCGCTGGGCATCCCCATCGACATGGCCAACGAAACCCTGCCCAGTCTCTGGCGCCTGCGCGAGATGCAGGGCTTCATCCGTGCGCTGCTGGCGGATCGGACGCGGCTGCTGACCATCCCTGATCTGGTCGCCATCCTGAACGCCCAGCCCCAAAGCCGCTGGACCGACCTGATCGGCGAAGGCGTAGGCTTGCTGGCGCGTGAGTTGGTGGAAAAGGCCGCTCCCGTGCCCGACCTTGTGCAATGGTTCGGCGAATGGGCGCGGGATGTTCGGGGCGAGCAGCGCGGCTTGTTGCTGCTGACCGCCCATCGCGCCAAGGGGCTGGAGTTCGACCATGTCGCCATCCTGAATGGCGGCTGGGACCGCCCGTCGCGTGGCGAAGACACGGATGCCCCGCGCCGCCTGTTCTATGTCGCGATGACGCGGGCACGCGCGACCCTGACCGTTCTGACCGACGGCCCACATGCTTTTGTCCGCGCCAGTGAAGCGGTCCTTTCCCGCCGCGTCACCCCCGACACCGCTTCCCTTCCGCGCGCCCGCCTGCGCTAT
>JAACUH010000137.1:824-1346 GCA_009993005.1 Rhodobacterales bacterium
CGTCTGAAGCCGGGTGATCCTTCGCTGAAGGCCATCGCCGCCGCCCGCCCCGGCGACCCCGTTCAGCTTATCCGCGATGGGGACCGCTGGCGGATCGACAACGCCCGAGGCCAGACCCTTGCCCGCCTGTCCCGCGCCTTTACCCCGCCCGATGGCACGACCTTCCTGCGCGGCGAGGTCGCGGCCATCCTGTACTGGCGGCGCGAGGATGGCGATGAGGAGTATCACCACCTGCTGCGGCGCAATGCTTGGGAAGTGGTCCTGCCCGAACTGGTGTTCGAAACAGACGCGGCAACCGTCAGGGCGGGGCAGTAAGACAGATGACTTGCCTCAAACGTGGCTTTGGCCAGTTTCTTATGACTCGAAAAGGGTGGCTTCCGCTGGCTGGATTCGTAAGCGCAAGCTGGACGGCACTTCGGTTTCAGCTTGACAGCTTGAAGTTCCACGGCAGCAGTTCATCGATCCGGCTTTGCGGATGACCGCGTGCGATGGCTTCGAGCGTGGCCTTGAGATAGGCGAAGG
>JAACUH010000040.1:0-24053 GCA_009993005.1 Rhodobacterales bacterium
AATATCCTCGCCGAAGGCTCCCGCACCCGCCACTGGCGCCTCAGCGGGGAATGTCGAACCCCGGTTCAGCGAGCACAAACCCCGCAAACTCGAACCCCGGCGACACGGTGCAGCCCACCAGCGACCAGTCGCCGGTGCTCTCGGCCGCCTGCCAGTGAAAGGGCGGGACGGTGCCCTGCGGCACCTGTCCCGCGTCCAGATCCGGCCCCAGCAGATGCGGTTCGGCCGGCCCCGCGGCATCGGCGGCGATCCACAGCCGCAACGGCGCGCCTGCGTGGAAGTGCCAGATTTCCGTGGCATCCACATGGTGCCAGTGACTGCGCTCGCCGGCCTTGAGCAGGAAATAGATGGCGGTGCCGCTGGCGCGCGGCACCTCCGGGCCTTTCCAGGTCTGGCGATACCATCCGCCTTCGGGATGCGGCGCCAGACCCAGACGGGCGATGATCTGTTCGGCCGTCACCGCAGGATGCTGCGCCCGGCGAATTGCGCCGTCTCGCCCAGCATTTCCTCGATCCGGATCAACTGGTTGTACTTTGCCAGCCGGTCCGAGCGCGACAACGACCCGGTCTTGATCTGGCCGCAATTGGTCGCGACGGCGAGGTCGGCGATGGTGCTGTCCTCGGTCTCGCCCGACCGGTGCGACATCACGCAGGTATAGCCCGCGCGATGTGCCATCTCGACGGCTTGCAGCGTCTCGGTCAGCGTGCCGATCTGGTTGACCTTGACCAGCAGCGAATTGGCCGTGCGGCTGTCGATCCCCTGCTTGAGCCGCACCGGGTTGGTCACGAACAGATCGTCGCCGACCAGTTGCAGCCTGTCGCCCAGCGCCTCGGTCAGCAGCTTCCAGCCGGCCCAGTCGTCCTCCGACATGCCGTCCTCGATCGAGATGATCGGGTAATCGGCGGCGAGCGCCGCGAGATAGGCGACGTTGTCCTCGGATGACAGCGATTTGCCCTCGCCCTTCATCTCGTACTTGCCGTCCCGGTAATATTCGGTTGCCGCGCAATCGAGCGCGAGGCAGATGTCCTCGCCGGGCACATAGCCGGCCTTTTCAATGGATTTCAGAATGAAATCAAGCGCATCGCGGGTAGAGCTCAGGTTGGGGGCAAAGCCGCCCTCGTCGCCGATCCCGGTGTTGTAGCCCGCGCCGGACAGTTCTTTCTTGAGCGTGTGGAACACCTCCGACCCCATCCGCACCGCCTCGCGCACAGAGGTCGCCGCGACCGGCATGATCATGAATTCCTGAATGTCGATCGGGTTGTCGGCATGTTCGCCGCCGTTGATGATGTTCATCATCGGGACCGGCAGCAGCCGCGCCGCCGTGCCACCGACATAGCGATAGAGCGGCTGGCCGGTATAGTCGGCCGCGGCACGGGCCGCCGCCAGCGACACGCCGAGGATCGCGTTCGCGCCCAGACGGCCCTTGTTCTCGGTCCCGTCAAGCTCGATCATCGCCATGTCGATCTCGACCTGTTCGGTCGCATCCATGCCAAGCACGGCCTCGGCGATTTCGCCGTTCACCGCCGCCACGGCCCCCAGCACACCCTTGCCCATGTAGCGCGCCTTGTCGCCGTCGCGCCGCTCTACCGCTTCAAAGGCGCCGGTCGAGGCGCCCGAGGGCACGGCGGCGCGGCCCATCGTGCCGTCCTCGAGGGTCACATCGACCTCGACCGTGGGGTTGCCCCGGCTGTCAAGGATCTCGCGGGCGTGAATGTCGATGATGGTGCTCATGGCTCTGTTTCCCTAAGGTGAGGCGTGTCGCGCCTGCTATAGCCTGCCGCGCCCCGCGAGGGAAGCGGCTCGCGCTTGGCCGTCGCGCCCCGCGAGGGAAGCGGCTCTCGCCTGCCTGTCGCGGCTGGCCTGCCGCATGAAGGCATAGATGCCGGACCCCACGATGATCGCGGCGCCCACCAGCGTCGGCGCATCCAGCGGCTCGCCAAAGACCGTGACCGCGATCACCAGCGCAAACAGGAGCCGGGCGTAGCGAAAGGGTGCCACCACCGACATGTCGCCAGTGCGGGTCGCGGCGACCAGCATGGCATAGGCGCAGACACCGATCAGTTGCGCCAGCCCCAGCCATAGCAGCGGCTGCGGCGCCGGCATCGCCCAGGCCTCGCCCGCCACCGCCATCATCGCGGCGCCCGTGGGCACCAGCGCCAGGAAGGCATAGCTCGACAGTTGCATCGAACTGATCTGGGCCGGCACCGCCCGCGTGGCGATGTCGCGCGCGGCGAGCCCGATCACCCCCACCACGGCAAGGAGTGACAAGGGGCTGAACCCCGCCATCCCCGGCCGCACCACGATCAGCACGCCTGCAAAGCCCACGATGATGGCCGACCAGCGCCGCCAGCCCACCTTTTCGCCCAGAAACAGCGCGGCCCCCATCGTCACCGCCAGCGGCATCGCCTGAAAGATCGCCGTGGCCGAGGATATCGGCGTGAGCGTGATCGCAGAGACAAAGCCGACGGTGCCGATCACCTCGCCCAGGGTCCGCCACAGCACGCCCCGGTTCCACGCATCGGCCGAAAACAGCCGCGCGCCCTGCGCCAGCGCGATCCCGCCAAAGATCAGCGCGCCACCCGCACCCAGCAGCGCAAGGATCTGCCCCACAGGCAGGCTGTCGGCCATCAGCTTGATGAACATGTCCTCGAGCGCAAAGGCCGCCATGGCGGCGACCATGAGCAGAATGGCGCGCAGACCGGTGGTCACGGGCGGGTTTCCATGACGCGCGTCAGCCTTTCTTGAGCGGGACGCCGTATAGCTCGAGCCGGTGCCCCTTGAGCCGGTAGCCGAGCTTGGCCGCGATGCGGTCCTGCAATGCCTCGATCTCGGCATCGACAAATTCGATCACCTCGCCCGAATGCATGTCGATCAGGTGGTCGTGGTGGTCCCGGTCGGCCGCCTCGTAGCGCGCGCGCCCGTCGCCGAATTCGTGTTTCTCGAGGATGCCCGATTCCTCGAACAGCTTGACCGTGCGATAGACCGTCGCGATCGAGATGCGCGGGTCGGCGCGGCTCGCCCGGTTGTAAAGCTCCTCGACATCGGGATGGTCCTGCGCGGCCTCGAGCACAGCCGCGATGGTGCGCCGCTGGTCCGTCATGCGCAGGCCGCGCGCTTCGCAGCGGGAAAGGATCGTGTCGGTCATCGCAAGCGTCCGGTGCAGAGGTCTCGCTTTTGCGTCTAGCCGGGATGCGCCACGGATTCCAGCCCCGCGCAGGCGAATAGGGGATTGACCCGCACGCGCGGCCTTGGCGACATGGTCCGATTATTGACCAATCCATTGCCATGAGGTGACCGATGATGTTGAAAACTCTTGCTGTTGCCCGTGCTGTTGCCCGTGCTGTTGCCCGTGCTGTTGCCCGTGCTGTTGCCCGTGCTGTTGCCCGTGCCGTTGCCCTCGCCCTCGCCCTCGTCCTTGCTGCTTTCGTTGGGGGCAGCGCGCCGCTGCGGGCCGAACCGGCCCCCGGTCAGGTCGCGGGGCTCGACCTTGCCACGCCAGAGGCCGCCGCGCTCAGCTTTGCCACCGGCTGGACCGAACGCGACTATTTTGTCGTCTATTACGCGCTCGACCCGACCCTGCGCGAACGCTTTGCGCACGACTTCACCATGCTCGATTTCCGCGCGATCTCTGGCGATGACGGGAATGCGCTCGATGCGATGATGGCCTTTTCCCAAACCTACGAGCGTCGCCTGTCCGAGTCTCTCGCGCCCGATCAGGGGGTGAGCGTGACCAGTGACTATCTGCCCAATTTCGCCGGCCTGATGCAGAACCTTGCCGAAGCCGGCATCCGCCCCTTTGCCCTCACCCCGCTGGCGCTGGAGGGCGCCGTGGCCGGCCCGCAGGAAGGGCGGACCGTGCGCCTGCAACTGGCCCCCAAGGGGGCGCGCGGTCCGGTGAGCGCGCTGGTGCTGCGCCGGTCGGACCGCGGGCGCTGGCGGGTGCTGGGGCTCGAGGGGACGGACCTGCCGCGCACATGGCTCTACGCGCCATATGAGCCTGACTGACAGCTAGAACCCCGGCAGCCGCAGCCAGCTTCCCCCCAGGACCTGCGCCCGCGCGCCGCTGCCGAGCTTGAAGCGCGCAAGGCCGGGGTTGCCGACTGTGTCGATGGTGCCAAGCTCGATCTGCGTCACACCTTGTGCCGCCAGCCAGCCCGCCGCTGCCATCAGGATGGCGTGATGCGCCGAACAGGCCCGCCCCTGCGCCCCGCTCCAGCCGATGTGATAGGTGGCGCGGGTGCCGTGGCACAGCAAGAGCATCGCCGCGACGGGCCGGTTGTCCTGCACGGCGGTAAAGATCTGCGCCGCGCCGGGGTTGGTCGCGGCATAGGCGCTGGCGAGCCGCAAGGGCAGGGCATGATAGCGCCTGCGCCGTTGCACGGCCTCCGCCGCCAGCAGCCAATGCGCCGGATCGCCGTCATAGGCGGCGCGGTCGATGCGCAGCCCCGCACGCCATGCTTGCATCAGCCGGTTGCGCCACTTGCCCTGTGCGCGGGCGATCTGCGCCGCCTCTGACGGGGCAAGGTCGAGCACCGCCAGCGTCGCCGCGGTCGCCACCTGCCGGAACCCCGCCGCGCGCAGCGCCACATCGCGGGCCTCCGCCTCGATCAGCCGCAGGCCCAGCAGGCGCAGCGCTTCCACCCGCTGGCGCGCATCGGGGGTGCCGACCCAGACCGGCCCCCGCACCGCCAGCGTGACCGGCCCGCGCCGCACCAGCACCGCCTGCGCCACCGCCGCACCCGCATCGCGCACCTGCACCAGCCGCGCCGTCCCGCCGCAAGCGCGCAAGGCGGCGGCAAAGCCCGGATGCTGCACCAGCGGGCAGGGCAGGTCGGGCAGGGGCGGGGGCGGGCCTTCGACAATCTCCATGCCCCCGTTAAGCCATCCGAAACCTAATCTGTGGTTAACTGGACTGCATGAGCGACCCCGTCCACGGCCATCACGCGCCCCCAGTCCGCCTCACGCCGCTTGGCGCGGCGCTGCTCGCGCTTGCCGTGGCGCTGCCTTGCGGGGCCGTGCTGACGCTGCTCGACTGGCTCTGGTCCTGGCTCTGACCCTGGCTCTGGCTCTGGCTCTAGCCCAGCTGCACCAGCGCATGCCGCTTGCGCCCCGCCGACAGCTTGACCGGGCTCGCCAGCGCCGCCGTGTCGAGGACCAGCCCCGCGTCGGTCAGCGGCATGTCGTCGATCCGCGCGCCGTTTTCCGCAATCAGCCGCTTGGCCTCTTTCCCGCTCGCCGCCAGCCCGGCCCGCACGATCAGCTGCACAACCGAAATGCCCTCGCCGATCTCTTGCGCCGTCAGCCGCAGCGTCGGCAGGTCGTCGCCCACGCCACCATGCTCGAACACCTCGCGCGCCGTCGCCTCGGCCGCCGCCGCCGCCTCGGCCCCATGCAGGAGCGTCGTCGCCTCATTGGCGAGGATGATCTTGGCCGCGTTGATCTCGGACCCGCCGAGGGCGGCGAGCCTGTCGCAGTCCTCCACCGGCAGTTCGGTGAATATCTTGAGGAACCGCCCGACATCGGCATCGGTCGTGTTGCGCCAGAACTGCCAGAACCCGTAAGGCGCCAGCATCTCGCCATCGAGCCAGACCGCGCCGCCTGCCGACTTGCCCATCTTGCGCCCGTCCGAAGTGGTCAGCAGCGGCGTCGTCAACCCATAGATCTCATGGTCGAGCACGCGGCGCGTCAGGTCGATCCCGTTGACGATATTGCCCCACTGGTCCGACCCGCCCATCTGCAAGACACAGCCATGACGGCGGTTGAGTTCAAGAAAATCATAGGCTTGCAGGATCATGTAGTTGAATTCGAGGAAAGACAGCGACTGCTCGCGGTCCAGCCGCGATTTCACGCTCTCGAAGGCCAGCATCCGGTTCACGCTGAAATGCCGCCCGATGTCGCGCAGGAAATCGAGGTAATTGAGCCCGTCGAGCCATTCGGCATTGTTGAGCATCAGCGCATCCGTGGGCCCATCGCCGTAGGAGAGATAGCGCGCAAAGACGCGGCTCATGCCGGCGATATTCGCGTCGATCTGGCCGGCGTCCAGCAGCGGCCGCTCGTCCGACCGGAACGACGGGTCGCCCACCTTGGTGGTGCCGCCGCCCATCAGCGTGATCGGCTTGCCGCCCGCCTTTTGCAGGCAGCGCAGCAGCATGATGTTCATCAGATGGCCTACATGCAGCGATTTCGCCGTGGCATCATAGCCGATATAGGCCGGCACCACGCCCCGGCTCAGCGCCTCGTCCAGCCCTTGGTAATCGGTGCAATCGGCGAGAAAGCCGCGCGCGATGATGGTGGCCATGAAGTCCGACTTGGGGTGGTAGGTCACGGGCTTGTCCCTTGCTGCATGTCGCGGCACTCTATAGGGCGGCGCAGGGGTGAGGAACAAGCCAATGTTGAAATCAGGCGTGCTGCGGGCGCTCGGGGCGATGTCGGGCACCTCGCTCGACGGGGTCGATGCGGCGGTGATCGACAGCGATGGCGAGGTGATCGCGGGCTTCGGCCCCAGCGCCTACCGCCCCTATGACGCGGCAGAGCGTGCCACGCTGGCCGCGGCCCTCGGCCAATGGCAAGGCGCCGCCGTCGAGGCCGCGCAGGCGGTGGTCGATGCCGCCCATGCCGCCCTTCTTGCGACCTTCGATCCGGTCGATCTGGTGGGCTTCCACGGCCAGACCCTCGCCCATGACCCGCAGGGGCGTGGCACGCTGCAAGTGGGGGACGGCGCGGCGCTGGCGCGCGCGCTCGGCCGCCCGGTGGTCTGGGATTTCCGCACCGCCGATGTCCGCTTCGGCGGGCAGGGCGCGCCGCTCGCCCCTTTCTATCATTTCGCGCTGGCGAAATGGGCGGGCGCCACCGCGCCGCTGGCCTTCCTCAACCTCGGCGGCGTCGGCAACCTTACCTGGATCGACCCCTCCCGCGCCCGGCCCGAGGACGAGGGCGCGCTCCTGGCCTTCGATACCGGCCCCGCCAACGCGCCGCTCAATGACCTGATGCAACGCCGCCGGGGCGCGCCCCATGACGCCGGCGGCGCGCTCGCGGCGACAGGCGAGGTGGACGTCGCCACGCTCAATGCCTTCCTCGCCGACGCCTATTTCTACAAGATGCCGCCCAAATCGCTCGACCGCGACGCCTTTGCCGGTCTCGCCGCCGCGACCCAGGGCCTGAGCGACGCCGATGCCGCCGCCACCCTGACCGCCTGCGCCGCCAGCGCCGTCATGCGCGCGATCGAGCATTGCCCTGTCCCGCCCAGGCAGCTCCTTGTCACCGGCGGCGGGCGCCACAACCCCACCCTGATGGCCATGATCGCGGCCGGCGTCGATTGCCCGGTGGCCCCGGTCGACACGCTCGGCCTCGATGGCGACATGCTCGAGGCGCAGGCCTTCGCCTTCCTTGCCATCCGCGTGGCGCGCGGCCTGCCCACATCCTGCCCCGGCACCACCGGCGTGCGCGCGGCGATCGGCGGCGGGACCATTTCCCGCCCCTGATCCCATCTTTTGGCCCAAAATATCCCGGGGGACGCGCGGCACGCGCGGGGGGCAGAGCCCCCACCTCTTGCGGCGCCAGGGCCGCTTACGCCGGCAGGTGGATAGCAAACCTCTCCCTGATCGCGGCATCGAGCGCGGGGTCGAACCGCGCCGCCGCCCGGTGGGCAAGTATCGCCTCCTTGCGCGCGGTGGCCACCGCCAGCAGGTCTGGGCGGCCCTTCTCCTCCCATTCCTTCGGGGAATGCCGGTTCGCGGTGGCAGGATAGACATATTCGCTCTGCATCAGGCTCAGCGTCTGGTCCGTCCCCAGATAATGCCCCGGCCCGCCGAGGCAGGTCGCCCGCATCGTCTCGAGCGCGAGCGTATCCTCCGTCACCTCGATCCCGCGCACGCAGCGCATCGCCTGGCCGAGCAGGTCATCGCCCAGGATGAGCGACTCCAGACAGAAGCCCAGCAACGAGGCATGCATCCCCGCCGCCTCATAGACAAGGTTCAGCCCGGCGAGCCCCGCCATCACATTGGAACACATCTGTTCCCATCCCGCCTGCATATCCGGCAATTTGGCATCGGCAATCCCCGCCGCCGCGCCGCCGGGCAGGCCGTAGAACCGGTGCATCTGCGCGCAGCCCGCCGTCAGCAGCGCCTGCTCGCCCGAACCGCCCGACATCGCCCCGGTGCGCAGGTCGCTCACGAACGGCCAGGTGCCGAAGATCGCCGGATAGCCGGGGGAAATCGCATTCACATAGACCACACCCGCGAGACACTCCGCCACCGCCTGCACGATGGCGCCCGCGATCGGCGCCGGCGCCGTCGCCCCGGCCTGACCTGCCGACAAGAGAAGAACCGGCATGCCGCCCGCGATGCAGGCCTCCATCACCAGACAGGCGTCGGTGGCGAATTTCATCGGCGGAACCACGAAACAGTTCGAGTTCGACACGAAAGGCCGCGCGCGCCAGTCCGCCTCGCCCCCGGCGATCATGTGCAGCAGGTCGAACGCCTGCGGCACAAATCCCGATTCGGTAAACGACGTGCCCACATGCTTGGTCGTGCCCGCGCAGCAGGCATAGATGGTGTTGAGGTCCATCTGCAGATTGTCCGCGATGTCGCGGCAGACCATCGGGCGCTGGAGGAAATGGATATTCTCGAGCCGGTCCACGATCCGCGCCGCGTCATGCAGGTCCTGCACGGTCGATTCGCGGTAGCGCCGGCCATCGACATCGACCACATGCACCGCCGCCCCCGCCGTGCCGTAATGCACCCGCGTGCCCGACAGCACCATGTCATGCCGCGGATCGCGGCCAAAGAGCGTGATGCCGCGCGCGGCCTTGGCCAGCATGTCCTCGACCAGCGCGCGGGGAAAGCGGATGCGCCCGTCCTCGCCCAGCACCGCGCCCGCCCGCGTCAGGATCTCGACACCCGAAGGCGGCGCATCGGCCAGTCCGATCTCCTCGAGCGCCACGAGCGCCGCGCGGTGGATGCGCAGCACATCGGCCTCGCTCAGCGGGTTGTATGTGCCGCCCGACATGCCCGCGCGGATCGGCCGCGCGTCGCCGGCCAGCGGGGTGGACCGCGCGGCATGGCGCGCAGCGCGCCCGCCCGACCGGGCAGGGCCGCGCGGCGTGCGGCAGGCAGGGGTTTCGGGCGCAATGAGGGCGTCGAGATCGTCAGACATGGAGGGCAATCCTGAAAATGGCAGGGCAAGGCGAGGGGTCAGCCCCGCCCCGGCGCCCCCCGCGCCGCACGGCCGCGCCGCGCCCCGATGGTGCGCAGCACAAGCGTGATCTGCCAGAATTGCGTTTTCATGACCCGATAGCTGCACGGCCCCGCCGCGCGATCTTGCCTGATTGCGACACTACGTCGCTTTCCGCCTAGCGCGCCCCCGCCGCCAGCAGCGCATCCACCTCGGCCCCCGGCATGCCGCGGGCCAGCGCCGCGAAATCGCCGCCCTCCAGCATCGCGCGCCCCGCGTCATGCACCACCCGCTGCGACAACCGCGCGAGCGATGATCCCAGCGACAGCCGTGCCACGCCGATCGCGGCGAAATCGGCGGCGCTGTGCCCGGTCGCCCAGCCCGCCACCAGCGCATTGATTGGCCGCGTCGTCGCCGCGCAGATCGCGGCAAGGTCGTCCATGGACCCGGGCAAGGGCGCATAGAGGCAATCCGCCCCTGCCGCCTCGAAGGCCGCAAGGCGGCGCAGCGCCTCGTCCAGCCCATAGCGCCCGGTGAGCAGCCCGTCCGCCCGCGCGGTCAGCACGAAATCACGCCCCAGCGCACGCGCGGCAGACGCAGCGGCGGCGATGCGCGCGGCGGCGAAATCCGCGTCATAGGCATTGTCGGTCGGAAGCATCGTATCCTCGATGCAGATCCCCGCCAGCCCCACTTCAGCGGCAAGCCGCACCGTCTGCGCGCAGGTCTCGGGATCGTCGCCAAAGCCGTTCTCGAAATCGCCCTGCACCGGCAGCGCGGTCGCGGCCAGGATCTCCTGCGCATGGGCCAGCGCCTCGTCCCGCGTCAGGCTGCCGCCGTCAGGCCGCCCCAGCCCAAAGGCCTGCGCGGCCGATGACGTCGCCAGCGCCTGTGCGCCCAGCGCCGCCATCATCCGCGCCGTGCCCGCATCCCAGACATTGACCAGCACAAAGGGGCGGCCCCGCACATGCAGCGCGCGGAATGCCGCGCCCGCGTCGCGCGTCATGCCGGCACCTCTGCCCGCGCCTGCGCAAAGGCCAGAAGCCGCGCCAGCGCATCGGCATAGGCGTCATCGCCCACCGTCATGGCGACCCGCACATGCCCTGCCGCCGCCGCGCCAAAGCTTTCGCCCGGCATCACCGCAATATGTTCGGCATCCAGCAGCGCCTGCGCAAAACCCTCGCCCGACATCCCCGTCGCGCGCACATCCAGCATCGCATACATCGCGCCCTGCATCGGCGCCGCGCGCACCACGTTCTGCCGCGCGAGCAGGTCCAGCGTGATCGCGCGCCGCCGGGCAAAAGGCGCGCCGATCTGCGCCTCGAACGCTGCGCCCTGCGCCAGCGCAAAAATGGCGGCCTGCTGGACAAAGCCCGCGATGCCGTAGTTCGTGTTGGTCTGCAGGTCCGTCAGATGCGCGATTGCTGCCTCGGGTCCGCAGACCCATCCGACGCGACTGCCGGTCATCGCATGGCTCTTGGACAGCGACCCCACCACCAGCGTGCGCGCCGCCATGCCGGGCAGGGCGCGCGGCGACAGATGGTCACCCTCCCAGATCTGGCTGTCATAGACCTCGTCCGAGATGAGCCAGAGCCCGTGGTCCTGCACCACCCCCGCGATCCCCTCGAGCGTGGCGCGGGAATAGATCACCGCCGTGGGGTTGTTCGGGCTGTTGATGAGCAGCGACCGCGCGCCGGGGGCGGCGGCGGCGAGATCGGCGGCGCGCGGCTGAAATCCGGTCTCGGCGCGCGCCGTCACGGTGACGGGCCGCGCCCCCACGGCGCGGATCGTGCCGGGGTAGGTCGCATAATGCGGGTCGATGAACAGCGCCGTGTCGCCTTCGTCACAGACCGCGTGATGCGCGGCGAACAGCGCGGCCTGACCGCCCGGCGTGATGAGGATGTTCTGCGGCCCCGTCGCCACACCCGTCTTGGCCTGGAGCCGCGCCGCGACGGCGGCGCGCAGCGCGGGGCTTCCGGGGATCGGGGAATAGCCCGTGTGCCCGTCCAGAGCCGCCGCGTGCATCGCCTGCAGGATCGCGGGGGCGGTGCGGATGTCATGCTCGCCGATGGTCAGCTCGATCACCGGCAGTCCCGCCTCGCGCATCGCGCGGGCGCGACGGAACAGGTCCCAGCCATCGGGGCCGGCGGCGGATATGGATGTGATGCGGCGGGAGAGGGTGGGGTGCTGTGTCATGGCGGCAAGGAACCCGGCGGCCATGCCAAAGTCAACTCCGCTTTGGTCTCTATTCGACCGGCCCCAGCGCCGCCTGCACCTTTTTCGGCAGGCCGGCGCGGATCAATGCATAAGAGGCGAGAAGCCTGTGGTGCAGCTCGGCTTCGGGCGTGGTCTCGGGCAGATAGACCCAGGAGCGGTGGAAATAGGGCGCGCGCTCTGACACGCCCGCGTCGATCAGCATCTCGGCATGCTCGATACTGGCGGTCTTGACGCTGACCCCTTCGCGCAGCGCGCCCACCACCGCGAACAGCTTGTCGCAGACCTTCCAGGCGTCATGCCCGCCGCCCCAGGGGTCCGAAACCTCGGCCCCGGGCAGGGTGGCGCATATGCGGTTGACGATGGCGCGTGTCATCGGGTCAGGATGCGGCAGGTCGGGGCAGAGGGCAAGCGGCATGGCGGTCTGGGTGGCGCTCCTGCGCGGGGTCAATGTGGGCGGGGTCAGGCTTGCGATGGCCGACCTGCGCGCCGCAGCGCTCGGGCTGGGCTGGCAGGGCGCGCGCAGCTACATCGCCTCGGGCAATCTGGTCTTTGCGGCCGAGGGGGAAGCGCCGGGGCTGGCGGCCGCGCTGCAAGATGCGCTGCGCAACAGCACGACGCTGACCATCCCGGTCCTTGTCATCGCGGCCGCGCGGCTTCGTGCGGTCGTTGCGACCTGTCCCTTTGACCCGGTGGCGGGCAAGGATGTGCATGGCTTTCTCCTCTGGTCCCCCGCGGTGATCGACTGGCCCCTCTGCGAGAGCCTGCGCCTGGCGTCCGAGGCGCTGGTGGCGGGCGATGGCGTCGTCTGGCTCCATGCCCCCGAGGGGGTCGGCCGCTCGAAGCTGGCCGAGCGGATGCACCGCGTCGTCACCGGCACGCAGATCACCGCGCGCAACCTCAACACCCTGCGCGCATTGGTGGAAATGCTGGACGCGGGGCAGGCGGGCTGATAGGCGGGCGTCATGACGTTGATCCGCACCCCCGTTTGCTGCTGTATTCCCCGCTGACTTTCGTCGCGGGCCGCGTCTTGACACTTCCCTTTCGAGTGAGATTGAGACAAGCCCGCGGGTAATTCCCGCCGCGCCAAGAGGCTGTCCATGACCACCATCCGTCTGCACAACACCGCGACCCGCAAGAAAGAGGTCTTTGTCCCGCTCGACCCCGCGAACGTGCGGATGTATGTCTGCGGGCCCACCGTCTATGACCGCGCGCATCTGGGCAATGCGCGCCCGGTGGTGGTGTTCGACGTGCTTTTCCGCGTGCTGCGCCATGTCTTTGGCGCCGAACACGTCACCTATGTGCGCAACTTCACCGATGTGGACGACAAGATCAACGCAACCGCCGCCGCGACGGGCCGCGACATCCGCGCCATCACGGATGAGACGATCGGCTGGTATCACGCCGACATGGATGCGCTGGGGGCGCTGCGCCCGTCGCAGGAGCCGCGCGCGACCGACTATATCGCGCAGATGATCGCGATGATCGCGGATCTTGTGGCGCGCGGGCATGCCTATGCGGCCGAGGGGCATGTGCTCTTTGCGGTGGAGAGCTACGCGGCCTATGGCGCGCTCTCGGGCCGCAGCATCGAGGACATGATCGCGGGCGCGCGGGTCGAGGTTGCGCCTTACAAGCGCAATCCGATGGACTTTGTGCTGTGGAAGCCGTCGGACGACGCCACGCCCGGCTGGGACAGCCCCTGGGGCCGGGGCCGGCCCGGCTGGCATATCGAATGTTCGGCCATGGCGCAGGAATTGCTGGGGGCGAGTTTCGACATCCATGGCGGCGGCATCGACCTGCAGTTTCCGCATCATGAGAACGAGATCGCACAATCGGCCTGCGCGCATCCGGAGGGGTCGTTCGCGCGCTTCTGGCTGCATAACGAGATGCTGCTGGTCGAGGGAAAGAAGATGTCCAAGAGCCTGGGCAATTTCTTTACCGTGCGCGACCTGCTGGATCAGGGCGTATCGGGCGAGGTGATCCGCCTTGTGCTGCTGGGCACGCAATATGGCAAGCCGATGGACTGGACGGACACCCGCCGCGCCGAGGCGGAGGCGACGCTTTATCGCTGGCGCGGGCTGGTGACGGGGGTCGCACCCGGTGCTGATCCCGATGCGGCGATGGTCGCGGCGCTTGCCGATGACCTCAACACCCCGCTCGCCATCGCGCGGTTGCACGAGATGGCCAAGGCGCTGGGGCAGGGCGGCGGGGATGCGGCCTGCTTTGTGGCGTCGGCGCGCCTGCTGGGGCTGCTCGATCCCGGCCTGGCCGGCGATCGGGTGCCCGCTGATGTCGCCGCGCGGATCGATGCGCTCATCGCGGCGCGGATGGCGGCGCGACAGGCGCGCGACTTTGCGCAGGCGGACCGGATCAGGGCGATCCTGACCGCGGCCGGGGTGCGCGTGGCCGATAGCGGCGCTGCCGCGACCTGGGAGCCGGGGCCGGATTTCGACGCGGCGCGGCTCGACCTGCCGGCGTGACATGCGACGATGGCGGAGGGGGGCTTTGCCCCCCGCTTCGCTCCCCCCAGGATATTTGGGGCCAAAAGATGCGAAAGACGGGTGAAAATGGAACGACTTTTCCTCTTTGATACCACCCTGCGCGACGGGCAGCAGACGCAGGGCGTGCAGTTTTCCACGCCGGAAAAGCTGCGCATCGCGGCAATGCTCGACGCGCTTGGCCTCGATTACATCGAAGGCGGATGGCCGGGGGCGAACCCGACCGACAGCGAGTTCTTTGCCCGTGTCGGGCCGACCCGGGCGGTGATGACGGCCTTTGGCATGACCAAGCGGGCGGGGCGGTCGGCAGAAAATGACGATGTGCTCGCGGGCGTCGTCAATGCGGGCACGCCGGCGGTCTGTCTGGTGGGCAAGGCGCATGATTTCCATGTCACGACGGCGCTGGGGATCACGCTGGAGGAGAACCTTGCCAATATCGCGGCCTCGGTGGCGCATGTGGTGGCGCAGGGCCGCGAATGCCTGTTCGATGCGGAGCATTTCTTTGACGGCTGGGCCGCGAACCCGGCCTATGCGCTGCGCGCCTGCCGGGTGGCGCTCGAGGCCGGGGCGCGCTGGGTGGTGCTGTGTGATACCAACGGCGGCACGGTCCCCGAGGCGATCGCCGCCGGCGTGCGCGCGGCGATTGCCGCCGGCATCCCCGGCGCGCGGCTGGGCATCCATTGCCACGACGACCTCGGCATGGCCGTGGCGGGGTCGCTGGCGGCGGTGGATGCGGGCGCGCGGCAGATCCAGGGCACGCTCAACGGTCTGGGTGAGCGCTGCGGCAACGCCAACCTCACCACGCTGATCCCGACGCTGGCGCTCAAGCAGCCTTATGCCGGGCGGTTCGAGACCGGGGTGAGCGACGCGGCGCTGGCGGGGCTGGTGCGGGTGAGCCGCACGCTCGACGATATCCTCAACCGGGTGCCGCGGCGCGCAGCACCTTACGTGGGCGCGAGCGCCTTTGCCCACAAGGCCGGGCTGCATGCCAGCGCGATCCTCAAGGACTCCGCGACATACGAGCATATCGACCCCGCGCTGGTGGGCAATGTCCGCGTGATCCCGATGTCGAACCAGGCCGGGCAGTCGAACCTGCGCGCGCGGCTGGCGGCGGCGGGGATCGAGGTGGCGCCCGGCGATGCGCGGCTGGGCCGGATCCTCGATGCGATCAAGGCGCGCGAGGATCAGGGCTATGCCTATGACGGCGCGCAGGCGAGTTTCGAGTTGCTCGCGCGGCGCGAACTGGGGCTGATGCCGCTGTTCTTTGAGGTCAAGCGCTACCGGGTCACGGTCGAGCGGCGCAAGAACAAGTATGACCGGATGATCTCGCTCTCTGAAGCGGTGGTGGTGGTCAAGATCGGCGAACGCAAGATGCTCTCGGTCAGCGAGAGCATGGATGCCACCGGCACCGACCGCGGCCCGGTCAATGCGCTGGCCAAGGCGCTGGCCAAGGACCTTGGCCCCTATCAGGCCTGCATCGACACGCTGCGGCTCGTCGATTTCAAGGTGCGCATCACGCAGGGCGGGACCGAGGCCGTCACCCGCGTCATCATCGACAGCGAGGATGAGGCCGGGCGGCGCTGGTCCACCGTGGGGGTGAGCGCCAATATCGTCGATGCGAGTTTCGAGGCGCTGCTCGACGCGATCAACTGGAAACTGGTGCGCGATATGGGGGCTGCGGTGTGACCCTCGCCGCCTGTGCCGCGCTGGTCGAACGTGGCGATCCTGACCGTTTTCTCGCCACGATGGCGGCGCCGGTCGCCGCGCGCGCCGCGCTGTTCACGCTTTACGCCTTCAACCTCGAGGTCGCGCGCGCGCCCTGGATCACGCGCGAGCCGCTGATCGCGCGGATGCGGCTGCAATGGTGGCGCGATGTCGTGGCCGAGGCCGACGCGGGGGGGGCGCCCCGCGGGCATGAGGTCGCGGGGCCGCTTTCCGCGCTGATCCGCGACAGGGCCTTGCCGGGCGCGGTGTTCGCGACGCTGATCACCGCGCGTGAATGGGACATCGACGGCGCAGCCTTTGCCCGCGAGGAGGATGTGATCGGCCAGATCGACCGCGGCGCGGGGTCGCTTGCGGTGCTGGCGGCGCTGGCGCTGGGGGGCGACGCGGCGCAGGAGGTCGCTCTGCGCGAGGCGGCGATCGCGGGCGGCATCGCCAACTGGCTGATGGCGGTGCCCACGCTCACCGCCGCCGGGCGCGCGCCGCTCGCCCATGCGACGCTGGCCGAGGTGCGCAACCTTGCCGATTACGGGTTGGGGATGCTGGCGCGCCACCGCCGCACCGGCTTTGGCCCGGCGATCCCCGCGCTGCGCGCCGGCTGGCGGGCGGGTGATCTGCTGCGGCAGGCGCGGGCTGATCCGCAGGCGGTGCCCGAAGGGCGGCTTGGCACGTCAGAGGCGCGGCGCAGGCTCACGCTCATGGCCAGGGTCTGGCGCGGGGGCTGGTAGGCCCAACCGCTTGCAGGCCCATCCGCTTGGGGGCCCATCCGCTTGGGGGCCCATCCGCGTGGCAGCTCAGGCAGCCGCGCTCTTGGGCCGCATCACGAGCCAGATCAGCGCGCCGCCCGCCAGCACGAGGAACGGCGTCATCGCAAGGTTGACCGCCGTCCAGCCTTCGACCACATCGCCACCCGAGCAGTTCATCAGCCCGCCCGAGGCGAGCGAGGCCAGCGTCACGCAGCCGAACACGATGGCGTCATTCATGCCCTGCACGCGGCCGCGTTCATGCGGCGCATAGGTCTTGGTCAGCATGGCCGTCGCCCCGATGAAGCCAAAGTTCCAGCCGATGCCGAGCAGGACCAGGGCGACGTAGAAATTGGTGAGTTCGACCCCCATGATCCCCACGACCCCGGCAAACGCGAGAATCACGAGGCCGGTGCCCACGATCTTTTCCGCGCCGAAGCGGGCGATCAGATGGCCGGTGAAGAACGACGGCGCGAACATCGCCAGCACATGCGCCGACACGATGTCGGCCGCGTTGCCCTTGGTAAAGCCGCAGCCGACAACGGCGAGCGGGGTCGAGGTCATCACGAGGTTCATCAGCGCGTAGGACACCATGCCGCAGATCACCGCCACGCCGATGGCCGGGGTGCGCAGCAATTCGCCCCAGGACCGGCTCACCGGCGTCTGTGCCGTGCGCGGCGCGGGTTTGGGCAGGTCGAGCAGGAAAAACAGTGACATGCCGACCAGGTTGATCGCCATGCCGACCAGATAGGTGCCCACGAAGGGCACCGCCGTCAGGTCATCCGTCACCTTGACCAGTTGCGGCCCGATCAGTGCCGAGATCAGCCCGCCCGCCATCACGTAGGAAATCGCCTTGGGCTTGAAGGCGTCGGAGGCGGTGTCGGTCGCGGCAAAGCGGTAGAAGCCCTGCGCCGACATATAGGTGCCGGTGAGGTAGGAGCCGACCAGAAACAGCCAGAAATTCGCGGTGGACACCGCATAGGCGGCGATGGCCGATCCGATCAGCCCGCCGATCGCACCGATGAAGAACCCGGTCTTGCGCCCGCGCACCTGCATCACCTGGCTGAGCCAGGGCGCGGTGGACATGGAGCCGAACACGATCATCGAGATCGGCAGCGTGGCGAGGCAGGGATTGGGCGCGAGCATCAGCCCCGCCAGCCCGCCGATCACGAAGATCATCGTCACTTGCGAGCCGAGGATGGCCTGCGCGGCCACGAGCACGGCCACGTTGCGCTTTGCGGTTCTGTCATCGGGGGGGAGCGTGATGGTCATGACGAAATCGCTAAACCCGCCCGCGCGGCGATGCAATGCCTCTCAACCGCGCCTGTCGATCAGATGCGCGAAAGAGCCGCAGACGCGCCCGGCGCGCAGGCCCATGGGCGGCAGGGCGTTGCCTTCGGCATCGGTGGCGGCGAACAAGGGCGCGCCGCGCGCCTGGGCGGTGGTCGCATAGTGGAACTCATGCCCGGCCCAGCGCCCGGCAAGGAGCCCTTGGGCCGCGTGCAGCTCGCGGTAGCCCAGATGCAGGCGGCGGCTGGCGAATGAGGTCGCGAGGTCGAGCAGGCCCGCCATGGGCCAGACGGTTCCCGCCGCGTCGGTCAGGCTATGGCCGAGAACCATGTAGCCACCACACTCTCCATATATATCAGTATTTTGCGCGGCGCTCTTCAGGCTTTGAATGAAGGTTGTGGCGGCGGCGATCCGGCCTGCATGCAGCTCTGGATAGCCGCCCGGGAGAAACACCAGATCGGCGGGCGGCACCGGGTCGTCGGCCAGTGGCGAAAACGGCGTGACCTCGGCCCCGGCGGCCTGCCAGTCGGCGAGGAGATGCGGATAGGCAAAGGCGAATGCGGCATCCTGCGCAATGGCGATGCGCTGCGCGGGCGGCGCCAGGCGCGGCGCGCTGCCCTGTGGTGCGCTGCCCTGTGGTGCGCTGCCCTGTGGCGCGCTGCCCTGTGGTGCGCTGCCCTGTGGTGCGCTGCCTTGTGGCGCGCTGCCTTGCGGCGCGCTGCCTTGTGGTGCGGGCGCGCGCGCGGCCAGCGCCATCAGCGCGTCGATGTCCAGATGCGCCTCGGCCAGCGCCGCAGCGCGGGTCAGGAAGGCGTCGAGGTCGGGACGCTCTTGCGCCTGCACAAGCCCGAGGTGGCGGGCAGGATGGGCGAGGTCGGGCAGGCGCGGCACCGCCCCCAGCACCGGCAGACCTGCAGGCGCGAGCGCGCGCCGCAGCATCGCTTCGTGCCGGGGCGAGCCGATGGCGTTGAGGATCACGCCCGCGACGGGCACCATCGGGTCGTGCCGGGCGAAGCCTTCGGCCAGCGCCGCGACCGACCCCGCCATGCGCGCCGCGTCGATCACCAGGACCACGGGCAGGCGCAGGATGCGGGCGAGGTCGGCGGTGGCGCCGCGATTGTCGGGGGGCGCACCGTCAAAGAGGCCCATCGCGCCTTCGACGATCAGCGTGCCGGTGCCGCTGGCCAGCGCCGCGATGCGCGCGGGTGTCATCGCCCAGGCATCAAGGTTGGTGCAGGGCGCGCCGCAGGCGGCCTCGTGAAAGCGCGCATCGATATAGTCGGGGCCGGATTTCGCCGCACGCACCCGCACTCCGCGCAGCGCCAGCGCGCGCAGGAGGCCCAGCGTGATCGTGGTCTTGCCGCTCCCCGATGCGGGAGCCGAAAGGATCAGACCGCTCATGCCGTGGGATTGCGCAAGGTTGTGCGTGCGGATGCCTCCGGCGGGGTTGGAGGGGGGCGAGAAACGATCCGGGGGATCGTTTCCCCCGACAACGGGCGGAGCCCCCGGGGCGCAAAGAAGCCGGGGCGACGGCGCATCGGATCAGGCCGTCTGCGCGGCATCGTCGCGGCCCAGCGGGTCGAGGTGGCGCGGCGCAAGGCCTGCCGCCATGCCCTGCCAGTCGAGCGTCTGGCGCATCAGCACGGTGCGCCCGACGCAGATGATGGCGGGCGGCTCCATCCCCGCGGTTGCGGCGTCGCTGACCATTGTGCCCAGCGTCGTCTCGAGCACGCGCTGCGCGGGTGTTGTCGCCTCGGTGACGATGGCGACGGGTTCGCCCGCCGGGCGTCCGGCTGCGATGAGTGCGCCTGCGATCTGGGACAGATGTTTCATCCCCATGTAGATCACGATCACCCCGGCGCTGCGGGCGATGGCGGGCCAGTCGAGCGATGAGGGCGTCTGTCCCGACTGGTCGTGGCCGGTGACAAAGGTCACGGCCTGATTGACGTCGCGGTGCGTGACCGGGATGCCGGCATAGGCCAGCCCTCCGATTCCGGCCGAGATGCCAGGGATGATGCGGATCGGGATGGCGTGCTGCACCAGGGTCTGCGCCTCTTCGCCGCCGCGGCCGAAGACAAAGGGGTCGCCCCCCTTGAGCCGCAGGACGCGGGCACCGCTGCGCGCGAGTTCCACCAGTTGCAGCGAGATGTCGCGCTGTTTGGCCGAGGGTTTGCCGCCGCGCTTGCCGGCGTAGAGGTGGCGCGCCTGTGGCGCCCAGTCGAGGATGCGCGGCTCGACCAGTGCGTCATAGACCACCACATCCGCCTGGCGCAGTGCGTTGAGCGCGTGCAGCGTCAGCAGGCCCGGGTCGCCGGGGCCGGCACCACAGAGCCAGACCCAGCCGGGCAGCAGGGTCGGCCAGTCAGAACCGGGCAGGGCGAAGGTGTCATTCATCCGCTTGTTATGACGCGCCGCGCGGGCGTGCGAAAGAGGGCAAGCGACGCTGCAATGCGCATTGGCGGCATCGGCCTGCGGTTCTATAGTCCGGCCCGATGGAGACACCGCCTGTGAGAGAGTTGCGCCGGGGATGGACCACGGGCGCCTGTGCGACCGCCGCGACCAAGGCGGCGCTGGCGGCGCTCTGGGGGGGCGCCTTTGCGCGCGACGTGCAGATTACACTGCCGCGCGGCGAGACGCCGGTCTTTGCGCTGGCCCATCGCGCGGCCGGGCCTGGCTGGGCCGAGGCGGGGATCACCAAGGACGCCGGCGATGACCCCGATGTGACGCATGGCGCGCTGGTCGTGGTGCGTGTCGCGGCGAGCGCGGGCGGTGTGCGGTTCCGCGCGGGCGAGGGGGTGGGGACCGTCACCCGCCCCGGGCTGCCCATCGCGGTGGGCGAGCCCGCGATCAACCCGGTGCCGCGTGCGATGATGCAGGGCGTCGTGGCCGAGATGGCGGCGCGCTATGCCCGCAGGGGCGATGTGGAGATCACCGTGAGCGTGCCGGGCGGCGCGGCGCTGGCGCTCAGGACCTGGAACCCCCGGCTGGGGATCGAAGGCGGGCTGTCGATCCTGGGGACGACCGGCATCGTGCGGCCGTTTTCCTGCGCTGCCTGGATCGCCTCGATCCACCGCGGCATCGATGTGGCGCGGGCTTCGGGGCTGGACCATGTCGCGGGCTGCACCGGGGCCACGTCCGAGGCGACCGTGCAGGCGCTCTACGGCCTGCCCGACCATGCGATGCTCGATATGGGGGATTTCGTCGGTGGGCTGGTCAAGTATCTGCGCCGCCATCCGGTCGCGCGGCTGACCATCGGCGGCGGTATCGGCAAGATGGCCAAGCTCGCGCAGGGCGCGGTCGATCTGCACTCTGCGCGCAGCCAGGTCGATCTGGCGCAACTGGCCGACTGGACCGGGCGGGCCGAGTTGACAGGTGTCAACACCGTGCTCGAGGCGCATCGGATCAGCGGCACGCCGCTGGCGCAGGCGATTGCCACGCGCGCGCTCGGGCGGCTGGAGGTGATGCTCGCGGGTGCCGCACCGGCTGTCGCCGTCGATGTGGTGGTGGTGGACCGGGCGGGGGCGGTCCTCGCCTGTGCGGGCGCGGCCGCATGACGCTGTTGCTGCTGGCAGGAAGCGGTGATGCGCGCCGCCTCGCCTGGCGGCTGGTGGACTGCGGCCGGCCGGTCATTGCCTCGCTCGCCGGGGCGACGCGCCAGCCCGAGCCGCTGCCGTTGCCGCTGCGGGTCGGCGGGTTTGGCGGCAGGGAGGGGTTCGAGAGCTATCTCGATCAGGCCGCGATCACGGCGGTCCTTGACGCCACGCATCCCTTTGCCGCGCGCATCACGGCGCGCACGGCCGAGGTCTGTGCCGCCCGCGCGCTGCCCTATCTGCGGCTGGAGCGGCCCGCCTGGACACCGGATGCGGGCGATGACTGGACCATGATCGACCGCGAGGAGGAGGCCGCCAGCCATGTCCGCCCCGGTGCCACCGTGTTTCTGGCGACCGGGCGGCAGACGCTTGCGGCCTTTGCGGGGCTGCGCGGCTGCCGGGTGCTGTGCCGCCAGATCGACCCGCCGACAGCGCCTTTCCCCTTTGAGGGGGGCGAGTTCGTCATCGGCCGGCCGCCCTTTTCGGTCGAGCGCGAAGAGCGGCTCTTTGCGCAGCTTGGCGTGGACTGGATCGTGGTCAAGAACGCGGGCGGCGAGGAGAGCCGCAGCAAGCTCATCGCCGCGCGCAACCTCGGCATCCCGGTGCTGATGATCCGCCGCCCGCCGCCGGTGTCGCCCCGGGTCGAGACGGTCGAGGCGGCGCTCGACTGGGTGCGGCGGATGTGAGCGGGGGAGGGCGGATCATCGTGGGCGACGCCTGCGTGGCCGAAGGCGCGGCCTGGCTCGCCGCGCGCGAGCCGCGCTTTGGCCGGGTGCTCGCAGGCTGCGGGCCGCTGCCCCTGCGCCGCCAGCCCGAGGGGTTCGACCGGCTGTTGCAGGCGATCGTGGGGCAGCAGGTGAGCCTGGCCTCGGCCAATGCCATCTGGGGGCGGATGCAGGCGGCGGGGCTGGTGTGCGAGGATGCGGTGGCGGCGGCGGATGACGCCGCGCTGCGCGCAGCGGGGCTCAGCCGGCAGAAGATGCGCTATGCCCGCGCGCTGGCCGCGGCGCGGATCGACTACGCCGCGCTGCGCGACCTGCCGGATGCGCAGGTGGTGGCGCGGCTGATGCAGGTCGATGGCATCGGCGCCTGGACGGCCGAGATCTATGCGATGTTCTCGCTCGGCCGGGCCGATGTGCTGGCGGCGGGCGATCTGGCATTGCAGGAGGCCGCGCGCGACATCTTCGCGCTGCCCTCGCGCCCAAAGGCCGGCGATTTGGCGCGTATGGCGCAGGGTTGGTCGCCCTGGCGCGCGGTCGCGGCACGCATCCTGTGGGCACATTACCGGGTCATCAAGGCGCGCGAGGCTGTGGCCTGACGGCGGGCGGTTGCCAGGGCGACGCGCGCGCTTTACCACGGGTGCTGACAGACCGGTTGCCGACAGACAGGAGAGTGCCATGACCCGAGCCCTGCAAAGCGACCGGCGCGAGCCGCAGAGCGGCGAGATCCGCTCTGCCTTGATCTTTCTGCACGGCTATGGGGCCAATGGGGCTGATCTGCTGGGCCTTGCCGACCCGCTGGGCGAACATCTGCCCGACACGCTGTTCCTTGCCCCCGATGCGCCCGAGGCCTGCGCCGGCGCGCCGATGGGGTTTCAGTGGTTCCCGATCCCCTGGATCGACGGATCGTCCGAGGAGGAACAGCGCGCCGGGCTGATGCGCGCGGCGGATGACCTGCAGGCCTTTATCGACGGGGTGCTGGTCGATGAGGACCTGCTCGAGGAGCAGGTGATGCTGCTGGGCTTTTCACAAGGCGCGATGATGGCGATGCATGTCGCGCCGCGCCGCGAGGAACCGCTGGCGGGCGTGATCGCGATTTCGGGCCGCCTGCTCGAGCCCGAGGCGCTGGCTGATGAGGCGCTCTGCCGGCCGCCGGTGCTGCTGATCCATGGCGATGCCGACGACGTGGTGCCGGTGCAGTCGCTGCCGCTGGCCGCGCAGGGGCTGCAGGATGCGGGCTGGACCGAGGTCTATGCCCATATCATGCGCGGCACCGGCCATGGCATCGCGCCCGACGGGCTCGAGGTGGCGCTGGCCTTCCTGCGCGAGCGGCTGGGATACAGCTGACACCGCGTCACGCCGCTGTCACGGAATCGCGCTAGCCAAAGGGTAAAGACACCGCATGTTGCGGGGCTTGCCCTGAACGCAACGCGATATATAGTCCGGACCAAGGGGCGGCAACGCCCACCCAGACTGCACAGCGTTCGAGGACGACGGCGAGAGGGTGCGACCAGATATGGACGGCGACTTCAGGACACATTTCGTGCGCGACCCGGCCGCGCTGCGCCAGCATCCTGCGCTGGTGCTCAACGCCGACTACAGGCCGCTGTCCTACTACCCGCTCTCGCTCTGGCCCTGGCAGGAGGCGGTCAAGGCGGCCTGGCTCGACCGGGTCGATATTGTCGCGGAATATGACGAGGTGGTCCGAAGTCCATCCACCGTGATCCGGATTCCGTCGGTCGTGGTGCTCAAGGACTATGTGAAACCTCAGAAGCGCGTGGCTTTCACGCGCTTCAATCTTTTCTTGCGGGATGAATTCTGCTGCCAGTATTGCGGCGCGCGCGGGGATCTGACGTTCGACCATGTGGTGCCGCGCGCCCGGGGCGGGATCACGAGCTGGGAAAATGTGGTGGCCGCCTGTTCGCCCTGCAACCTGCACAAGGGGTCAAAGAGCCTGCGCCAGTCCGGCCTGACCCTGCGCCACCCCCCGCGCCGTCCCACGGCGGTCGATCTGCAGAACATGGGCCGCAAGTTCCCGCCGAACCACCTGCATGAGAGCTGGCTCGACTACCTCTATTGGGACGCGGAACTCGACGCCTGATCGGCTGC
>JAACUH010000040.1:24114-24230 GCA_009993005.1 Rhodobacterales bacterium
CTGCCACCATGCCGGGCGGCTGCCACCATGACGGGCGGCTGCCACCATGACGGGCGGCTGCCACCATGACGGGCGCAGACCGGCGGCGGGAAGATGGCAGGGGGCGTGAGACAGAC
>JAACUH010000141.1 GCA_009993005.1 Rhodobacterales bacterium
CGACGCTGGTCTCGGCGAACGCCGCCGTGGTGTCGGCCTACGGCGTCGGCGCGCTGATCGGGCCGCTGGCGGTGGGCGCGGCGATGGACGCGGTCGAGCCGCACGGCCTGTCGCTGGCGCTGGCGGGGCTGGCGGCGGTCTATCTGGCGGTGGCGCTGGCGCGCGCGCGCAAGGCGCAGACTTGACAGCGCGGGCGCGATGGAGGACTAAGCCCGCCTGTTTGCCGCCGCGCCCCGATCTATGGGCAGCGCGAGCTATGGGGCGAAGCCCCGACACCTGAGAACGGGGCTTCGCCCCATTGGAGAGCGCCATGGCGAAGCCGACCACCATCAAGATCCGCCTGAATTCCAGCGCAGGCACGGGTTTCTTCTATGTGACGAAAAAGAACTCGCGCACCATGACCGACAAGATGTCGGTGCGCAAATACGACCCCGTCGTGCGCAAGCACGTCGAGTTCAAGGAAGGCAAGATCAAGTAGGAAGCCGCCGCCCGGCGCCATGGCGCCGCATTGACAGGCGAAGCACCGAAAACGACCCTCCATCCGATATGAAATGGAGGGTTTTCATGAGATTGCGAACACTGACGCGCAGCCTGATTGCGTGTCTGGCGGCGTCATTCATCGCGGGGTGCGCGAACCAGGATTACGTCGCCGGGCCAGTTTACGAACTTCCGGGCGGCGCCGAGGCCGTTTTCGCCGCCGCGTCCAGCGAAATCAGCGGCGGCGCAGCCGACGAGATCAGGCGGGCGCGGCGCGTCGCGATATTCCCGGCGCTCGACGGCACCGACGAAGCGACCGTCGCCGAAGCGCGCCGGGCGACGGGCGTCAGCGTGATTTCGGCGAAGCGAACCGTCGACTGGGCGCAGCGCGAAGGCTTTCCAGAAATCAACGCGCGCCAAGGCCCGACCGACCCCGCTCTCTTGCAGCGGTTCGCGAGCGACCTGCGCGCGGACCTTGCGGTGAACACTCGCATCACCAGCAACCCGGCGCTGATCACGGCGGTGGTCGGCGCGCCGCTGGTGATGGGTCTCGAGACGGTGTTCGTGTCTGCGCGGACGGGTCAGGTTCTGTGGAAAGAGCAGGAGGAGCTGCGGCTCAAGCTCGGATCCGGAGAGACGAAGCCGGAATACATCAATATCGCCATCATCCGGGGCGTCGCCGACGCGTTCAATCAGATACGGGGCCGTTGACGCAGAATACGAAAAGGGCCGGAGCACCATGCTCCGGCCCTGCTCTTTCAGCAAAACGTGGCGATCACTCGCGCGCGGCGCCCATGAACTGCAACAGGAACATGAACATGTTCAGGAAGTTCAGATACAGGCTCAGCGCGCCGCCGATGGCCGAGGCCGAAAGCTGCTGACCGCTGGCGCCCATGCCCGCCATCTGGACATACTCGCTCTTGAGGCGCTGGGTGTCATAGGCGGTCAGGCCGGCGA
>JAACUH010000139.1 GCA_009993005.1 Rhodobacterales bacterium
CCCGATCCTGCCCGATGTCACCAAGGTCAAGACCCGCAAGGGGTCGCGGCACGCGCGGGCCGAGATCCTGCATATCCGGCACCATTCGCTGTTCGCGCCCCGCGACTTTGACCTGTCGCCGTATTTCGAGATCGTGAAGCCGCATATCGCGGGCGGGTTCGATCATCGGCGGCTGACATGGGCCCCGGCGCCGCAGGACACGGGCGGCGACAGCGGCGATGCGTAGCATCGCTGCGGGGGATCCTCGCGGGCGACCGATACCTGTCCCTCGCCGCCTCCATATCCTTTCGTTCTGCCCATTGATCCGACGATCCGGGCGTTGGCGGCCGACGTCCATGACCATGTGCCTCTCCGCCCGCGTGTCACCAGACTGGGCCGCGCCGATGCCGCAATCGCGCAAGAACGCCGTCGATCGAGATCGGCCCCGCGCCCTCCACGGCCACCGGCAGCAACACAAGTGTCCACAGAACAACCCGATCTGGCCCCGCATCGAAGGGGCTCGCGTCAAACAGGTTTCCGGCCGCCATCAACTGCCCCGTCACCAGTGATGCCATCCAGACCTGCACGATCAACAGCGCCGCTGAAATCCGCCCGCCGAGGCCCGCCACGACCATGAGAGGCAGACCGAGTTCGCACAAGGTCATGCTCAGGACGAATGCGTGCTGTCCGAGCGTCGGCGCGGCGCCCTGTGCCATCGCTTCGGGCAGGAACGCATAATACGCCCCGAGGCTCAGCGGCCAGACGCTGGCCGGCGGACCCACCGACAGGGTCAGGCCCGCGATCTTGCTCAGCCCGCCGATCACGAACCAAGGCAACAGAACGGCCGCAAAGCCGAGACGTGCCAGAGTGACCGCGAGGGCACGGACCAGGAAAAGAGGTTTCGGCCGCATCGGAACTCAGTCACCCAGCATCCAGCGGCCTTCGGGGTGAAAGGCGTGAAACGCAAAGGCAAAGGGGATGTCGTGCGCGATGTCCCGGCCCTGCGCATCCCGCACACGGACATTGCCCACCTCGCGCCCCGCTCCGATGTCGCCGGTATCGAGCGCGGAGGCCTGCCCCTCGACCCAGCTCAGCGTCAGCCCCGCCTCGGTGATCGTGCCTCTGGCGCGCAGGCGCGTCAGCGGCCAGGCCCGGTCGCCCACGCGCACCACGCGTTCGAGCGGCGGGATGCCGTGCGGCGGGTCCTCGCCGGTGTAGAGAAACGGCCGGGTCGTATCGTAATTGCGATACGGGTTGGTGCCATAGGCCCGGCGCCAGTTCGGCTCGTCGAGGACAAGCCCGTCGGGGTGGCTTTGGCGGAACGCCGCCCAGCTTTCCATCCAGGCCGGGAGTTGCGTCAGTTCGCGCCCGGTCATCTCGCCCGCGATGCCTTCCCCCAAGGCCTGCTGCCACCAGCTTTCCGTCTGGTGGTCATACATGA
>JAACUH010000142.1 GCA_009993005.1 Rhodobacterales bacterium
AGTCCTCGATGCTGGCGAAGTCGCGGCTGCCCTGCAGGATCAGCGCCTGTTCGATGGCCTTCTTCAGGTGCCGGTTCTGGGATTCCACCGCGCCGTTCTCATGGGCTTCCCCGCGGTTGTTGCGGCTGGCTTCCATGCCGTAATGGCCGATGAAGGCATTGTAGCGCGTGGTGATATCCTCGCGCTGGTCGACGGTCAGGTTGCGAAAGGCGGCCGAGAGGCTGTCGGTGCGATGCTCCCGAGGTGCCCCACCGAGCGACCAGAGCGCTTGCTGCAGGTTCTCGGCCAAAACCGTGAAGCTTTCCCCGCCGAGAACCACACCGACATGTTCCCACCGGCTGTAGACCATGACGAAGTGGTAGAGCAGGTGAGGAAACGCCCGGCCCGCGATCGTCACGCCCAGTTCCTCGGCATGGGTGAAGTCAGACTGGGCCATGCGGCCCGGCTCCGGCGTCTGGCGGAAGATGATATCCCGCTCGGGTCCGTTCAGCGCCCGCCACTGCCGCACCCGCCGCTCCAGGGTGCGCCGGATCCGATCATCAGGAAAGGCCAGCGGGTGCAGGCCCTGAAGGTGGCGCAGCAGGGTGACGGCCTGCAAGGTGCTGTCCCTCTCCAGCAATGGGAGGAGGTCGCCCTCCCAAAAGCCTTCGAGGGGATCGGCCACCGTGCGCCCGTGGGCGATCTTGCGGTTAGATGGCAGGGTCGGGTCGGCATCGAACCGTCGGGCCGTGCGCTCGCTGAACCCGGCGCGGGCGGCCGATGTGCGCTGACTGTGATATCGGAGGTCGGACATGTATAATCTCAATTGCTGGTCGGTGATGGGTTTGTAGGCCAACCCGGATCCTCCGTTTGACGGCAGAGGAGCCCGGCTTACCAACCCGCAGCGACCAGCACCTTCCCCGAAATCATTCAGGCCGGTGCGGCTGCCCTCCAGACGGGCATGCCCGTCTTCCGTTCAGCCGCACCGGCCAAGGTGGTTGTCGGCACCGGCCAAGGTGGTTGTCGCTGAACAGCCGCCTGCGCCTTCGCTCTCGTCTCTCACCGCGAGAGCTTCGGCATAGTGTTCGCCGAGGCGCTGCTGGCCGGCGCGCCCTGCTTGACACCGGCCGGGGCCGGGATCGACGGTTATTTCCCTGACGGCGAGGCGACGCTCTCGGCGCCCTCGCGCGACCCGTCGGCGATCGCCGACGGCCTCGTGCGGCTCGCGCGGGAGGAGACCGCGTTCAAGGACCGGCTGGCGCGGCTGCAGGAGAGCGGCGCGCTCGCGGTCATGACGCGCGAGCATATCACCGCGAGTTATCGCGACGGTCTGAGAGCCCGACTCGAAACTCTCTCAAGCCAAGCAATGCCTTGCGATGCGTCTGGTGAGGAG
>JAACUH010000143.1 GCA_009993005.1 Rhodobacterales bacterium
GGCGTCGGCGATGGAGACGAGCCGCAGATCGACCAGCCGCCCGTCATGGGCGAGCCGGATCGCGTCGGCCGGATCGAGCGCTAGGCGCGAGGGCGGCAGACGGAACGCCGCCGTCTCGCGGCCCACCCACGCCTCCATCAGCGCGCGGCGGCAGCGTCGCTCGGCTTCCTCGGGCGGCACCGCCATCGGGAAGGACTCGGACGCGATCCGCGTCGTGTCCACGGTGATGCGCCGCGCCTCGACGAGGGCCGCGTCGTAATCCTCGTCGGCGCGGGCGACCTGCCATTTCAGGGCCTGCGGGAGTTCGGTTTCCTGGCCGCGGGTCAGTTCCAGCACGTCGCCCTCGCGGGCCGCGACCAGATCGTCGGGCGCGAGGGTAGCGACGGAGGCTCGCCCGCGCATGACGAAACGGATCACGCCCTCGGTCTCGACGGCGTCGAAGCCGAAATGCCGCGACAGCGTGGTGATCGAGGCGCGCGGGCTTTCCAGCGCCGTGATGGCGAAGCCCTCGACAGCGCCCCAGAGACCGGTGACGTCGATGCGGTCCTCGGGGAGCCCCGCGCGCAGGCAGAGGTGCCGCACGAGCGCCGCGAGCGACACCGCGCCGAGACGGCCCGTCAGCCAGTGACCCAGCCGCCAGTTCGCCCCGTCCGTCCAGACGTCGGTCAGCGCCGGGAAGAACGGATAGGGCCGCGCATCCCAGGTCCAGGCGGCGCATTCCGGCACATGCACCATCCGGCCGCCGTAGGCCGAGGACAGCGGGTTGTTCGCGGCATCGCCCCACCAGTGATACGTCGCCTCCAGATAGGCGCGCTGGATCGCGTCATCGCGCCAGCCCCGCGAGAAATGCGGCGTGAAGCTCTCGGACGACTTCGGGTCGAAGAAGACGTTCGGCTGGTTCGTGCCCCGGTCGATGGCCGGGCAGCCCAACTCGGTGAACCAGATCGGCTTCGACTCCGGCGCCCATGCCGTCGGCGTCCCGCTCTCCACCCCGCCCGGGCGGTCGTAATGCGCGTTCGACCACCAGGCGCGCAGATCCTTGTAGCGGAAGACCCATGGCTTGCTGGCCGCGCCATCCGTGATCGGGGTGCGGACCTGCGCGGACCGGTCGACCGCGCTGGCGTAGAACCAGTCGAAGCCTTCGCCGCCCGCGATGTTCCCCTGCAGGTAGGCGCGGTCGTAGATCGCGGGCCAGCCTTCGGCCGCGTCCGCATGATCGAAGCCGTCGCGCCAATCGGAGAGCGGCATGTAGTTGTCGATGCCGACGAAATCGATCTTGGGATCGGCCCAGAGCGGGTCGAGGTGGAAGTATACGTCGCCACTTCCGTCGCCCGGCT
>JAACUH010000144.1 GCA_009993005.1 Rhodobacterales bacterium
GCTGAGCGGCGTCAGAAGCAGACGATATCGGCCTCCGCCTGCGCCCGGCGCAGATCGGCGACCATCGCCTTGTGGCGCTCCGACGCGCGCAGCGCGCTCGGCCCTGACATAATCCTCATAGGGCAGGATCGCGGCGATGGTGTCGATCGAGCATGAGCGCCGCTCCAGCATCGCGCTGGTCTGCCCGTTCGACGCCATGCAGGCGATCACATAGTCGGCGCGCGCGGCGGTGGGATAGCCATTGAGCGCCGCCCCCCTGCGCGGCGGCCATCAGCGCCCGGCGCATCTCTCCGCTCCGTTTTTTATCGGACCCTTCGCGCATGAAGCAAAGTTCGCGACGCAGCGCCGTGCAAACTCGCCGGGAGAGAAAGACATGGGATCGGCGCTGGAATATATCGTCGCCGCCTGCCTGCCGAGCGCGCCCGTCACCTGACAAAGCCACCGCGTGCGGCAGACCGTGCAGGGCGGCGACCCGCAACTTTGCGTTTACGCCTCGGTGCGCGAGGTCGCCTACTGGGGGCGGCTGCACCGGAAATGGCGCGTCAAGACATGGCGCTGCGCCATGATCAGCGACGACGCAGTGATCTGACGCGCCGCTCAGGCTCCGGTAACCGGTCTCCCCCCGTGGCGCGCCGCTTGGCGCCGCGCCGCGCGACGCCTACCGTGCAAGGGATTGTCAAGGATGAGCGGGTTCCCGCGCATCCTTCCCGGGGGAGGAAAAACAAATGCGCACACGCGCCGCAGTCGCGTTTCAGGCGGGAAAATCGCTGGAAGTCACCGAAGTCGACCTCGAAGGGCCGAAGGCGGGCGAGGTGCTGGTCGAGATCAAGGCGACCGGCCTGTGCCACACCGACGAGTTCACCCGCTCCGGCGCAGACCCGGAGGGCATCTTCCCCGCCATTCTCGGCCATGAGGGCGCGGGCGTGGTGGCGGAGGTCGGCGCGGGCGTGACCAGCGTCAAGCCCGGCGACCATGTGATCCCGCTCTACACGCCGGAATGTCGCGAATGCCCGTCGTGCCTGTCGCAGAAGACCAACCTCTGCACCGCGATCCGCGCGACGCAAGGCCAGGGCCTGATGCCCGACGGCACCTCGCGCTTCACCACGCTCGATGGCGAGAAGATCCACCACTACATGGGCTGCTCGACGTTCTCGAACTTCACCGTCCTGCCCGAGATCGCGGTGGCCAAGGTGCGTGAGGACGCGCCGTTCGACACCATCTGCTATATCGGCTGCGGCGTGACCACCGGCGTCGGCGCTGTCATCAACACCGCGAGAGTCGAGATCGGCGCGACGGCGGTGGTGTTCGGCCTCGGCGGCATCGGCCTGAACGTGATCCAGGGCCTGCGACTGGCGGGCGCCGACATGATCATCGGGGTGGACATCAACAACGACAAGAAGGAATGGG
>JAACUH010000041.1 GCA_009993005.1 Rhodobacterales bacterium
CGGGCGTGGCGTCAGTCGATCGTCCCATGGTGTAACCTCTGGCGGCGGCGCCATGCGCCCGGCGCCATGCCGATAGCGCCCCCGACCAGCATCGGCAAGACAAACAGGAGCAAAACCACGACGACCACGAGTCCGGCCATCCCGTTCGCACCCTCGGTTTCGGCCAGCCAGACCATCCAGGCCAGCAGGACAAAAGGCAGGACCAACACCGCCAGCGCCGCGCGCCACTGCCCTGCCCCTGCGCGCAGAAAGGTCAAAAGCCCGGTCACAGGGGCAATGCCGCGCGGGATGGCAAAGAGGCCGATCTGCTCGATCATCGCGGCTCAGCCCTCCTGTTCCTGCTCCTTGGCCTCGGTGCGCACCTGCCGACGCATCCAGCGGCCGAGGTAGATCAGCGGCCAGCGCAGCACGCTCGCCCCCGCCGCCAGCACCAGCAGGCCGACAAAGGGTCCGTTGGACCAGGTCACCCAGCCGACCAGCGGCACGCCCAGCGCAATCAGCAGATAGGCGCGCGCCCAGTGGTTGTCGCGCGAGGGCAGCAGCGCCAGCACATTGGCCAGCACCAGCCAGCCACAGGCGGCGATCAGCGACAGGGTCATTTCGGCACCTCGGGTCTTTCGCCGCGGGCGCGGCGGTAGAGATAGATCAACGGATTGCGCATCATCGACGCAAAAGCGGCAAGCCCGATGGCGACCCACAGCCAACCATGCACATAACCGATCCAGCCGAGCAACAGGGGTGCTACCAACAGAAGTGTCACGCCCGGCACATATTGCCGCCGCATCGGCAGCAGCGCCGTCGCGGTGGCGGCCAGAACCCACAGACAGCCCAGGATCAGCGGCAGGCTCATGCGGTGGTGCCGACCCGCCGCAAACTGGCAATGCGGGCCTGCCCCAGTTCCACCAGCATCTGCACCGGGGCGGGGAACATGGTCAGCGCGCCAAGGAGCGCGCAAAGGCCCGGAAACCAGCCCTGCGTGAGAAACGCGGCAAGGATGATCGGCAGCGACAGCCCGATCAGGCCGAGCCGCGCGCGCGGGCGCAGGGCGGCGGGCAGATAGCCGACCGATGCGGTGGCGACCAGCCAGAGGCAGAAGGCGATAAAGGCAAGGCTCATGATGGCGTCCTTTCAGGGTTGCGGCCCCATTGCGGGCCGGGTGTCTTGGTCAACCCCGAGGTGGCAGCCCCGGTCTTGTCGGTTTCGGTCTTGTCAGCCCCGGTCTTGTCGGCCCCGGTCTTGTCAATCGCGGTCTTGTCAATCGCGGTCTTGTCAATCGCGGTCTTGTCAATCGCGGTCTTGTCTGGTGCGGCCCGGCGTCCGGGCCGCGGGTCGTCATTTGGCCCGCAGCCGGTCGGGCAGCCCATTGGCCCAGGCGCTGATCGTGCCGGCGCCCAGACAGACCACCATGTCGCCCGGCCGCGCCTGTTCGCGCACCAGTCGCTCCAGATCGTCCTCGGAGGTGACGGCGCGGGCATGGCGGTGGCCATGGCGGATCAGCCCTGCGACCAGATCATCGCGCGACGCGCCGGGGATCGGGTCTTCGCCCGCGGCATAGACCTCGGCGATGCCCACCACATCGGCCTCGTTGAAACAGGCGCAGAACTCTTCGAACAGCGAGGCCAGCCGCGAATAGCGGTGCGGCTGATGCACCGCGATGATCCGCGCGCCGGGCGTGTCGGCCACCGCCTGACGCGCCGCGCGCAGCACCGCCGCGATCTCGACCGGGTGATGGCCGTAATCGTCGATGATGGTGACGCCGCCGACCTCGCCCACCTTGGTAAAGCGCCGGTTCACCCCGCCAAAGGCCGCAAGCGCCGCGCGGATCTCGTCCCGCTTCATCCCCAGATGCCGCGCCACCGCGATGGCGGCGAGCGCGTTGGACACGTTGTGGTCGCCCGGCATCGGCAGGCTGCAGCCTTCGATCACCAGCCCTTCGGCTTGCAGCGCCACGTCGAAATGCGCGACCCCCGCCTTGTAGGTCAGCCCCACCGCGCGCACATCGGCCTGCGCGTTGAAGCCGAAGGTGCGCACCCGGCGGTCGGTGATGCGCCCCACCAGCGCCTGCACCTCGGGGTGGTCGGTGCAGCAGACCGCGAGCCCGTAAAAGGGGATTTTGGACACGAAATCGTAAAAGCCCTGGCGCAGGTTCTCGATGCTGCCCCAATGCTCCATATGCTCGGGGTCGATATTGGTCACGATGGCAATGGTCGCGGGCAGGCGGTTGAAGGTGCCGTCGCTTTCGTCGGCCTCGACCACCATCCATTCGCCCTGCCCCATGCGCGCGTTCGACCCGTAGGCATGGATGATCCCGCCATTGACCACGGTCGGGTCAAAGCGCCCGGCGTCAAGCAGCGTCGCCACCATCGTCGTCGTCGTGGTCTTGCCATGGGTGCCCGCGATGGCGACGTTGGACTTGAGCCGCATCAGTTCGGCCAGCATCTCGGCCCGGCGCACGATCGGCAGGCCGCGCCTGCGCGCCTCGTCCAGTTCGGGGTTGCCCGGCTTGATCGCGGAGGAGATCACGACGACCTCGGCCCCGTCGAGGTTCTCTGCCCGCTGCCCCTCGAACACCAGCGCGCCCAGCGCCTGAAGCCGCGCGGTGATGGGCGACCCCTTCTGGTCGGACCCCTGCACCACATAGCCGAGGTTCAGCAGGACCTCTGCGATGCCCGACATGCCGATGCCGCCGATCCCGACAAAGTGGATCGGACCGACATCGAGGGGGAGTTTGGTGGCAGCGATCATCAGCGGGTTTCCGTCCATCGAATGTTATCCTTCTCTACCGGCTGCAAGGGCGCGCACAAGACCCGCCAGCCGCTCCGTTGCGTCGGGCAGGCCGCAGGCGAGTGCTGCGGCGGCCATCTGCACGGCATGATCGGGGTCGCCCAGAACGGCCGTGATCTGCGCGCCCAGCGTTTCGGCGCTCAGCGCATCCTCGCGGATCACCACGGCGGCACCGGCAACAACCAGCGGGCGGGCATTTGCGGCCTGGTGGTCGGCGGTGGCGGCGGCATAGGGGATCAGGATCGCGGGCCGCCCGATCACCGACAGATCCGCGACGGATGACGCGCCGGCCCGGCTGATGACAAGCTGCGCATCCGCGATCCGCGCCGCGATGTCGTGAAAGAACGGCTGCACATCGGCGTTGATGCCGTGATCGGCATAAAAGGCCGCGACGCGCGCCTGATCCTCGTCGCGGGCCTGATGGCTGACGCGGATGTTGCGCAGCATCGGCCCGGGCAGGGCCGCGACGGCGGCGGGCACCACATCGGACAGGATGCGCGCGCCTTGCGACCCGCCGATCACCAGGAGCGACATCGGGTAATCGCCCGGCGGGATATAGGGCGCGCCCGCCCGCTCGAGGATCGCCGCGCGCACCGGGTTGCCGGTGTGCACGCCCCGCGCGCCCGCCGGCAGCGCGGTCGGCCAGATGCCGCAGGCCACATGCGCCACGCGGCGGGCAAAGACGGCATTGACCCGCCCCAGCACGCCATTGGCCTCGTGGATCATCCGCGGCAGGCGCAGCACCCAGGCCGCCGCCACCGCGGGGATCGCCGGATAGCCGCCAAAGCCCACCACCACGGCCGGCCGCGCCCGGCGCATCCGCGCCACGGCCGCCACGATCCCGCCCAGCACACGCGGCACAACCAGCACCCGCGCCAGAACGCCGCCGCGCGCAAAGGTGGCGCTGCCGACCTCGCTGATCTCGACCGCCTTGGGAAAGCCGCCCGCATAGCGCGCCCCGCGCGCATCCGTGGACAGCATCACCCGCCAGCCCTGCGCCAGCATCGCCTCGGCCAGCGCCTGCGCAGGGAACATATGCCCCCCCGTGCCGCCCGCCGCGATGATGAGCAAGGGCGCCATCACCGTCCCCGCCGCAGCAGGATATCCCCGATCTCGCCCTGCGGCCGGGTCCGGGTAAAGGCCAGCAGCATCCCCACCGCGATGCCGCCCGCGATCAGCGACGACCCGCCATAGCTCACAAAGGGCAGCGTCATGCCCTTGGCCGGCAACAGCCGCACCGCGACGCCCATGTTGATCATCGCCTGCACGCCAAAGGCACAGGCCAGCCCCGTGCCCGCCAGACGGATGAAGGTGTCACGCTCCTTCATCAGCCGCACCAGCGAACGGACGACCACGATGGCATAAAGCGCGATGACGACCAGCACACAGACAAGCCCGTATTCCTCGGCCGCCACCGCGATGATGAAATCGGTATGCGCATCGGGCAGCGACCATTTGACCTGCCCCTCGCCCACCCCCACGCCAAAAAAGCCGCCCTCGCGGATCGCATTGGTCGCATAGCCAAGCTGCGTGGTCGGATCGACGTCGGGCGACAGGAACCCGTCGATGCGGCGCGCGAAATGCTCGGAATTGGCATAGGCAAAGCTGCCCACCAGCACCACCGCCCCCGCCAGAAAGACCAGCAGCGTCATCGGCGCGCCGGCCACGAAATACATCACCCCCCAGGCAAAGAGCACCAGTGCCGCCTGGCCGAAATCGGGCTGCAGCGCGAGAAAGGACACGATGACAACGGTGAGCGCAAAGGAATAGGTCTTGCCCGGCGGCCCGCCGATCTCCTGCCCCCCCGCCATCAACCAGGCGGCGACAACCACGAACCCGGGCTTGAGAAACTCGGACGGCTGCACGCTGACAAAGCCCAGCGAATACCAGCGCAACGCGCCCTTGCCAAAGTCGGTGCCGAAAAACGGCAGGCCCATCAGCGCGACAAAGGCCGCAAGGAAACCCAGCACCGCCAGGCGGCGCACCACCTGCGGCGGCAGCATCGAGATGAACAGCATCACCGCGATGGCGACCCCGCCAAAGAACGCCTGCCGCGAGACATAATAGAACGGGTCGAGCCCGTTGCGCGACGCCAGCGGCGGTGAGGACGCAAGGCCCAGCAACAGCCCGATCCCGAACAGAAGCAGGATGCAGGACATCGTCCACTTGTCGATCGTCCGCCACCACCGCGGAAGAACGGCATCGCCCGACCGGAGCGGAACCGCCCCATAGACCATCTCTGTCATGGATTTACCGCCACTCGCCTCAAGACCATCGCCCGTTTGCCGGGTCTAACCCCAAGTCTAGCGGCTTTCCGACCGTCTCGCCAGATGAAAAAGAGCAAGAGACCAGGCGACCAGTTTTGACTATCCTTTATATAATAATCGTGTTAATTACTGGTCATGACCGCACCCTCCCCCCTCGACCGCAGTTTCGCCGCCCTCGCCGACCCGACCCGGCGCGCGATCCTGCAGCACCTCGCGCAGGGCCCCGCCACCGCAGGCGAAATCGCCGCCCGCTTTCCGCTCTCGCAACCCGCGATCTCGCGCCACCTGCGCCTCTTGGGCGAGGCCGGGCTGATCGCGCGCCGCGTCGATGCGCAGCGCCGCCCCGCCACCCTCGCGCCCGAAGGGCTGACCGCCCTCACCGACTGGATCGGCGGGCTGCGCGCAAGCTACGAGACCCGCTTTGCCCAGCTCGACCGCCTCCTGGCCGCGCTTCCCGATACCGACACGCCGCAAAAGGACTGAACCCATGGCCTTTCCCCTCACCCTCCCCCCCGTGGGCGACCGCAACATCCGGGTGGAGCGCGCCTTTGCCGCCCCGCCCGCAAGACTCTGGCGCGCCCTGACCGAACCTGCGCTGCTGCTGCAATGGCAGGGCATGCCCAGCCATCCGATCGTCGAGGCCGAGGTCGATCTGCGCGTCGGCGGCCGCTGGCGCTGGGCCTGGCGCCACCCCTCCGGCAACCTGATGGTGGCCTCGGGCGAGTATCTGCTCCTCGACGCACCCCACCGCATGATCCACACCGAACTGTTCGAAGAGGACTGGACCGATGGCCCCACCACCATCACCACAGACCTGATCCCGACCGAAGCCGGCACCCGCATGGTGGCCGACATCCTCTATACCGGACCCAGGGGGCGCGACATGGCGATGGCCAGCGGCATGGAGCACGGGATGCACATCTGCTACGACCAGCTCGCGGCCCTGCTCGCACCCTGACAGCTTCTTTGTGCCCGAAATACTCCCGCCGGAGGCTCCGCACCCGCCACCCTTGCGCCGCCGGGCATTTCGCGGCACCCAAGCGCCATGGACATCGACACCCTGATCCTCGGCGCGGGCGCCGCCGGCCTCTTTTGCGCGGCCCATGCCGGTCCGGGCGTGCTGGTGGTGGACCATGCCCGCGCGGCCGGCGAGAAAATCCGCATTTCGGGCGGCGGGCGCTGCAATTTCACCAACCTGCACTGCGGGCCGGGCAATTTCCTGTCGCAGAACCCGCATTTCGCCAAATCGGCCCTCAGCCGCTATGGCCCGCAGGATTTCCTGAGCCTTCTCGCCCGCCACCGCATCCCCTGGCATGAAAAGACGCTGGGCCAGCTTTTCTGCGACGACAAGGCCACCGCTATCGTGGCCATGCTGCTGGACGAGGCGGCCCGCGCCGGGGCGCAACTCTGGTTGCAGACGCAGGTGGGCGACATCGGCCACGACGGCACGCGCTTTCGCGTCACGCTCGACCGCGAGGGGCAGCGCGTCACCGTCGCCGCGCGCAACCTCGTGCTCGCGACCGGCGGCAAGTCGATCCCCAGGATGGGCGCAACGGGCCTCGCCTACCGCATCGCCGCCGATTTCGGCCTCGCCGTGACCGACACGCGCCCCGCGCTGGTGCCCTTCACCTTTGCCGACGACCGCTTTGCGCCGCTCGCCGGTGTCGCGCTGCCGGTGCGCCTGAGCCTGGGCAAGACCGCCTTTGACGAGGCGATGCTCTTTACCCATCGCGGGCTGTCGGGGCCTGCGGTGCTGCAGATCTCGTCCTTCTGGCGCGAGGGCGAGGCGATCCGCGCCGACCTCTTGCCGGGGACCGACGGCTTTGCCACCCTGCGCGCGGCCCGCGCGGGCGCAGGCAAGCGCGCGCTGACGACCGTGCTCGCACAATTGCTGCCCGCGCGGCTGGTGGATCACCTCGCGCCGACCCTGCCCTCCGGCACCATCGCCGACCAGAGCGACGCGCGGTTGCGCGCCCTCGCGGACAACCTGCACGGCTGGGCGCTGCGCCCGACCGGGACCGAGGGCTACCGCACCGCCGAGGTGACGCTGGGCGGCGTGGCGACAGCCGGTCTCGACAGTGGCAGCATGATGGCCAGGGCCGTGCCGGGGCTCTATGTGATCGGCGAGGCGGTGGATGTCACGGGCTGGCTGGGCGGCTACAACTTCCAATGGGCCTGGGCCTCGGCCCATGCGGCGGGCGGGGCGATTGCCGCGCGGCGCTGACATCGGATCACCCGGCCAAGATAAACTGCACAACCGGGCGCGCAGGGCCGCGTCCGACCCTGGGAGGGCGCTTTGGCCGGCCAGAGCCGCGCGCTTTGTCACGCCATCACGGGCGGCATCGTGGGATGCGCGACGGCGACATGCCTCCGCACTTGGGGAGGGTCGGGCGCGGCCCGGGCGGGTCGGCCGGGCCCGGCAGGCTAACCCAGCGCAGCGCGCACCAGTGCGGCGAAATCATCGCCACGCTGCTCGAAATTGTCGTATTGGTCGAAACTCGCGGCCGCCGGCGCCAGCAGGACCGTATCGCCGGGCTCTGCCTCGGCCATCGCGCGTGCGACCGCACGCGCCATGGTGGTGCAGACCTCGGCCTCGATGCCTGGCAGTTGCATCGCAAAATGCTGTGCCTCGCGGCCAATGACATAGGCCTTTGCCACCGCGCCCAGATGCGGCACGAGGCTGGCGAGACCGCCTTCCTTTTCCAGCCCGCCGCAGATCCAGCGGATCCGCGGGAAGGCCTGCAGCGCCTTGGCCGCGCTGTCCACATTGGTGGCCTTGCTGTCGTTGACATAGGCCACGCCGCCGGCCTCGGCGATGCGCTGGCTGCGGTGCGGCAGGCCGGGATAGCTGTGCAGCGCGGCCTCGATCACCCTGGGGCCCAGACCCAGCGTGCGGCAGACGGCATAGGCGGCGCAGGCGTTCTGGTGGTTGTGGCTGCCCGGCAGGCCCGCCACCGCGCGCAGGTCGATGGCGCCCACTTGCCGGCCTTTGCGCCATTCCGCCAGAAACCCCTTGCGCACGAACACCGACCAGGCGGCGCCGTCCAGCTTTTGCCCCGCCGAGACCAGGATCACCCGGTCGTCCAGCGGCCCCAGCGCGATCTGGTTGGCGAGGTAACGCCCCTCGGCCTCGTCCACGCCGATCACCGCGCGGTCGGGCCCGCCTTCGGCAAAGAGCCGCCGCTTGGCCGCGAAATAGCCCCCCGGCCCGCCGTGCCGGTCGAGATGGTCGGGCGACAGATTGGTGAACACCGCCACATCGGGCGTCAGCGCGCGGGCAAGGTCGGTCTGGTAGGAGGAGAGTTCGAGCACCACCACCTCGCCATCCTGCGGCGGCGCGATGTCGAGCACGCCGAGGCCGATATTGCCGGCAAGCTGCGCCCGGCGGCCCGAGGCCGTCAGGATATGGTGGATCAGTGCCGAGGTGGTGGATTTGCCGTTCGACCCGGTGACGGCCACGACGCGCGGGGTCACATCGAAATCGTCCCACTCATGGGTGGCGAAAGAGCGGAAGAAGAGGCCGATGTCATTGTCCACCGGCACGCCCGCCGCCCAGGCGGCGGCGATGGCCGGGTGCGGCGCGGGATAAAGGTGCGGGATGCCGGGCGAGGTGACGAGGAGGCTCACGCCGGCGTAGCTTTCGGGGCGGGTGAGGTCGCGCAGCGTGAGCCCCTCGGCCGCCGCCGCCTCGCGCCCCGCTGCGCTGTCGTCCCAGACCACCGGCTGCGCCCCGCCCGCACGCAATGCGCGCACGGTGGCGCGGCCCGACCGGCCGAGCCCCAGAACGGCGATGATCTGGCCGTCAACTCCTTGCACCGGGATCATCCCTGCCCCCCCCTAGGACTGTTCGCTGGCTGAGGGGAGCGAGGGGGGCTTTGCCCCCCGGGCCTGCGGCCCTCCCCCCAGGATATTTATCGCCAAAAGATGCTGAAAGACGGGGTTTTCAGCGGACCTTGAGCGTGGCGAGGCCGATCATCGCGAGGATCAGCGAGATGATCCAGAAGCGGATCACGATCTGCGGTTCGGCCCAGCCCTTTTTCTCGTAATGGTGGTGGATCGGCGCCATCAGGAACACGCGGCGGCCGGTGCGCTTGAAGTAGAGCACCTGGATGATGACCGACAGCGCCTCGACCACGAAGAGGCCGCCCACGATGGCCAGCACGATCTCGTGCTTGGTCGCCACCGCGATGGCGCCCAGCGCGCCGCCCAGCGCCAGCGAGCCGGTGTCGCCCATGAACACCGCCGCGGGCGGCGCGTTGTACCACAGGAACCCCAGGCCGCCGCCGATCAGGCCGGCGACAAAGACGGTGAGTTCGCCGGTGCCGGGCACGTAGTGCAGGCCAAGCTCGGTCGTGAAGTCCACCCGGCCGACGAAATAGGCGATCACGCCAAAGGTCGCGGCGGCGATCATCACCGGCATGATCGCGAGCCCGTCGAGCCCGTCGGTGAGGTTGACCGCATTGGCCGCGCCCACGATCACGATCACCGCAAAGGGGATAAAGACGTAGGAGAGGTTGATGAGCACATCCTTGAACACAGGCACCGCCAGTTGAAACTGCATGTCGGCGGGGTGATACATCGCCGCCCAGTATCCCGCGATGGCGGCCACCAGCAGGCCCAGCGCGAGGCGCAGCTTGCCCGAGACGCCGGCCGAGGTCTGTTTGCGCACCTTGGCATAGTCGTCGGCAAAGCCGATCAGCGCGAAAGCGAGCGTCACGAACAGCACCATCCAGATGAACGGATTGTCCAGCCGCGCCCAGAGCAGCGTCGAGGTCAGCAGCGCCCCCACGATCAGCAGCCCGCCCATGGTCGGCGTGCCGGCCTTGGCGAAATGCCCTTCGGGCCCGTCAGAGCGGATCGGCTGGCCCTTGCCCTGCTTGCGGCGCAGCACGTTGATCAGCGGCAGGCCGAAGATGAAGCCGAACAGCAGCGCGGTGAGGAACGCGCCGCCGGCGCGGAAGGTGATGTAGCGAAAGAGGTTCAGCACCCCCCCACCGTCGGACAATTCTGTCAACCAGTACAACATGGGCTCAGGCCTCTTGATCTTGACTGGCGCTGCGATGCCCCAGTTTGCGGATGGCGTCAACGATACGGCTCACATGGCTGCCCTTGGACCCCTTGACCAGCACCACGTCGCCGGCATCCACCAGGCGCGCGACATCGGGCATCAGGTCGGCGGTCTGCGCGACCCAGCGGCCGCGGCGGTCCTCGGGCAGCGCCTCGTAGAGGGCGCGCATCCGGTGGCCCACGCAATGCACGGTGGTGACGGCCGCCATCGCGGGGTCGCGTGCCATGGCGGCGTGCATCGGCAGCTCTTGTGGGCCGAGCTCGAGCATATCGCCCAGGATCGCCACGCGGCGGCCCCGGCTCACCCGGCCGACGCCGTTGCGCGGCTGCGCTGCGGCCAGCACGTCGAGCGCCGCGGAGAGCGAGGCGGGGTTGGCGTTGAAGGCGTCGTCGATCAGCTCGATCGTCTCGTTTTCGCGGGCGGGGTCGATCACCACCGTCTCGCGCGTGCCGCGGCCGGGGGGTGGCGCCCAGTCCGCCAGCGCGCAGAGCGTGCGCGCGCGGTCGGCGCCCAGCGCCACGGCCGTGGCCAGAACGCCGGTGGCGTTGACGGCGAAATGGCGGCCTTCGGTGGCGACCTTGAGCAGCAGCGGCGTGCGCCAGGCCCGCGCGGTGGCCACGGTCGCGCCGTCGCGCACCCGCACATCGGTCAGCCGGTGGTGGTTGTGCCTGGCCTGGCCAAAACGGATCACCCGGCGGGTGCGTTCCAGCGCCGCGCGCATCAGGATCGGCGTCACCGCGAGGTCACCGTTGAGCACCGCCACGCCGCCGGGCTCGAGCCCTTCGAAAATCGCGGCCTTCTCCTGCGCGATGCCCTCGATGCTCTCGAAGGCCTCGAGATGCGCGGGCGCCACGATGGTGATCATCGCCACATGCGGGCGTGTCATCCGGGCCAGCGGTGCAATCTCGCCGGGGTGGTTCATGCCGATCTCGATGATCGCGAAATCGGCGTCGGCGGGCATCCGCGCGAGCGTGAGCGGCACGCCCCAGTGGTTGTTGTAGCTCGCCTCGGCGGCATGGACGCGGCCCTGCCCGGCGAGGACGGCGCGCAGCATCTCCTTGGTCGAGGTCTTGCCGACCGAACCGGTGATCGCGGCCACCCGGGCGCGGGTGCGGGCGCGGCCGGCGATGCCGAGCCGTTCGAGCGCCGCCTGGACATCGTCCACGATCAGCAGCGGCGCATCGGGCGCCACGCCTGCGGGGCGGTGCGTGACCATGGCGGCCGCGGCCCCGCTGGCCAGCGCCTGCGCGACGAAATCATGCCCGTCGCGCGCCGCGCGCAGCGCCACGAACAGATCGCCGGGCGCGAGCGTGCGGGTGTCGATCGACACGCCGGTCGCGCGCCAGTCAACGGCTGCATGTCCGCCGGTGGCGGCGGCGGCATCGGCGGCTGTCCACAGCGGGGTCATATCCGCCGCTCCAGCGCGGCAACCGCGATGCTCGCCTGTTCGGCGTCGTCAAAGGGGAGCACCGTGTCGCCCACGATCTGCCCGCTCTCGTGCCCCTTGCCCGCCACCAGCAGCGCGTCGCCGGGGCCCAGCGCATCGACGCCGCGCAGGATCGCCTCGGCGCGGTCGGCGACCTCGGTCGCGATGTCGCTGCCGCCGGCGGCACGCACCCCCTCCATCACCGCCGCGCGGATGCTGGCGGGGTCCTCGGACCGCGGGTTGTCGTCGGTCACGATCACCACGTCGGCGTGGCGCGCGGCGGCCGCCCCCATCAGCGGCCGCTTGCCCCGGTCGCGGTCGCCGCCTGCGCCCACGATGGCGATGATCCGGCCCAGCACATGCGGGCGCAGGGCCCGCAGCGCGGTTTCCACCGCGTCGGGCGTATGGGCGTAATCGACATAGACCGCCGCACCATTGTCGCGCGTGGCGGCGAGCTGCATCCGCCCGCGCACAGTGACAAGCTGCGGCAGGGTGGCAAAGACGGCCTGCGCCTCTTCGCCCGAGGCGATGGCGAGCGCGGCGGCGAGCAGCACGTTGTCGGCCTGAAAGCCGCCGATCAGCGCCAGTCGCGCCAGATGCGCCTTATCCTGCCCCTGCCCCTGCCAGTCGAACCGCAGGTCCTGACCGGTCGCGTCAAAGCGCTGGCCCAGCAGGCGCAGCCGCGCGTCGGGGGCGCGGCCCACGCCGATCACCTCTTGCCCGCGGGCCATGGCAATCGTGGCGACCTGTGGCCCCATGGGGTCGTCGAGGTTGACCACCGCCACGCCGGTATCGGACAGCACGCGGTCAAAGAGCCCCATCTTGGCGGCGAAATAGGCGTCGAATGTCTTGTGATAATCCAGATGGTCCTGGGTAAAGTTGGTGAACCCCGCCGCCGCCAGCATCACCCCGTCGAGCCTGCGCTGGTCGAGCCCGTGCGACGACGCCTCCATCGCCACATGGGTCACGCCAAAGCCGCGCGCGGCCGACAGCACCTTGTGCAGCGTGATCGGGTCGGGCGTGGTGTGGCGCAGCGGATGGGTCCAGACGCCCTCGACGCCCGTCGTGCCGATGTTGACCGCCTGGCGGCCCAGCGCGACCCAGATCTGCCGGGTAAAGGTCGCGACCGAGGTCTTGCCATTGGTGCCGGTCACGGCCACGACCGTCTCGGGCTGCGGCCCGAACCAGAGCGCGGCCGTCTGCGCCAGAGTGGCGCGCGCATCCTCGGCAATCACCACCGCGACGTCAGAGCCCGCCAGCACATCGGTGGCGATGGCCGCCCCCGCCGCATCGGTCAGCACGGCCGCCGCCCCCATGCGCAGCGCATACTGGATGAATTCGCCCCCATGCACCGCCGCGCCGGGCAGCGCGGCAAAGAGGCTGCCTTCGCGCACCTCGCGGCTGTCGATGCACAGGCCCGTCACTTGCGCCTCGCGTCCGCCCTGCGCATGCAGGCCCAGCGATGCCAGCGTGGATGTTCGTGCCATGGCCATGTCGCCCGCCCCCCGGCTGTCAGTTGGAGGTGAGTGTTACACCGGCCAGATCGGAAGTTTCAATGACCGGCCTGAGCCCCAGCAGGGGTGCGGTGCGGCGGATCATCTCGGCCGCGACGGGGACTGCCGTCCAGCCTGCGGTGCGGCGCGGCTCGGCGCCCGAGGTCTCGACCGGCTCGTCCAGCGTCACGATGATGACATAGCGCGGCGCGGAGGTGGGAAAGACGCCGGCAAAGGTGGCGATGACCTTGTCGGGGTAATAGCCCCCCGTCGGGCGCGGCTTGTCCGCGGTGCCGGTCTTGCCGCCGACCTCGTAGCCTGCGACCTCGGCAAAGGACGCGGTGCCGCGCGTGACCACCTGGCGCAGCATGGCGCGCATGGTGGCCGAGACCTCTTCGCTCACGATCCGCTCGCCGTTCTGCGGGCCGTCCTGGCGCAAGAGCGTGGGCTGCACCCGCGTGCCACCATTGAGCAGCGAGGCATAGCCGGCGGCCAGGTGCAGCGGCGAGACCGACAGGCCGTGGCCATAGGAGATCGTCATCAGCGATATTTCGGACCATTGCCGCGGCAAGAGCGGCGCGCCGGTCGGCGCTTCGACCATCTCGACCGTGGTCGGCGCAAGAAAGCCCAGCCGTTCGAGAAAGGCGCGCTGCCGGTCGATCCCCACCATCAGCGCCAGCCGCGCGGTGCCGATGTTGGAGGATTTCACGATGATGTCGGTGGCGCTGAGCGCGGCGCCATAATTGCGGAAATCGCGGATCCGGAACCGCCCCCAGGTCATCGGGCCGCGCGTATCGACCATGGTCTGCGCATTGGCCAGCCCCAGCTCGATCGCCTGCGCCACCGCAAAGACCTTGAACACCGAACCCAGCTCATAGACCCCCTGCACCGCCCGGTTGAACAGCGGGCTGTCCGACTGGTCGCCCGTGGTCAGCACGGCAGGGCGCGAATTGGGGTCGAAATCCGGCAGGCTCGCCATCGCAAGGATTTCGCCGGTGTGCACATCCATGATGATCGCGGTCGCGCCCTTGGCGTTCATCATCACCATGCCGCCATGCAGCACCTGCTCCATCGCGGCCTGCACGGTCAGGTCGATCGACAGCTCCAGCGGCGCGCCCTCGTTGGCGGGGTCGCGCAGAAAGGCGTCGAACTGCCGCTCGACCCCCGCCACGCCGATCACCTCGGCACTGTCCACGCCTTCGCGGCCATAGGATGCGCCGCCCAGGATATGCGCGGCCAGGCTGCCATTGGGGTAGAGCCGCATCTCGCGCGGGCCAAAGAGCAGCCCCGGGTCGCCGATGTCATGCACCGCCTGCATCTGTTCGGGGCTGATCTGCCGGCGCACCCAGAGAAACCGCCGCTCGCCGGTGAAATCGCGCAGAAGCCGCTCTTCGTTCAGCTCGGGAAAGATCGCCACAAGCTCATGCGCGGCGCGCGCGGGGTCGATCATCTGCGGCGGCTGGGCATAGAGCGCGTAGGTCTCGAAATTGGTGGCGAGCAGCCGGCCGTTGCGGTCGGTGATATCGGCGCGCTGCCCGATGATCGGGCTGCCCGAGGCGGTGGAGCGCGGCTCTTGTGCGGGCATGTTGGCCAGCGCGCCCATTCGCGCCCCGATCATGGAAAAGGCCAGAAAGAACGTCATTCCCAGCACCAGAAGCCGCCCCTCGGCGCGGTTGCGCGCCTTGTCGCGCATCTCTTCATGGCGCAGGCGCAGGTTCTCGCGGGCGATGGAGTCGGGGTTCTCGCCCCTCTCGCGGGCCTTGAGGATACGCGCGAGCGGGCGCAGCGGGCGGCGGATCATAGCGGCTCCTCACCGGGGTTCATGGCGTCGCTCGAAATTTCGACCGGGTCGGTGATCGGCAGCAGCGCGGGGATCGGATAGGCCACAGCCCCGATGCTGCCAAAGCCCTCGGGCTTGAGCGGCAACAGACCCAGCCGGTCAAAGTTCAGCCCCGCGAGGTCGCGCAACCTGTCGGGCCGGTTCAGATAGGCCCATTCCGCGCGCAGAACGCCCAGCCGCGCATGGGCCGCGCCGATCTGCGCATGCAGGCCGCGCACCTCGCGCAGCGCCTGCTGGGTCTTGTAATTCTCCTGATAGGCCCAGAACGCGAGCCCCATCACCGCAAGCGCGGCCATCACATGGATCAGCCCCTTCACCGCCTGTCCCCCCTCATCATCGGCATCCCCAGCTTGTCCGCCGCCACCACGCCCGCCGCCGCGTCGGTGCGCCGTGCGATGCGCAGCTTGGCCGACCGCGCGCGCGGGTTTTCGGCCAGTTCGTCGTCATCCGGCCCGATCGCCTTGCGCGTGACGATGTCGAACGCCGCCTCGACCACCTGCGCGGCGGGCGCAAAGCGGTTGGCATTGGCGGCCGTGCCCGAGCGTTCCTGGAGGAACCGCTTCACCATCCGGTCCTCGACCGAATGAAAGGTGACGACGGCCAGCAACCCGCCGGGCCGCAACGCGCGCTCTGCCGCAGCGAGCCCGGCAAAAAGCTCGCCATATTCGTCATTCACCGCGATGCGCAGCGCCTGGAATGTGCGCGTCGCCGGATTGCTCTGCCCCGGTTTCGCGCGCGGCAAGCATTTGGCCACGATCGCGGCCAGTTGCAGCGTCCCCGTCACCGGCCGCGCCGCCACGATGGCGCGCGCGATGCGGCGCGAGGCGCGCTCTTCACCATAAAGGTAGATGATATTGGCGAGGTCTTCCTCGTCGGCGCCGTTCACCAGATCGGCCGCGCTCTGCCCCTGCCCGCTCATCCGCATGTCGAGCGGGCCGTCCTTCTGAAAGGAAAACCCGCGCGCGGCGGTGTCGATCTGCATGGACGACACACCCAGGTCGAGCACCACACCGTCGAGCGGCTCGCCCGCCAGCACGTCCAGCCCGGAAAACACCCCCTCGCGCTGCACCAGCCGATCGCCATAGGCCGCGGCCCAGCCCGCCGCCATGCGGAACGCCAGCGGGTCGCGGTCCACCGCAATGACTTTGGCCACGCCCGCGTCGAGCAATGCGCGCGTATAGCCACCCGCGCCAAAGGTGCCGTCGAGCCAGACCCCCGCCACAGGCGCCAGGGCCCGCATCAGCGAGCGCAGCAGGACGGGGATATGGGCGGATGTGTCGGGCGGTGTTGCGGCGGCAGCAGCCATGGCGGCCTAGCCCCCCGCCTGCGACAGGACGCTGAGCGGGTCATAGCCCTTTGGCTTGCTCTCGAGCCAGGCCTTCGTCTCCATCCCGTCGGTCGCGGCATAGGTCTCGGCCTTCCAGACCTCGAAATACTCGCCCAGACCGGTAAAATATACGTCACCATCCGTGAGCCCGATCTTGTCGCGCTGCCGCTGGGGGATGACGACACGGCCGTCCTTGTCCACCTCGGCGCTCAGCGACTGGCCAAGGATCAGCCGGGCGGCATGGCGCCGGTTCTCGTCGCCGCGCGGCAAGGCGAGGATGCCTGCCTCGATCTCTCGGAAAGCGGCGAGGGTATAGACATGCAGACGCTGCTCGAGGTGATCGCCGTAAAGGATCTTGAGCCCCACGGGCTTGTCCCGGGCCCAGTCCGGGTCGCCGGCCTCGAGCACACGACGAAAGTCGGCCGGGATCGACACGCGTCCCTTGCCGTCCACCCGCTGGGTGTATTCGCCTGTGAAACTCAGAACCACTGCCCCGCGGCCCCTCTGCCCTGCCCCCCGTAAGTTATTGGTCTTGAAACCGAAAACGGCGGATTGTGCTGCTGCCACTGCACAATCCGCCGCCCTCGTCCCGTCGCCGGGATGTCCGACTGCGCGCGCCACCTGGGGGGATGTCTGCTCGCTCGCGCGCCGGATTCTATGTCAGGAAAGTCTGGGGGTTGCCTGTATGTAACCTGCCTCGCCGATGGGGTTCTTTAAGTTGCCCCTTGTTGGTCTGTGGGTCTGCCCGTGTTTCCTTGAGAGAACTTTAGCCATGGGAATTGCCCCCACGCAACATAAATCTTTGGCCCCAGCCTATCACATTCTGGGAAATACCCCCTCACAGAACAAAGACTGGTGGTGTTAAGACCATGAGCAACACCGAACCTAGCGAACGCTCACATTCCGCTCACAAGATATTGTGCCACCTGTGAGCACCCAAAAAGTTCCATGATTTCCCAGAAAAATCGCGGCCACCCCCAACAAGGCCGCACTTCCGCGCCGCGCACCACCTCCGAAGCGCCAGATTGCCGGGTGCAGGGCCGAATCTGCCGCAAGTGATTCGCCGCGGCAAGGGGCAGTCCCGTGACGCCAGCGCTTTGCCGCGGATCGCGGAGTATCGTGTGCAAGAGGCCACAAAAGCCCGTCAATGGGCCGCCATTCACCGTTTTTGGGTTGGTTCACATCCAGATTGGCCCAACACTGACCCCTCACCCTGACTGACACCCGCAATCCCGAGGCCAGCCAAGATGACCGATTTCGCCCCGCCGATGCCCGGCGACCCCGCCCCCTGGTTCCGCCAGCGCAGCGAGTCCAATCCCGGTTTCAACTTCGACACCACGGCCGGCCGCTGGATCGTGCTGTGCTTTCTGGGATCGGCCGCCGACGCGCATGCCCAGGCCGCCCTCGCCGCCATGCGGGCGCGGCCACAGGTGTTCGATGACAGCCACGCCTGCTTTTTCGCCGTCAGCAACGACCCCGCCGACGAGGCGCAGGGCCGCATCGCCGCGCGTTACCCCGGCTACCGCATCTTCTGGGATTTCGATCTGCGTGTGACGCAACTTTACGGCGCGGCCGCGGGCCCGACCATGATCACCCGCCGCTGGGTGCTGCTCGACCCCACCTTGCGGGTCCATGCCGTCATCCCGTTTCTGCCCGATCAGGGCGACATCGCCCAGTTCGGCGCGCTCCTCGACGCGCTGCCGCCGCCCGACCGCTTTGCCGGTCTGCCGCTGCAGGCGCCGATCATCGTCTTGCCGCAGGTGTTCGAGCCGCAGCTCTGCGACCATCTCATCGCGCTCTACGAGGAAGAGGGCGGCGAGGTTTCGGGCTTCATGCGCGAGGTGGATGGCAAGACCGTCCCGGTCCACGATCCCGCCCACAAACGCCGCCGCGACGCGCCCATCACCGATCGGGCGCTGATCGGCGCTCTGCAGGCCCGCTTCGTGCGCCGCGTGGTGCCCGAGATCGCCAAGGTCCACCAGTTCCACGTCACGCGGATGGAGCGCTATATCGTCGCCTGCTACGACGCGGCCGACGGCGGCCATTTCCGCGCGCATCGCGACAACACGACCAAGGGCACCGCCCACCGCCGCTTTGCCGTCTCGGTCAACCTCAACGCCGATTTCGACGGCGGCGAGGTGAGCTTTCCCGAATACGGCCCGCGCAGCTTCAAGGCCCCGCCCGGCGGCGCGGTGGTGTTCTCCTGTTCGCTGCTGCATGCCGTCAGCCCCGTCACCCGCGGCCGGCGCTATGCCTTTCTGCCCTTCCTCTACGACGACGCCGCCGCGCGGCTGCGCGAGGAGAACAAAATGTATCTCGACGCAACAGTCGGCAGCGCCACAGGCTGATCTGGATCAGCGATCCGCCCCGGCATCTTTTGGCCTGAAATATCCCGGGGTCCGGGGCAGAGCCCCGGATTTCCAACGTCCGGGGCAGAGCCCCGGATTTCCAACGTCCGGGGCAGAGCCCCGGATTTCCAACGTCCGGGGCAGAGCCCCGGATTTCCAGGTTCCGGGGCAGAGCCCCGGATTTCCAGGTTCCGGGGCAAAGCCCCGGCATCCTCACGCCATCCCGCCCGCGACCAGCCCCGCGGCGATCTGCGCATAGGCCTGCGCCGCGGCACTGTCACCCGCAGCGATCGGCACCCCCGCATCCCCCGCCAGCCGCGTGTCAAGGTCGATGGGCAGCGCACCCAGAAACGGCACCCCGATCCGCGCCGCCTCCGCCTGCACCCCGCCATGGCCAAAGATCTGCGCCTCATGCCCGCAGTTGGGACATATATAAGTAGACATGTTCTCGATCATCCCCAGCACCGGGGTTTTCAACGTCTGGAACATGTCGAGCGCCTTGCGCGCGTCGAGCAGTGCCACGTCCTGCGGCGTGCTCACCACGATCGCACCGGTCAGTTGCGTGCGCTGGCACAGCGTGAGCTGCACATCCCCCGTGCCCGGCGGCAGATCGACGATCAGCACGTCGAGCCGCCCCCATTCCACCTGCCCCAGCATCTGCTGCAACGCCCCCATCAGCATCGGCCCGCGCCAGATGATCGCCTTGTCGGGGTCCATCATCAGCCCGATCGACATCATCGTGACGCCATGCGCCCGCAGCGGGATGATCGTCTGCCCGTCCGGGCTTGCGGGCCGCGCGCTCACCCCCATCATCCGGGGCTGGCTCGGACCGTAGATATCGGCATCGAGCAGTCCGACCCGCCGCCCCGCCCGCGCCAGTGCCACGGCAAGGTTGGCCGACACGGTCGATTTGCCCACGCCCCCCTTGCCCGACCCTACGGCCAAGATCCTGTCCACCCCCGTCACGCGCTGCGCGCCCGCCTGCGGCGTCGGATGCCGCCCGATGGTGAGCGATGGCGGCGCCTTGGCCGCCGCCGCGGGCGCAGAGGGCCCGTGGGCCGTCAGAATCGCCGTAACAGAGGTCACGCCGGGCAGCGCCTGTATACATTCCTCGGCCGTGCGGCGAAACGCTTCGAGCGCACGCGCCTCGTCCGGGCTCGCCGCCTCGATCACGAATCTGACGGCGCCACCCTCGATTGCGAGCGCACGAATCATATCGCGCCCCACCGGATCGCCGCCGCCGGGCAGTGACAATTTTGCCAAGGTTCCCATTATCTTGTCGCGCGACAGATCCATTTTCATCTTCCCTTTACAGTTTCACCCACGGTCGGGTTTGCAAATCGCCTGTTCTCGCGCCAACCCTCGCCATCTTTGCGGCAAACAGCAAGCGGGCGTCCGCTTCACGCCACTCCCGCGCACAAATCGCCCAAAAAAAGGTCAACATCGCGTATGCATTTGCTGCATGGCAGCATTGCGCAGAGAGGCCATTGTGCATCTGCAGCAAATGCCTACTTTCACTCTCGAAGGCGCAGTCAAAGCGCTTTGAGTGAAACGTTTGAGCAGACAACAAGTGAGAGAGACCATGGCATACGCAAATGACATCCGCGCTTATGGCGCCACGCTGGGCCAGCGCATCTCCGAATTCCGTGCCGCCCTGGCGGACCGCTACGCGAAATACACGGTCTATCGGACCACGCTGAACGAACTGGCCGACCTCAACGATCGCGATCTGTCCGATCTGGGGATCAGCCGGTCGTCAATCAAGGGCATCGCCCTCGACGCGGCCTACGGCCGCAACTGAGTTTCCTTTTCAGGCGGCCCTCTTCCTCCCGGATAAGCCCGCTTGAGACGACGATCCGCTCCTCCTCCTCCCTGAGCGGGTCGTGAACAGAGCGGCGGCACCTCTCCTCCTCCCTGGTGTCGCCGCGTCTGACCCCATACGTCCCCCCTCCTCCTCCCGGGGTGACGTTGCTTCGACGGCAGGGTCTCTCCTCCTCCCTGACCCTGCCGTCACAAGACCAAGACCGGACGGCCCTGTTCCTCCTCCTCCCTGAACAGGGTCGGACCAGACCGGCGGCGGCATCTCTCCTCCTCCCTGATGCCGCCGCCACGCTATTGTGATGTGCGATCGCCGGTCGCCTCCTCCCTGACCGGCCATGCCAAGAGCGGCGATACCCACCTCCTCCCGGGTATCGCCGTTTTCGTTTGCGCGCGCTTCTGCCCCCCACCCATCTGCCCCCGCGCATCTGCCGCCCCCCACCCATCTGCCCCCCACGCTTCTGCCCCCCGCATCTGCCGCCCCACGCATCTGCCTCTTGTGCCGGGCGCGCCGCCCCGGCATCGTCGGCGCGCAACAGCGGGGCAATGCATGCGGCTCTCCCTACTCTCTGCGGCCCTCGTGGCGGCCCTGGTCGGCTATGGCTCGACCATCGTCCTGGTGCTGGCCGCGGCAGCAGCCCTCGGTGCGACCCCTGCCCAGACGGCAAGCTGGGTGCTGGCGATCTGCCTGGCCAAGGCAGCGGGCAGCGCGCTGCTCAGCGCCTGGGCCCGGATCCCCGTGGTCCTTGCCTGGAGCACCCCCGGCGCGGCGCTGATCGCCGCGACAAGCGGCATCAGCATGGCCGAAGGCGTGGGCGCCTTCCTCCTCGCAGGGGCGCTGATCGCGCTGAGCGGCGTCCTGCGCCCGCTTGGCCGGCTGATCGCGCTGATCCCCGACGGCATCGCGGCCGGGATGCTCGCGGGCGTGCTCTTGCCCTTCTGCCTCAAACTCGGGCCCGCAGCGGTCGCCCTGCCCGGCCTCGTGCTGCCGATGGTCACCCTGTTCCTGCTGGTGCGCCGCGCCAATCCCGCGCTTGCCGTGCTCGCGGCGCTGGCGCTCGGCCTCGCGCTGGCCTTCGCCACCGGCGCGGCAGCGCTGCCCGACCTGCGCCTGCCCTGGCCCCGCCTGACCTTCATCGCCCCCGCCTTCCGGCCCGAAGTCCTGCTTGGCCTCGGCCTGCCGCTCTACCTCGTCACCATGGCCTCGCAGAACCTGCCCGGCTTCGCCACCCTGCGCGCGGCGGGCTACACGCCCCCGGTCCGTGCGGCGCTGGGCGTGACCGGCGGGCTTTCGGCGCTCTCGGCGCTCTTCGGGGCGCATACCATCTCGATGGCCGCCATCACCGCCGCGATCTGCCTGGGCGATGACGTGCACCCCGACCGCACCCGCCGCTGGAAGGTCGGGCTTGCCTATGCCGCCGTCTGGGTGGGCCTCGGCCTGCTCGGGCCGCTGATCGTCACGCTGCTGGCCGCCCTGCCCGCCGACCTGATCGCCGCGATCGTGGGCCTGGCGCTGCTCGGCCCGCTCACCGGCGCGCTCACCGGCGGCTTTGCCCAGCCCGCACAGCGCTTTGCCGCCGCCGCCACCCTGACTGTCACCGCCTCCGGCGTGACCGCCTTCGGCATCGGCGCGGCCTTCTGGGGGCTGGTCGCCGGCCTTGTGGTATACGCCGCCGAGACCATCCAGCACCGCCGCTGAGGCTTCATCTTGCCGCAAATATCCCGGGGGGAGGCGCAAGCCGGGGGGCAGAGCCCCCCTACCCGCGCAGATCCTTCGTGCTGTCCATCACGATCTGCGAGGTGATCGACCGGACCGACGCAACCGTGCCCAACACCTCGGAGCAAAACCGCTTCCAGGCCGCCATGTCGGGCCTTTCGACCCAAAAGAGGTCGTCGAACACGCCCGCGATAGTGTGGCACTCCACCACCCCGGACGCCTGCGCCGCGCCGCCTGCGGGCGTTCGACATCGCCATGGCGCTGCTGCTGGTGGCGACGCCCTACCCTGTCGTCACCGGCAGCGCCGGTCTCGCGCCCTAAAAGGGCACGTCATCCGCCATGTCGGCCGCCACGACAAAGCGGGCCACGACCTTCTTCTCGCCCGCCTTGTCAAAGGCGATGTCGAGCTTGTCGCCCTCGATCGCCATCACGGCACCATAGCCGAACTTCTGGTGAAACACCCGGTCGCCTGTCGCAAAGGCGGACACGGCAGTCAGGTCGATGGTCATGTGCCGCGCCTCGGCGGGCGCCGCCATGCCGCGCTGCACGCTGCGTTCCTGCAACCGCCGCCAGCCGGGCGAATTGTAGACATTGGCGCCTGCCGCCCGCGCATGCAGATCCGACCCCTGCATCGCGGCAACCGCGGGCGAGGCGCGCGCCGCCATCCCCGCCGCGCCATAGCCCCCGCCATAAAGCCCCGGCGGCGTCAGCACCTCGACATGCGCCGCCGGCAATTCGTCGATGAACCGCGACGGCATCGCCGATTGCCATTGGCCATAGACCCGCCGGTTCGCGGCAAAGGACACCGTGCACAGCACCTCCGCCCGGGTGAGGCCCACATAGGCCAGCCGCCGCTCCTCCTCGAGCCCCTTGAGCCCGCTCTCGTCCATCGAGCGCTGCGAGGGAAACAGCCCATCCTCCCAGCCCGGCAGGAACACCGCGGGAAACTCGAGCCCCTTGGCCGCGTGCAACGTCATGATGCTGACCTTCTCGCCCGCCTCGTCGGTCTCGTTGTCCATGATCAGGCTCACATGCTCGAGAAAACCCTGAAGGTTCTCGAACTGCTCCAGCGCCTTGACCAGCTCCTTGAGGTTCTCGAGCCGCCCGGGCGCCTCGGGCGTCTTGTCGGCCTGCCACATGCCGGTATAGCCGCTCTCGTCGAGCATCATCTCGGCCAGCGCGACATGGGTGTCGGCCCCGGCGCCCCCGGCGGCCCCGGCGGCCCCG
>JAACUH010000145.1 GCA_009993005.1 Rhodobacterales bacterium
TCGACACCGACCGCTATGGCCGTGCCGTGGCGCGCTGCGTGCATGACGGGCAGGACATCGGCGCCGCTCTGGTCGCCGACGGTCTGGCCGAGGCCTACAGGCGCTATTCCATGGATTACGACCTGATCGAAAAACAGGCCTATGTGGCGGGGCGCGGCCTGTGGTCGGGGCAGGTGCAATCGCCCGAAAGCTATCGCGCGGCGCGGGTTGCCGCATCGCCGCCGCCTGCTGACCCGGAGTGCGCGATCAAGGGCAATATCTCGGCCGGGGGGCGGATCTACCACATGCCGCAGGACCGCGACTATGCCCGCACCAGGATCGACACCGGCGCGGGCGAGCGGTGGTTTTGCAGCGAGGCCGCGGCGCGGGCAGCGGGCTGGCGGCGGGCGCGGGGCTGACGGTTCAGGCCGCGGCGCGGCGGAACACCGCCATCTGGCTCGCGCCGCCCAGGGTCGGATGACGGCCCGCAATATCCTCGCAGGCTACCGCGTAGCCGCCGCGCGCCGCGACGCCCATGGCCCAGCGGCGGAACCGGTCGCGCGTCCATTCGAACTTGTGGTCGGGGTGGCGAAAGCGGTGGGCGGGCACGCCGAGCAGCGGGTTGAACTCGGCATTGGGGGTGGTCAGCACGACCATGCCGGGCCGCATCGTGCCAAAGACAGCGCGCTCCATCCGGGTGAGGCTGCCGGGGTCGAGATGTTCGATCGTCTCGATCAGCGTGGCGCAATCGTAGCCCGCAAGGCGCGGGTCAGGGTCGGTCATCGAGGCGAGGTGCAGGGCGATCTGCCGCGCGCCGCTGTCGCAAAGGGCCAACCGCGCGCGCAGCCGGTCGAGTGCTGCGGCGTCGATGTCGATCCCGGTGAGGCGCGTGATGGCAGGCAGCGCCGCCAGCCGCAGCAACAGCGCCCCGTCGCCACAGCCAAGGTCGAGCACGCTTTGCGCCCCGCTGGCGCGCACCACCGCTTCGGCCGCGTCAAGGCGCTGGTCGTGCCACCAGGTGGTCACGCGGCGCGACCGGCGGCGGCAAGGGGGGTCATGGCAATTGCCGGGGCATGAACTGCGGGCCGCCTTTCCTCTGGGCTCTGCGCATTGGGGTTATCCTGCCGCGCGGGGCAAGATCAACGGGTTTCTCGGGGGCATGACAGCGCAAACCCCGGAGGCCGTCTCGCGCGCCCATCACGCCCGTCAGGCGAATGGGCGCAGGTGGTTGCGGACCGCGATGCCGAGGGTGTGCAGGAAGAGCGCCATCGCGCCTTTGGCGTCGCGCCAGGCGGCCCTCGCCCTGGTCCGGGCCTGACTGATCACTTCGTGATCCGGGCCTGACTGATCACTTCGTGATCCGGGCCTGACTGA
>JAACUH010000146.1 GCA_009993005.1 Rhodobacterales bacterium
AGCGGTTCGCGTTGCGGCGCGCCTACCTGATGGCGAACCTTGCGCACGTGGACACGTTCATCGCGCCGAGCCGCTTCCTGCGCGACAAGTTCGTCGCGTGGGGGCTGGAACCCCAGCGCATCCTCGTTGTCCGAAACGCGACAGCGGAGACGGAAAACCGGGCCTCGCCGACTCTCGCGCAACCAGAGGCAGATCCCTCGCGACGCCGCAACCGCTTCGCCTTTTTTGGCGCCATCGCCTCGCACAAGGGCGTCTTCGTGCTGCTGGACGCCGCAAAGCGCCTGGCCTCGCAGCAGGTAGACGTCACGCTGTCGATCCACGGCCCCCTGAACAGGGGCGGCGCCGATCTTGTCGCCCGCTTCAACGCCGAGGTCGCCGCAGCATGGCCGGTGGCGACCCATTTCGGGCCTTACGATCGGGCGGATGCGCCAGGCTTGATCCAACAGGCGGACTGGGTGATAGCGCCATCCATCTGGTGGGAGAACGCCCCGCTGGTCGTGCTCGAGGCGCAACGCGCGCGGCGCCCGGTGATCTGTTCCGCAATCGGCGGCCTCGCCGAAATGGTGCGCAATGGGATCGACGGTCTTCACGTGCCGCCCGGAGACCCTGGCGCGCTGGCGGAGACAATGCGCACGGCGACGGACCCCGAGTTCTGGCTGCGCCTGTCGGGAGCCATATCGGAGCCACGGGACCTCGCCTCCTTCGCAACAGCGCATCTCGAGATCTACGGGTCGCTTCTGGAGAAAGCGGCATGAAAATTGTCTCGGAATGGGATGGCTCAATCATGCTCGACGTTCGCGATAACTCCGGCGCATCAGGCGCGGATGTCGCACAGTTGGCGCCCGTTGCGGCCGTCGGCGCCGAAACATGCCGCGCGACAATCCTTCAGGGCGGCGTCTGCATACTCGCCTACAGCGGCGCGTCGGCGCCGCCGCCCACTGCTGCGACGATGCGCGACGGCTCAGGTCAGGCGGCGTGGCGCGGCGTCTGCTGGCGAGGCACGAAGGGTGATTGGTGCGGCTTGGCGCTGCTGCAGAGACTGCCGTTCGGAGAAATCCTTGTCGGTGACGCCCCGCTTGACGAAACCCGAAGCTGGCGTTGCCCTGCACCGACGTCAGTGGACGTCGATCCTCTCGTTCTGGCGGATTTCGCCATCGAGACCGCTGCGGACGGCGCAACGTTGCTTGCGTTCTGCATGACCCATCTGGTCGGCGCGGACGGCGAGACGCCGCAGGCGCATCGGGCATTCACCAACGCCTTTCTGTCCGCCGCTGCGACACCCGACGGCTTTGTCGAGATTGTCGCGGCCCCTGAGGGACGCGGGGCCTTTCTCCAGGGCT
>JAACUH010000042.1 GCA_009993005.1 Rhodobacterales bacterium
GGTGACCTTCATGCAGCTTGTCTGGGCGGTCACGCTGGGTGCGGTGATGTTCGGCGAGCCGGTGGACGGCATGGTGATCCTGGGGGGCGCGATCATCATGGCGGCGGTGAGCTTCATCACCTGGCGCGAGGCGATGGCGCGGCGCGCGGCCGCAGCGGCGGTCCCGGCGGCGCCGGTGTGAGTGAGTATTTGGGGCGCAAAGAAGCCATGGGCGGTGTGCCGATCCGCGCCTTGCGCTATCCCCGCGGGTCGAGGAGCCTGGCGAGCACCTGATCCTTGGTCACCTCGCCCAGGATCCGGCCGTTTTCTGCGACGGTCACGGGCTGTCCGGTCTGGCGGACGCGGTCCATGACCGTGCGGATGTCGGTGTCGGGCGCGACCGGGTCGCCCGCCGCTGCACCACTGGCCGGCCCCATCACGTCGCGCGCGCAAAGCACGCCGAGCGGGTTCATATGGGCCACGAAATCGGCCACATAATCATTGGCGGGCGCGGTGAAGATGTCGCGTGGCGTGCCGCATTGCACGATCCGCCCGCCCTCCATGATCGCGATGCGGTTGCCGAGCTTGAATGCTTCGTCGAGGTCGTGGCTGACAAAGATGATGGTGCGGTTGCGCTGGCGTTGCAGGTCGAGAAGCTCGTCCTGCAGTCGCGCGCGGATGAGCGGGTCGAGCGCGGAAAAGGGTTCATCCATCAACAGGATCGGCGCGTCGGTGGCAAAGGCGCGCGCCAGGCCCACGCGCTGCTGCATGCCGCCCGACAGCTCGCCCACCAGCGCGCCGGCGCGGTCGGAGAGGTTGACCAGCGCCAGTTCGGCATCGACCCGGGCAGCGCGCGCAGCGCGGGACTGGCCGCGCAACTCGAGCCCCAGCCCGACATTGTCGCGCACCGTGCGCCAGGGCAGCAGGCCAAACTGCTGGAACACCATCGCCACGCTTTGCTGGCGGATGCGGCGCAGCGCTGTGGGGCTGGCCTGCGTGACGCTCTCCATCCCCGCCGGGCCCATCAGACGGACCTCGCCCCGGCACACCGGGTTGAGCCCGTTGACCGCGCGCAGGAGCGTCGATTTGCCCGAGCCCGAGAGGCCCATGAGCACGAGGATCTCGCCCTCCTCGACGGTGAGCGTGCAGTCATGCACGCCCAGCACCTGCCCCGTGGCCTGCTGGATCGCGGCCCGACCCTCGCCTGCGTCCATCAGCGGCAGGGCGCGGTCGGGGTGGTCGCCAAAGACGATGTTGACCGCGTCGAACTCAACGGCGGTCATTTGCGCGTCACCCGCAGCATCCGGTCGAGCATCACCGCTACGGCGACGATGACAAAGCCCGCCTCGAAGCCGAGCTGCGGGTCGTTGCGGCCCAGCGCCTGCACGATGGGCTTGCCCAGCCCGTCGGCGCCGACATAGGCCGCGATCACCACCATCGAGAGCGACAGCATGATGACCTGGTTGAGCCCCGCCATGATCTGCGGAAAGGCATAGGGAAGTTCGACCTTCCACAGGGTCTGCATCGGCCGCGCGCCAAAGGCCTGCGCCGCTTCGAGCAGGGCGGGCGGGGTGGAAGCCACGCCGAGATAGGTCAGCCGCACCGGCGCGGGCAGCACGAAGATCACCGTGGCAAAGAGGCCCGGCACCATGCCGAGCCCGAAAAAGGTGATCGCGGGGATCAGATAGACGAAGGTCGGCAGTGTCTGCATCAGGTCAAGCAGCGGCGACACCGCCTGATAGGCGCGCGGGCGGTGTGCGAGGGCGATGCCGATCGGCACGCCCAGCCCCATGCAGACCACGCAGGAGGACAACACCAGCGCGAGGCTGTCCGTCGTCCTGTCCCAATAGCCCTGGTTGAGGATGAACAGCAGGCACACCAGCACCAGCAGGCAGACCTTCCACGACCGTTGCAGCGCCCAGGTGAGCGCGACGAAAGCCGCCACGATCACCAGCGGATGGGGCGTCTGCAGCCCCCAGACGATCCAGCCTATCATCCAGTCGAGCGCATCCGAGAGCGCGTCGAAGAACCCGCGCGCGTTGGATTTGAGCCAATCCACCACCGCCTGCGACCACAGGCCCAGCGGGATCTTGGTCGCGGTGATCCGCTCCATCAGCGGGGTGACGATCCGGTCCATCGGCGGCTCCTCTCAGGCACGCGCCCGGAGCCGGATCGCCGGCCCCGGACGCGCGCGGATGCGCTCAGTTGGCGAGCGCCGCCGTCACCGCGGCCACGGCATCGCCACCGTCACGCGTGGTCACACCGTCGAGCCAGGCCGTCCAGGTGGCGGGGTTGGCGGCGAGCCAGGCCCGCGCTGCGGCCTCGGGCTCGGCCCGGTCATTGAGGATCGCGCCCATGATCTCGTTTTCCATCTCGAGCGTAAAGGCGAGGTTTTCCAGCAGCTTGCCGGTGTTGGGGCAGTCGGTGACATAGCCCGCGCGGGTGTTGGTCGCGACCGTCGCGCCGCCCAGGTCGGGGCCGAACACATCGTCGCCGCCGGGCAGGTAGGTCATGTCGAAATCAGCGTTCATCGGGTGCGGCTCCCAGCCGAGGAACACGATGGCCTCGCCGCGTTCATCGGCGCGCGCGACCTGCGCGAGCATCCCCTGTTCGCTGCTCTCGACCAGATCCAGCGCGCCCATGCCGAACATGTCGGCCGCGATCATGTCGAGGATCAGGCGGTTGCCGTCATTGCCGGCCTCGATGCCGTAGATCTTGCCGCCCAGCGCATCGGCGGCGGCTGCGATCGAGGCGAAATCGGTGATCCCGGCGGCGACGCCTGCGGCATTGGTGGCGAGCGTGTATTTCGCGCCCTCGAGGTTGGTGCGCACGGTGTCCACCGTGCCGGCCTCGCGGTAGGTGGCGATGTCGCCCTCCATCGTCGGCATCCAGTTGCCGAGGAACACGTCGATCTGGTTGTCGGCCAGCGCGGCATAGGTCACCGGCACCGACAGGATGTCGGTCGATGTCTCGTAGCCCAGCGCGCCCAGCACGACCGTGGTCGCGGCGGTGGTGGCGGTGATGTCGGTCCAGCCGACATCGGAAAACCGCACGCGGTCGCAATCGGCCGCGGCAGCGCCGGCGGCACACAGGGCAAGGACGGAAACAAGCATGGTATTCTTCATTGATCTCTCCCGGTTGTCACATTTTTATTGATTGACTGGTCAATAAAAAACGAACACTTACATTTAGGCAAGCCTTTTGGCGGGCTACGGAGGGCGCGATGCCAAAGCTTGGAATGGAACCTATACGCCGGGCGGCGCTGGTGAAAGCCACGATTGCAGAAATCGGCCGCACCGGGTCGCTCGAGGTCACGGTGAGCCAGATCGCCAAGCGCGCGGGCATGTCGAGCGCGCTGGCGCATCACTATTTCGGCTCCAAGGAGCAGATCTTTCTCGCCGCGATGCGCCATGTGCTCACCGTCTATGGTGCCGAGGTGCGCGGCGCGCTCCTGATGGCGGAGGGGCCGCGCGCGCGGCTGGCGGCGGTGATCCGGGCGGGCTTTGGCCCCGCGAACTTCCGGCCCGAGGTGATCGCGGCCTGGCTCAACTTCTACGTGCTCGCCCGCACCTCGGCCGATGCCGGGCGGCTGCTCGCGGTCTATCAGGGGCGGCTGCGGTCGAACCTGCTGCACGACCTGCGCCCGCTGATCGGCGCGCGTGCGCCCGATGCCGCGGACCGGATCGCGGGGCTGATCGACGGGCTTTACCTGCACAAGGGGCTGTGCCTGCGCCCGGACGGCGGGCAGGATGCGACGCGGCTGGTGCTGCACGCGCTCGACCTCGAACTGGCGGCGTGATGGAAGCGGATTACGTCATCATCGGCGCGGGCAGCGCTGGTTGCGCGATGGCGTTGCGGCTGGCCGAGGCCGGGCGCCGGGTGCTGGTGATCGAACATGGCGGCACCGATGCCGGCCCCTTCATCCAGATGCCCGCCGCGCTGTCCTACCCGATGAACATGCGCCGCTACGACTGGGGCTTTCACACCGAACCCGAGCCGCATCTGGGCGGCCGCGTGCTCGTCACCCCGCGCGGCAAGGTGATCGGCGGCTCGTCGAGCATCAATGGCATGGTCTATGTGCGCGGCCATGCGCGCGACTTTGACCATTGGGCCGAGGCGGGCGCGCAGGGCTGGGCCTATGCCGATGTGTCGCCCTATTTCAAGCGGATGGAGACGTGGCACGACAGCGGCCATGGTGGCGATCCGGCCTGGCGCGGCCATGACGGCCCGCTGCATGTGACGCGCGGGCCGCGCCGCAACCCGCTGACGCGCGCCTTTGTCGAGGCCGGGCGACAGGCGGGCTATCCGGTGACGGATGACTATAACGGCGCGCAGCAAGAGGGCTTTGGCCCGATGGACGCGACGATCTGGCGCGGCCGGCGCTGGTCGGCGGCGACCGCCTATCTGCGCCCGGCGCTGCGCCGGCCGAACTGCACGCTGGTGCGCGCCTTTGCCCGCCGCATCGTGATCGAGGATGGCCGCGCCACTGGGGTCGAGGTCGAGCGCGCGGGGCGTATCGAGGTCATCACGGCCCGCGCCGAGGTGATCGTCGCCGCCTCGACGATCAACTCGCCCAAGCTCCTGATGCTCTCGGGCATCGGGCCGGGCGCGCAACTGGCCGCGCATGGCATCCCTGTCGTGGCCGACCGCGCGGGGGTGGGGCAGAACCTGCAGGACCATCTGGAAATGTATATCCAGATGAAGGCGATCCAGCCGATCACGCTCTACCGCTACTGGAACCTGCTGGGCAAGGGTCTGCTGGGGGCCAAATGGCTGCTCACCGGGCGTGGCCTCGCCGCGTCGAACCAGTTCGAAAGCGCGGGCTTCATCCGCTCGCGCCCGGGGGTGGAATATCCGGACATCCAGTATCATTTCATCCCCATCGCGGTGCGCTATGACGGGCGCGCGGCGGCGGATGGGCACGGCTTTCAGGCGCATGTGGGCCCGATGCGCTCGGCCGCGCGGGGGGCCGTCACGCTGCGCGACGCCGACCCTGTGACGCCGCCGCGCATCCTGTTCAACTACATGTCCGACCCGCAGGATTGGGAGGATTTCCGCACCTGTATCCGGCTGACGCGCGAGATCTTTGCGCAGGACGCCTTCGCCCCCTATCGCGGCCACGAGATCCAGCCGGGGGCGCAGGCGCAGAGCAATGCAGAGCTTGACGCCGTGATCCGCGCGCATGTGGAGAGCGCCTATCACCCCTGCGGCACCTGCCGCATGGGGGCTGCCGACGACCCGCGCGCGGTGGTCGATCCGCAGACCCGCGTGATCGGTGTGGACCGGCTGCGCGTGGCCGACAGTTCGATCTTTCCGCGCATCACCAATGGCAACCTGAATGCGCCCTCGATCATGGTTGGCGAGAAGGCGGCCGACATGGTGCTGGGCCGCGCGCCGCTCGCCCCCGATCCGGCCGAGCCGTGGATCCACCCACATTGGCGTGTCGCCCAGCGGTGAGTGCGGAAGCCTCCGGCGGGGATATTTTTAGCCAAAAGATGCAGGATGTCGTTCTGCGACAGCGAGCGACGGCCCCCGCTTCATCTTGCCAGAAATATCCCCGCCGGAGGCTCCCAGGGCCGCAACGGGCTCAGCGGGTGGTGATGGGACCGGTCAGCGCAAACCCCTGCACTGCCGCGCGCGCGGCGGCAAAGCGGCCGTGCCAGGCCGGGTCGATGGGGCGCGGGGCGATCAGCCGGCCGCCTTGCGGCAGGGTGAGCGGCAGGCCCGCCCCCTGCGCCGCGAGCGCTGCCGTGCCCAGCCCGGTGCACTCGGGGGCTGCGGCGACGCGGACGGGGCGGGCCAGCACATCGGCGAGGAACTGGCAGAAATAGGCATTGGCGGTCATGCCGCCGTCGATCGCCACGGGGGGGGCTGCGGGCGCGGGGGGCATCGCCGCCATCACCTCGGCCATGCGCAGGGCCACGCCTTCGAGCAGCGCCTGCATCAGGTCGGCGCGACTGGTGTCGAGGCCCATGCCCAGCCAGGCGCCGCGCGCGGCGCGGTCCCAATGCGGGCAGGCCAGGCCCGCCAGCGCCGGCACGAACACCAGCCCGCGCGAGATGGCGGGCGGCGCGGCAAAGGTGTCGATCTGCGCCCAGTCGTCAAAAAGGCCAAGGCCGCGCGCCCAGTTCACCGCGCTTGACGCCGCATAGACGCCACCGTCGAGCGCATAGGTCAGCGGCGCGCCTGTCAGTTGCCAGGCTACGGTGGGCAGCGGACCGTCGGCGTGGGGCCGGGCCGCGCCGGACACCATCAGTGCAAAGGCGCCGGTGCCAAAGGTGATCTTGGCCTCGCCCGGTGCGCGGCAGCCGTGGCCATAAAGCGCGGCCTGCTGGTCCACCACGCTTGCCGCCAGTCGCAGGGCGCCGATCCGGCCCAGATCGCCGGTGGTGGCCGTGATGGCCGGCAGCGCGCCCATCGGCACGCCGAAGAGGGCGCACATCGCGGGCGACCATTGTCCGGTGGAGAGGTCCATCAGCGCGGTGCGTGAGGCGGTGGAGGCGTCGGTTTCGAACCGCCCGGTCAGCCTGTCGCGGAAAAAGGCGTCGGTCGTGCCCAGCCGCAGCCGCCCCGCCGCCGCCAGCGCCGGCGCGCCGGGCGTCTCGCGCAAGAGCCAACCCAGTTTGCTGGCCGAGAAATAGGGGTCGAGCGGCAGGCCCGTGGTGGCGCGCACCGCCGCCTCATGCCCCGCCGCCTCGTGTCCCGCCGCGCGCAAGGCCTCTACCGCCTCTATCGTCCGCGCATCCTGCCAGACGATCACCGGGCCAAGCGGCGCGCCGGTGGCGGCATCCCAGGCGAGGCAGCTTTCGCCCTGATTGGCGATACCGACCGCCTCCACGCCCTCGCCCTGCGCCGCATCGAGGCAGGCGCGGACATGTGCGAGCAGTTCCTCGGCGTCATGCTCCACCCGGCCGGGGTGGGGGTAGGATTGCGCGTGGGTGAAGCTCGCGAGCAGCCGGGCGCTGCCGTCGGCCTCTACGACGATCGCACGGGTCGAGGTGGTGCCCTGGTCGATGGCGAGGAGGCTCATGGCGCGTCCTCGAGCCGCAGGGTGACGGGGCCAGGACCGGAGGGCAGCGGCAGGATGATGCGGCGTTCGGGCAGGGCGGTGATGGCATGGGCCAGGGTCGCGCCGCCCGCCGTCACCAAAGCGCGTCCGCGAAAGGGGCGGTTGACGCGCAGTTGCAGGCCGGCGAGCGCCGCGCCTTCGCCGGGGGCGGTCCGCTGCGGCACCGCGTAGCGCAGCGCGTCGCCGCTGGCGGTGAGGGGCGTGCTGCCTTCGGGCAAGGCGCCCGCCAGCCCGCGCAGCATGGCGCGGGCCACGGCGCGCCCTTCGGCCCAGCAGGCGCCCGCCGTCTCGACCCCGCGCAAGAGGTTGCCGGCGGCGAAATAGGCGGGGTCCGAGCAGCGGCCGTATTGGTCCACCTGCGGCCCGCCGGTGCCTGCGTCGCGCGCCAGATGCGCCTCTGCCAGCAGCGCCGCCTCGGGGCGAAAGCCGCCGGTGACGACCACGCCGTCGCAAGCGAGCCGGCGCGTGGTGCCCCTGTGCCGCAGCACCACGCCATCGACACGGTCGCGGCCGGTGATTTCCGCGACCTCGGTCTCAAGATGCAGCGGGATGCCCACGAGGCGCGGAAAGAGCGCGGCAGGCCAGCGGGCGGTGGCGCGGGGGCCGGACTCTACCATCGCCACCGGGCAGATGCCCAGATGCCGGCAGGTCAGGATCGCGGAAAAGGCGACAAGCTCGGTCCCCAGGATCACCGGGCGGCGGAACGGGCGCTGCCCGCCCAGATACACCAGCCCCTGCAGCGCGCCGGTGTTCAGGATGCCGCCCGGTTTCGTCCCGCCGATCAGCCGCGCGGCGCGGGGCGTCTCGCGCGCGCCGGTGGCCAGCAGCACGGCGCGGGCCGTCAGCTCGGCCACGCCCCCGGCCACACCCCCGGCCACGCGCCCGGGCGCGGTCACGGTAAGGCGCGGGCCGGGGTGGAGCGCGACCACATTGGTCTGGGTCCTGATCTCGGCCCCCGCCGCGCGGGCTTGCGCGACAAGACGCGCGGCATAGGCGGGGCCCTGCATCAGGCGGCGGTATTCGCGCAGGCCATAGGGGTAATGCCCGCAATGGCGCGGGATGCCGCCTGCCTGCGCCTCGCGGTCGAGCAGGGTCACCCGCAGCCCCGCCGCGCGCAGCGTGATCGCCGCCGACAGGCCCGCCGGGCCGGCGCCGACGATGATCACATCAGCGTCCATCGGGCGCCTCGGCCATGGCCAGGTCGAACCGCCCTTCGGTCAGCCGGGCGAGTGCGGCGGTGCAATAGAAGCCCTGACAGCGCCCCATCGTCACCCTTGTGCGCCGTTTCAGCCCGGCCAGCGACCGCGCGCCCAGCGGCCCGTCGAGCGCCGCGCGCACTTCGCGCTGCGTCACCATCTCGCATTGGCAGACGATCCCGCCATGGCCCGCGCATTGCCAGTCGCGCGGCGCGGCCTCCGAGATATTCGGGACGCCGGGCCAGACCGGCGCGGGCCGGGCCGTGGTGCCCAGCGCCGCCAGCGCCGCCACATGGCGCGCCGTGCCCAGCGCCGAGGACAGCCCGGTCGAGCGGATGCCGCCCACGGTGATGTAGCTGCCGCCGCGATGCGCCCGGATCTGGTAGTCCTTGAATTCGGTCGCAGGCCGCAGGCCGGCATAGATCGCGGTGACCTCATGGCCTGCCAGCGCGGGCAGGATCTCTTCTCCACGCCGTTGCAGCGCTTGCAGGGTGGCGGGGACCAGCGTCGCGGTGTCGCGGTCGTCCTGATCCTCGGCCGTCGGCCCGACGAGCAGGTTGCCCCAGGCGGTGCGGCAGACGACAATGCCCTTGGTCACCGCATTGGGCACCGGCAGCAGGATATGCCCGGCGAGTGCCGCGGCCGGTTTGTCATAGACGACGAACTGCCCCTTGCGCGGGCGGATGGTGAAATGCTGCTCGCCCAGCAGCAACCGGTCGAGCGTGTCGCCATGGTTGCCGGCCGCATTGATCACCAGCCGCGCGCGGACCGGGCCGGTGGTGGTGGCAAGCTGCCAGGCGGTGCCGTCATGCGCGCCCCCCGTCACTGCGCAGCCGCGCCGGACCACGGCGCCGTTGGCGACCGCCTGCAAGAGGTAGGCGAGTGGCGCGGACCAGGGGTCGATCAGGTATTCGCGCGGCACGCGAAAGGAGGCGCGGACCCCCGGCGCGAGCGCGGGTTCCAGCGCGCGGGTCGCGGCGGCGCCCAGCGGCTCCACATCGTCCACGCCATTGGCGCGGGCCTGATCCATCAGCGCGGGCAGCAGCGCCTCCTCTGCCTCGGTCCAGGCGATGACCAGCGCGCCCGCGCGGATCAGCGGCAGGCCCAGCCGGGCGTGGATGGCGAGGTATTCCGCGTAGCCCTCGGCGATGCAGCGCGCCTCGAGCGAGCCGGGCGGCGCGTCAAAGCCGGTGTGCAGGATGGCCGAATTGCCCTTGGACGCGCCGTCGAGGATGTCGGCGGCCTTTTCCAGCAGCACCACCTGCGCACCGTCGAGCGTGAACCGCCGCGCGATGGCGCAGCCGATCACGCCGCCGCCGATCACCGCTACGTCATGGGCGGCGGTCATTGGGCAAGGCTCCACAGGGCGGGACAGATTTCCATGTTGCCCGAAATCTGGCACGGGCTGCCCATTCAGTCAATCAATCCTGTGACCGCCCGCAGATTTGCCGGGATGGCCCGCAGAAACTGTTGACATGGTCAGAACTGGCGCGGTTAGCTGACGCAACGGGAGGGCGAGGTGGGGAAGGGCGAAGTGAAGCCGAAACAGCGTCAGACCGGCATTCTGGGCGTGGTGGCCGAGGCGGGCGAGGCCTCGGTCGAGGCGCTGGCCGCGCGCTTTGGCGTGTCGGCTGAAACGATCCGCCGCGACCTTGCCCATCTGGCCGAGAGCGGCGCGCTGCAAAAGGTGCATGGCGGCGCGCGGCGGTTGCGGCTGCATGCCGAGGGCAGCTATCGCGAGCGGATGGCGCAGGACGCGGGTGCCAAGACGATGATCGCCCGAAAGCTCGCCGGCATCGTGGCGCCGGGCGACACGCTCTTCATGGATACGGGCACGACCACCGTCGCCTGTGCCGCCGCGCTGGTCGCGGTGCCGGGGTTGACGGTCATCACCAATGCGCTGCGCGTGGCGCAGGTGCTGGGGCAGGGCGATGCGCGGGTGTTCCTGCTGGGCGGCGCCTATGCGCATGACAACGCAGAGACAGTGGGGCCGCTGGTGATCGAGCAGATCGGCCGGTTTCAGGCCGATCATGCGGTGCTGACCGTGACCGCTGTCGATACGCTTGCGGGTGCGACCGATGCGGACCCGGACGAGGCGCTCGTCTCGCGGGCGATGATCGATCATGCGCGGACGACCGTTGTGGTTGCAAATGCTGCGAAATTGGGCCGCGTGGCCGCGTTCAGGGTTTGCCGGCTCGATCAAATCGATATGCTTGTCTGTGACGAGACGCCGCCTGACGCTTTTGTGGCAGCGGTTCAGGCGGCAGGGGTAGATCTGCGGTAATCAGGGGCAAGACGGGGAAAGACGGGGATGTCATGGCGGGCGTGATACGGACCTATGTCCGATGGGCGGACAGGCTGGCCGACTGGACCGGCTATGTCGCGATGTATCTGATCTTTGTCATGGTCGGCGTGCTGCTGCTGGATGCGGTGACGCGCAACATGATCGACAATCCGCTGCACTGGTGCCTCGAATTCGCGCAGTTCACGCTGGCGGCCTATTACTTCATGGGGGGCGCCAAGACGCTCAAGGACAATGACCATGTGCGCATGGACCTGTTCTATGACGGGCTGTCCGAGCGCGGGCGCGCCCGCGTCGATGTCGTCACCGTGCTGTGCCTGATGTTCTACCTCGTGGTGATGCTGATCGGGTCGATCTCGTCGCTGCGCTATTCGATCGAGACGAACCAGCGCCTGTTTTCGATATGGAACCCGTCGGTGGTGCCGATCAAGGCGGTGATGGTGGTCAGCCTCGGGCTGATGCTGATGCAGTCGCTGGCGCTGTTCTTTCGCTATGCCGCCGCTGCCCGCGGGAGGGTCATCGCATGAGCTATGACCTGATCGCGATCCTGATGTTCGCCTCGCTGATGGTCCTGCTGATGACCGGGCAGCGGGTCTTTGCCGCCATCGGCTTTGTCGCGGCGGGCGCGGCGCTGCTGATGTATGGGCAGGGCGGGGTCGAGATGCCGTTCAACCAGGCGTTCAAGCTGTTTCGCTGGACCGCCATCGTCACGCTGCCGCTGTTCATCTACATGGGCTATATCATGGCCCAGTCCGGCATCGCCGAGGATCTCTACCGGATGTTCCACGTCTGGTTCGGGCGGATGCGGGGCGGGCTCGCCATCGGCACGGTGCTGTTGATGGTGATGATCTCGGCGATGAACGGGCTGTCGGTGGCCGGCATGGCCATCGGATCGACCATCGCGCTGCCCGAGATGCTGCGGCGCGGCTATGACAAGGTGCTGGTGACCGGGGTGATCCAGGGCGGATCGTCGCTCGGCATCCTGGTGCCGCCCTCGGTCGTCATGGTGCTTTATGGCTCGATCGCGGCGCAGCCGGTTGACCAGCTCTGGCTGGCCGGGATCCTGCCGGGGCTCTTCATGGCGACGCTGTTCATCGCCTATATCTGGCTGCGCGCGCGGATCGACCCCTCGCTCGCCCCGGTGGCGAGCGACGAGGACCTGAACATGCCGCTGGTGGACAAGCTGCGGCTCTTGCGCGCGGGGATCATCCCGATCGCGATCTTCCTGGCGATGACCGGGCTCTTTGTGGCGGGCAAGACCAATCTGCACGAAAGCGCCGCCGTGGGCGCCACGGCCGCCACGCTCGCCGCGCTGGTCAAGGGGCGGCTGACGCTGGCCGTGCTGCACGAGACGGCGAAAAAGACGCTCGCCATCTCCTGCCTGTTCATGTGGGTGATCCTGGCGGCGCTCGCCTTCAGCTCGGTCTTTGACGGGATCGGCGCGGTGCGCGCGGTCGAGGCGCTGTTCATCACCAACTGGCACCTGACGCCCTGGCAGGTGATCATCATGATGCAGGTCAGCTTCATCATCCTGGGCATGTTCTTTGACGATACCGCGATGCTGGTGATCGTGGCCCCGCTCTATGTGCCGCTGGTCAAGATCCTCGACCTCGGCTTTGACAATCCGCGCGACCAGATGATCTGGTTCGGCGTGCTCTACACGATGACCTGCCAGATCGCCTATATCACCCCGCCCTTTGGCTATAACCTGTTTCTGATGCGCGGCCTCGCGCCCAAGGAGGTGTCGCTGCGCGACATCTACCGGTCGATCTGGCCCTTTGTGGGCATGATGGCGCTGACCATCGGGCTGGTCATGGCCTTTCCCGAAATCGCGATGTTCATCCCGCATTACTTTCGCTGAGACCCGCAGCGCCCGGCAAGAGGCGCAAGACCAAACCCGAAACCCAACCCAAGGAGAGACGATGACCAAGCTTATCAAACCGCAAAGCCCGTCTGAGAAAATCCTCGCCAGCCGTCGCAAGTTCCTCACCGGGGCCGCCGTGGCCGCGCCCGCCGCGCTGGCCGCGCCTTATGTCAACGCGCAGGCGCCGATCCGCTGGCGGTTGCAGACCTATTCGGGCGCGCCGCTGGGCGCGCATGTGATCAAGCCGCAGATCGACGCCTTCAACGCGGCGGCCAATGGCGAGATGGTGATCGACCTCTACTATGCCGACCAGCTTGTCCCCACCGACGAGCTGTTCCGCGCGCTGCAGAACGGCACGCTCGACGCGGTGCAGTCGGACGAGGCGACGATGGCCTCGCCGGTCGATATCTCGGTGTTCGGCGGCTATTTCCCCTTTGCCACCCGCTACAGCCTCGATGTGCCGGCGCTGTTCAACTACTACGGCCTCAACGAGATCTGGAAAGAGGCCTATGACGAGGTGGACAATGTCACCTGGCTGTCCGCCGGCGCCTGGGATCCGCTGCACATCTTTACCAAGGAGCCGATCCGGTCGCTCGCCGACATGCGTGGCAAACGGGTGTTCGGGGTGCCGACCGCGGGCAAGTTCCTGTCGAAATACGGCCTGATCCCCGTCACCGTGCCATGGGACGATGTCGAGGTGTCGTTGCAGACCGGGCAGTTGGACGGCGTCGCCTGGTGCGGCTTTACCGAGGCCTATGAGGTCGGCTGGGCCGACATCTGCAACTATGCGCTGACCAATTCGGTCACCGGCGCCTGGTTCGGCAGCTATTTCGCCAATACGGCAAGCTGGGAGGCGGTCCCGCCGCATCTGCAACAGCTCTATCGTTCGACCATCGACCAGTCGCATTACTACCGCGCCGTCTGGTATTGGGGCGGCGAAGCCAAGCTGCGCGTGGAAGGCGAAAAGATGGAGCTGACCTCGATCCCCGCCGACGAATGGGCGACCGTGGTGGCCGATGCGAACGGGTTCTGGGACGAGATCGCGGCGGAAAGCCCGCGCGCGGGCCGCGTCGTGCAGGCGTTCAAGGACTATGCGTCGAACATGGAGGCGGCAGGCTACCCCTACCGCTGACGACACCGGGCCGGGGCGCATGGGTGCCCCGGCCACCTCTGGCTGACCGATGAAAGAAGACCGCAATGCCCGCCAACCTCACCTTTGACGCCCTCACCTCCGCCGTCGCCGCCGGGCAGATCGACACCGTGCTCACCTGCTTTCCCGACATGCAGGGGCGGCTTGTCGGCAAACGCTTTCACGCCGCGCATTTCGTCAATGGCGGCTATGAGGAAACGCATGGCTGCAACTATCTGCTGGCCACCGACATCGAGATGGCGACGGTGCAGGGCTACAAGGCGACAAGCTGGGAGGCTGGCTATGGCGACTATATCCACAAGCCCGACCTGAGCACATTGCGCCTGATCCCCTGGCTGCCCGGCACCGCGATGGTGATGTGCGATGTGCTCGACCACCACACCCACGCCGAGGTGCCGCATTCGCCCCGCGCCGTGCTCAAGCGCCAGGTCGCCCGCGCCCGCGCGCTGGGGTTCGCGCCGATGATGGCGACCGAGCTCGAGTTCTTCCTGTTCGCGCAGTCCTATGACGCGCTGCGCGACGCCAATTACCAGAACCTGCAGACGCTGGGCCGCTACAATGTCGATTACGGCATCTTCGGCACCACCAAGGAAGAGCCGCTGATGCGCGCCATCCGCAACGGGCTTTATGGTGCGGGGATCCCGGTGGAAAACTCCAAGGGCGAGGCCGAGGCAGGGCAGGAGGAGATCAACATCAAGTATTCCGACGCGCTCGACACCGCCGACATGCATGTGATCACCAAGAACGCCTGCAAGGAAATCGCCTTTGCCCATGGGCATGCGCTGTCCTTCATGGCGAAATACGCGACCGACCGCGCCGGATCGTCGAGCCATATCCACCAGTCGCTGTGGTCCGATGGCAGGCCCGCCTTCCTCGACCCCGACCAGCCGCATGGCATGTCGGCCATCATGCAGCATTACGTCGCGGGCCTGCTCGCCCATGCGTCGGACGTGACCTATTTCCTCGCGCCCTATGTCAACAGCTACAAGCGGTTCTGCGTGGGATTGTTCGCCCCGACCAAGGCGGTCTGGTCCACCGACAACCGCACCGCGGGCTACCGCGTCTGCGGGGCAGAGACAAAGGGCATCCGCGTGGAATGCCGCGTGGGCGGCGCCGACCTCAACCCCTATCTCGCCATGGCGGCGCAGCTTGCGGCGGGGCTTGACGGGATCGAGCGGAAACTGGCACTGGAGCCCGAGATGACGGGCGATGTCTATCACGCGGGGCAGGCGCGCGAGATCCCGCGCAACCTGCGCCATGCCGCCGATCTGCTCGAGGCGTCAGCGATGCTGCGCGCGGCGATGGGCGACGATGTGATCGACCATTATGTGCGCGCCGCGCGCTGGGAGATCGAGGAGCAGGACCGCATCGTGATGGACTGGGAAATTGCGCGCGGGTTCGAACGCGCCTGACAGATGGGGCCGGTCGGCCCGGAGGACAGACAGATGACACAGATGATCCGATGCATCTCGCCCGTGGACGGGCGGGTCTATGCCGAGCGTGCGGCGCTGACCCCGGACGCCGCCGCCGCCGCCGTGGCGCGCGCCAAGGCCGCGCAGGGCGAATGGGCGGCGCTGCCTCTCGACGATCGCCGCGCGCGGGTGCTGGCGGGTATCGCAGCGCTGGGCGATGAGCGGGAGGCCATCGTCGAGGAGCTTGCCTGGCAGATGGGCCGCCCCACCCGCTATGGCGGCGAATTCGGCGGCATCAATGAGCGCGCCACCCACATGGCCGGTCTCGCCGAGGCCGCGCTGGCCCCGGTCGAGGTCGAGGACAGCGCGCGTTTCGTGCGCCGGATCGAACGCGCCGCCCTGGGCGTCGTCTTGGTCATCGCACCCTGGAACTACCCCTACCTCACCGCGCTCAACACCATCGTGCCCGCGCTGATCGCGGGCAATGCGGTGATGCTCAAGCACGCCAGCCAGACCCTGCTGGTGGGCGAGCGCATCGCGCAGGCGCTGCACAAGGGCGGGGTGCCGGCGGATGTGTTCCAGAACATCGTGCTCGACCATGCCGGCACTGAGGCGCTGATCGCAGCGCGGTCCTTCGGCTTTGTCAACTTTACCGGCTCGGTGGCGGGCGGGCAGGCGATCGAACGCGCGGCGGCGGGCACATTCACCGGGCTCGGGCTCGAACTTGGCGGCAAGGATCCCGGCTATGTGATGGCGGACGCCGACCTCGACTGGGCCGTCGATGTGCTGATGGATGGCGCGATGTATAACGCCGGGCAGTGCTGCTGCGGGATCGAACGGATCTATGTGCACCACAGCCTCTACGATGCCTTCGTCGAGAAATCCGTGGCCTGGGTCAATGGCTTGCATCTGGGCAATCCGTTCGATGCGGCCACCACGCTCGGGCCGATGGCGCATGTGCGCTTTGCCCAGACGGTGCGCGAGCAGACGGCCGAGGCGCTGCTCGCCGGCGCGCGCGGGCTGATCGACCCGGCGCGCTTTCCGGCCGATGACGGCGGCGCCTATCTCGCGCCGCAGATCCTTGTCGATGTCACCCACGAGATGCGCGTGATGCGCGAGGAAAGCTTTGGCCCGGTCGTGGGGATCATGAAGGTCGCGGACGACGAAGAGGCGCTCGCGCTGATGAACGACAGCCCCTATGGGCTGACCGCCTCGCTCTGGACGGCGGACCCCGACCGCGCGATGGCGCTGGGCCGGCGGATCGAGACCGGCACGGTGTTTCTCAACCGGGCCGATTACGTCGATCCGGGCGTCTGCTGGACCGGCTGCAAGGATACCGGGCGCGGCGGCGCGATGTCGGCGCTGGGATATCAGGCGGTCACGCGGCCGCGGTCCTACCATTTCAGAAAGGTCAAGTCATGAGCGGCGCCCCCACGGCCAACTGGTCCTATCCCACCGCAATCAAATTCGGCGCGGGCCGGATCAGGGAACTCCCCGCCGCCTGCGCGCAGGCGGGCATCACGCGCCCGCTCCTCGTGACGGACCGGGGCCTCGCGGCGCTGCCGGTCACGGCGGCCACGCTCGCCATTCTGGATGCCGCCGGCCTCGGCCGCGCGATCTTTGCCGAGGTGGACCCGAACCCCAACGAGGTCAACCTCGCCGCGGGCCTTGCCGCCTACAAGGCGGGCGGGCATGACGGGGTCATCGCCTTTGGTGGTGGCTCGGGCCTCGATCTGGGCAAGATGGTGGCCTTCATGTCGGGCCAGACGCGCCCGTTGTGGGATTTCGAGGATATCGGCGACTGGTTCACCCGCGCCGACCCCGCAGGCATCGCCCCCATCGTCGCCGTGCCCACGACTGCCGGGACCGGCTCGGAGGTCGGCCGTGCCAGCGTCATCACCAATAGCCAGACCCATGTGAAAAAGATCATCTTTCACCCCAAGGTGCTGCCGACCGTCGTCATCTGCGACCCCGAACTCACCGTGGGGATGCCGCGGATGATCACCGCCGGCACCGGGATGGATGCCTTTGCGCATTGCCTCGAAGCGTTCAGCAGCCCGTTCTACCACCCGATGAGCCAGGGCATCGCGCTCGAGGGGCTGCGGCTGGTCAACACGTATCTGCCGCGCGCCTATGCGGACGGCAGCGATATCGAGGCGCGGGCGCATATGATGTCGGCGGCGGCGATGGGGGCGGTCGCGTTCCAGAAGGGGCTGGGCGCGATCCATGCGCTGAGCCATCCGGTCGGCGCCGTCTATGGCACGCATCACGGCACCACCAATGCCGTCGTGATGCCCGCCTGCCTGCGCTTCAACCGCCCTGCGATCGAGGACCGCATCGCGATGGCCGCGGCCTATCTGGGCATCGCGGGGGGCTTTGACGGCTTTTACGCCCGCGTGCTCGAATTGAACGCGCTGCTCGCGATCCCCTCCGGCCTCGCCGCGCTGGGGGTCGAGCAGGCGCGGCTCGATGTGCTCACAGCGATGGCGCTTGCCGACCCCAGCGTGGGCGGCAACCCGGTCGCGATGACCGCCGAGAACACGCGCGCGCTGTTCGCGGAGGCGATGTAGCGCGCAACGGCGGCTCAGGCCGGCGGTCTGCCAAAGAACTCGGCCCGCAGCCGCGGGCCGATCCAGCGCAGGCGCAGCAGGTTGCCCAGCAGCCGGCGCGGTCTGCGCAGCAGGCCGGGGTCGAGAAACTTGAGCCGCAGGATACCCGGCTGCCGGCTATGCGACCCCGCGCTGGCCACCCGGTAGGCCGCCCCCGCAAAAGGCAGCGGCGCGAGCGGCGCATCGCGCGCGGCCAGGATGTCCCTGATGCGCACATGGCTGCCCAGCATGGACATGATCCAGCCATCCTCTGCCTCCTGCGCCTGCGCGGGCAGCGCATAAAGATCGCGGCGCACGATCAGGCTGGTGCCGCATATCCTGTCGAACTGGTTGACGCGAAAGAAAGTCCTGCCGTTGTCATTCCACAGGAAACCCGTGTCCACGAACCAGCCAGATTGGCCATTGTTGCGCGCGACATGCGCAACGATCCGGTTGCTGAGCAGATCGTCGTCATCCACGACCATGAAATAGCGGCAGTCCGGCGCCGCCAGCATCCCCGCGAGGACGCGCCGCCCCTTGTCCAGCCGGAACGCATCGAGCGCGGCGTCGCGCGGCCCCTGGCCCAGATCGTGCAGGTCATTGGGCGGATAGCTGACGCGGACCACCGCGGTCCGGTCGGGCAGGGGGGGCAGGTCCGCCCCGGTATTGCAGACGATCACGCAATGCCAGTCTGGGTTCGTCTGATTGGCGATCGATGCCAGCGTCTGGCGCAGCCTGCTTTTCAGGGCGCCCCAGTCGCGGGCATTGTCCTGATGGCGGACCGGAACCACAAAGGTGACTAGGGCGCGCGAGAGCGGCGATGCGGTGTCCTGCGCGGCGGTGTCCAAAGGCGGCGCCTCTGGCGCAACATCATGCGTGACCTGTCCTGTGGCGATCAAGCCCTGGTCCTTTCACTCGCCCGCCCGTCGATCCGTCCGTCGCTGAGGCGGGCCACGCTCCGCCGCTGCCGCGGGCCCTTGCCCCGGCCTCTCGCTGTCATCCTGACAGCGCGCTGCCAGGACAAAAGCACGCCTTGCTCGCGCGTCCGTCTGGCAGGATGTGAAAGTGCTGCATTGCCCATGGAACGGGCCAGTAGCCTGAAAAGAGGGCAGGAATGGACCGGACCGGATGATCGGGGCGCCTGTTGTGGTGCCGGCCAAAGAAGGCCGCGCCGCAGTTGCGCCATGCTGGAGGCGGGTACCGGAATCGAACCGGTCTTCACGGATTTGCAATCCGCTGCGTAACCTCTCCGCCAACCCGCCCCGGAGCAGGCGTGGGATATACCAGCGGCCGAGGGTGCGCAAGGCTGATACCGGCGGCGCTCTGGGTCAAATATGCGGCAGATGGCCGGGCGGAGCGGCGGCCGCGCGTATCTTTCGTTGCCCCGGCAGGCGGGATATGGCATCAGCTAGTCGCATACAACTGAACGAAAGAGTTTAGAGCGTGGCAGACTATGCAACCCGACGCATCATGATGGTCGATACGCAGGTGCGACCGTCCGATGTCACGAAGTTTCCGATCATCGAGGCGATGCTGCACGTCCCGCGCGAGGTTTACCTGCCGGCCGGCCTGCGCGAAATCGCCTATGTGGGCGAGAATATCGCCGTGGGCCACGGGCGTGTGATGCTCGACCCGCGCACATTGGCCAAGATGCTCGACGCGCTTGACCTGCAACGCGAGGATGTCGTGCTCGATCTGGGTTGCGTGCAGGGCTACACGACCGCCGTCATCGCCCGGCTGGTCGAGTTCGTGGTGGCGGTCGAGCCGCAGGAGGACTGGGCCCATGAAGCCCAGAGCACCCTGTCCGAACAAGGTGTGGACAATGCCGCGGTGATCACGGGCGATCTGACGCAGGGCGCCGCAAAAAGCGGCCCTTATGACGCCATCATCATCCAGGGCGCCGTGCAGCAGGTCCCCGACACATTGCTCGCGCAACTCAAGGACGGGGGACGGATCGCCGCCGTTTTCGCCGAAGGGGCGCTGGGTGTCGTGCGGATCGGTCACAAGCTCGACGGGCGTGTGGACTGGCGGCTCGCGTTCAATGCCGGGGCGCCGGTGCTCGACGGGTTTCACGCGCAGGATGCTTTCGTGCTGTGAGGCGGGGCGTGGCGGCGGTTTTGACAACGACGCGCCGCGCACCAGATCAAACGCGAGGCGCGGCCGGGCCGATCGGGCCGATCGGGCCGGACAGGACAATGAGTGCAGGACAGGGCGGAATGAGAATGCGCAGGATCATCGGCGGGGCGATCATGGGGCTGACCCTGCTGGCCGCACCCTTTGCCAGCACGGCCCGGGCCGAGACATTGGCCCAGGCGCTGGCGCATGGCTATGAAAACAGCGGCTTGCTGGACCAGAACCGGGCGCTGCTGCGCGCCGCCGACGAGGATGTGGCGCAGGCGGTCTCCGCGCTGCTGCCGATCGTGAATTGGTCGGCGGGGCTGAGCACGGTCAGCCCGCGCTTTCCGGGCGCCGACCTCATCACCGGCAACCTGCAGTTTTCGGCCGAACTGACGATCTATGATTTCGGCCGCACCCAATATGCGATCGACGTGCAGAAAGAGCTCGTCCTGGCCACGCGCGAGCAGCTTGTCGGGGTCGAGCAGCGGGTGCTCCTGCGCATTGTCGAGGCCTATATGGAGGTGCGGCGCGCGCAGGAATTCGTGGCGCTCCGGCAGAACAATGTGCGGCTGATCACGCAGGAATTGCGCGCCGCGCAGGACCGGTTCGAGGTGGGCGAGGTGACGCGCACCGATGTGGCGCTGGCCGAGGCGCGGCTCGCTTCTGCGCGCAGCCAACTGGCCGCGCAGGAGGGTGCGCTGGTGCGCGCCGCAGAGGAATACCGCGCCGCCGTCGGCCGCGCGCCCTCTGGCCTGCAATCGGTGCCGCCGGCGCCGGTGTCACGCTCTGTCGCCGAGGCCAAGGCGCTGGCGCTGCGCACGCATCCCTCGCTGCGCGAGGCCCAGCACTCCGTCACCGCCGCCGAGATCAACATCCTGCGCGCCGAGGCGGCGATGCGGCCGACCGTGTCCTTGCAGGGATCTGTCAGCCTTGACCTCAATGGCAACGACACCGAACGGCTCGGGCTTAATGTGGGCGGGCCGATCTATCAGGGCGGCCGCCTGTCGAGCCAGGTGCGCCAGTTCATGGCGCGGCGCGATGCGGCGCGGGCGGGCCTGCTGATCGCGGCGCGCGATATCGAGCAGAACGTGGGCAATGCCTATTCCTTTCTTGAGGTCGCCCGCGCCAGCCGCGAGGCGTCAGAGCGTCAGGTGCGCGCCGCGCGCGTGGCCTTTGAAGGCGTGCGCGAAGAGGCGACGCTGGGCTCGCGCACCACGCTCGACGTGCTCAATGCCGAGCAGGAACAGCTTGATGCGGCCGCCAACCTGATTTCGGCGCAGGTGGACGAAACGCTCGCCAGCTATAGCGTGCTGTCCGCGATGGGCCTGCTGACCGCGCAGCATCTCGGGCTGAACGTGCAGATCTACGACCCCGCCGCCTATTACAATCTGGTGGACGACGCGCCGACCGCGATGTCGCAGCAGGGCGAGGCGCTCGACCGGGTGCTGCGTGCCATCGGCAACTGAGGCGGGTTGCTTCAAATCCCGCCTATCGGTTGTCTATCGGGGCAAGCGCGGTTAGACTTTGCCGCAAGGCAAGGCGGTGCCGTATCGTGATGATGCGGCAACGCGGCAGCAGTCGCATACAGGATGGTCCATGTCCGACCCGGTCACAAACATCGAGATTGAAGATGTCCTCTCTTCGATTCGCAGGCTCGTGTCCGAAGATGAGCGCCCGCGCGCGCGGGTGACGGCGGGCGCGGCCGTGTCGGCTCATGCGCCCGATGCACAGGAGCCTCTGCCCGCCGACCAGGCAAAAGCCACGCCCGGCGCACCTGCGTCGGCGGGGCGATTCGTGCTGACGCCGGCCCTGCGCGTGGTCGATGCCGTGACCGAGGACGCCGATCCCGCGCCGGACCTGACCGCGGCGCGCGACGCGACTGACCGGTTGGCGGCGCGTGACGCGACTGACCCGTTGGCGGCGCGTGACGCGACTGACCGGTTGGCGGCGCTTGACGCGACTGACCGGTTGGCGGCGCGTGACGCGACTGACCCGTTGGCGGCGCGTGACGCGACTGACCGGTTGGCGGCGCTTGACGCGCCGGTGCCGCAGACCGCGCCCTGGGATGCCCTGGCCGGGGCCCCCCTCGAGGCCAAGGTCGAGGACGAGGATCTGGGCACCATCATGGCCGCGGCGCCCGCAGGCGATGATGCGGGGGCACAGCCGTCGTCCGGGCGGCTGTCGCTTCTCACCACGATTGCCGAACTTGAGGCCGCCGTCACCTCGCAGGACGACGACTGGGAACCCGATGGCAGCGAAGGGGTGCCGGTGGTTGACTGGGCCTCGACCCGGCGTGACCCCCATGCCCTCCTGCGCAACCTCGGCGGGCTGCGGACCCTGCCAGAGACCGCCACCGCTACAGCGGATGCGCCCGTCCCCCCCGCCTTTCGCCACGTCCCGCCAGAGGATATCGCCTGGGCCGCGCAGGTGCTCGGTCAGCCGGTGCAGGATGCCGTGTTTGCCGCAGGACCGCTGGCCGGTGTGGCCGATGACCCGCACGATGACCGGTCGGACGCCGCGCCGGCCGCGACGCCCTATGGCGCCCCCGATGCAGACCGCGCAGCGGGCGGGCTGGCACAGGATCTCGCCCGTTCGCCCGAGGGGGCGTTTTCCCGCGATGACGAGGCGCCGCTGGCAGAGTTGGGCGAGGGCCTGATCGACGAGGAGATGCTGCGCAATCTGGTGATCGAGATCGTGCGGCAGGAGCTTCAGGGCACGCTGGGCGAGCGGATCACCCGCAACGTGCGCAAGCTGGTGCGCCGCGAGATCTACCGCGTGCTGTCGAGCCAGGAGTTCGAATAGCGCCCCCGCCTTGTCCTCCACGCCTTGTCCTCCACGCCTTGTCCTCCACGCCTTGTCCTCCACGCCTTGTCCTCCACGCCTTGTCCTCCACGCCTTGCCCTCATGCCCTGCGCCAGCGCGCGGGTGGCGGGGGGGAGCCTCCGGCGGGGATATTTGTGGCAAGATGAAGCCGGACCGTCAGAGCGGGGCGGCGAGCCGCAGGATCTGGTCCACGTCCAGATGCGCCTCGACATGGGCGGCGAGGCTGTCGAGCGTCGCCTCGAGCGTGGTCTCATAGCTTCGGGTGGGGCCGGTTGCGCCGAGCCGGGCGAGGAAAGCGGTGCGGAACGCATCGGCGGCAAACAGGCCGTGCAGATAGGTTCCCCGGATGCGCCCATCGGGCGAGGCGGCGCCTTCGCCATGATCGGCGACAGTCAGCCAGGCGCGGGCGCGGTCCGGGCCGTTGGTTTCGCCGATATGGATCTCGTAGCCCTGCACCGGCGCGCCGCTTGCGATGTCGCGCGCCTCGGTGAGGGCAAGCGTCTTGTGCGGGGTCATCACGGTGTCCACGTCCAGAAGGCCGAGGCCGGGCACGGTGGCGGGCGCGCCCTCGATCCCTTGGGGGTCGCTGATGGAGCGGCCCAGCATCTGGTAGCCGCCACAGAGGCCCAGCACTTGCCCGCCGCGCCGGACATGGGCGGCAAGGTCGATGTCCCAGCCATTGGTGCGAAAGCCGGCGAGGTCGGCGATGGTGGATTTGCTGCCGGGGATCAGCACCAGCGTGGCGTCGCCGGGCAAGGGGCGGCCGGGTTCGACGATGGTCACGCTGACGCGCGGGTCGGCGGCGAGCGGGTCGAGGTCGTCGAAATTGGCGATCCGGCCGAGGCGGGGCACGGCGATGCGGATCTGGCCCGGCCCGGCTGACGCGGGGTGGCGCGCGATGTCCATCACATCCTCGGCGGGCAGGCGCCAGGCGTCGGCGAACCAGGGCAGGATGCCCAGCGGGGCCCAGCCTGTGTGCGCGGCGATGATCTCCATCCCTTCGGCAAAAAGCGTGGGGTCGCCGCGGAACTTGTTGATCGCAAAGGCGCGGATCAGGGCGCGGTCCTGTTCGGGCAGGACTGCGTGGGTGCCCACAAGCTGCGCGATGACCCCGCCGCGGTCGATGTCGCCGATCAGCACCACAGGCACGCCCGCCGCGCTGGCAAAGCCCATGTTGGCGATGTCGCCGGCGCGCAGGTTGACCTCGGCCGGGCTGCCCGCGCCTTCGACGAGGACCAGATCGCGCCCCTGCGCGAGGCGGTGGAAACTGTCGAGCACATGCGGCAGCAGGGTCGATTTCATCCGGCCGTAGTCGCGGGCGCGCAAAGTGCCAAAGCGGCGGCCCTGCACGATCACATGCGCGCCAAGATCGCTTTCGGGTTTCAGCAGCACCGGGTTCATGTCCACCAGCGGCGCGAGCCCGCAGGCCCGCGCCTGCAGCGCCTGGGCGCGGCCGATCTCGCCGCCATCCGCCGTGACGGCAGCGTTGTTGGACATGTTCTGCGGTTTGAACGGGGCGACCGAGAGGCCGCGCCGCAGGCAGGCGCGCGCGAGGCCTGCGACCAGCATCGACTTGCCGACGTTGGAGCCGGCGCCCTGGATCATGATCGCCTTGGTCACGTGGCCTCTCCGGTCAGGGCCTGTCGGGACAAAAGAAAAACGCGGCCCCGAGCAGAGGACCGCGTTTTCGCCACCGTCCCGCAGGACGGGTCACATCGGACGTCAGGCGGCGCGCGCCTCTTCTTCGGCGGCGTGGCGGCGTTCGCTTTCCTCGCGCGAGAGCGCGACCGAGGTGCGCACACCCTTGCCCACGAAATCCATCAGGCCTTGCACGACGCGCTCGTTGGGGTCGATGCCGGCGCAGGACAGGACCTCGCGGCCATCGCGCGAGCGTGCCCAGCGGGCGATCTGTTCGGGGCCGTTGCCATATTTCTTGTCATCCGCGATCGCATCATCGAGCGCGGCCAGAACCACGGCCGCAAACAGTTTACGCGCACGGTTGCCCTGCTCGTTATTGTAGGCCGTGCCGTCAACGAAATCTCTCATCTCGCGTCCTTTGTTTTTTGCTCTTGCGCTTCAAGGCGTGCGGGCGAATATGCATGATTGGAACCGATTCGGGGTTCCTCTTTTCGAATAGCAGATATGCGCGCTGCGCATAGCTTTTATTCTTTTGTGCCTCTATTTAGTCGCCTTGTCAGGGTATCGAGCCCGATATATAGGGTCGAGCAACGTTCGATCAACCTTTTGACACATTCCTGACACAGTAGAGCCATGCCCAAAATCAATGGAAACGAAATCCGCCCCGGAAATGTCCTTGAACATGACGGCGGCTTGTGGGTTGCGGTGAAAACCGACCACGTCAAACCCGGCAAGGGCGGGGCTTTTGCCCAGGTCGAGCTGAAGAACCTGCGCGACGGGCGCAAGCTGAACGAGCGGTTCCGCTCGGCCGACAAGGTCGAACGCGTGCAGCTCGAACAGAAGGACCAGCAGTTTCTGTATGAAACCGACGGGATGCTGACCTTCATGGACAGCGAGACCTATGAGCAGATCGCGCTGCCCGCCGACCTGCTGGGCGAACGCCGGCCGTTTCTTCAGGACGGGATGATCGTCCATATCGAATATTACGGGGAAGAGGCGCTGAACCTCACCTTGCCGCTCAAGATCACCTGCACGGTGGTCGAGACCGAGCCGGTGGTGAAGGGGCAGACGGCGGCCAACAGCTTCAAGCCCGCGATCCTCGACAATGGCGTGCGCGTGATGATTCCGCCCTTTGTGGGCACGGATGAAAAGATCATCGTGAACACGGAGCTGTTCGAATACGTCGAACGCGCCTGAGCGGCAGCGGCGATCAGAGCGCCCGCCGGGCCGGTCTGGCGGGCGGTGGTTTCGCGAGCGGATGGGATGGCCATGAACCTGACGTCGGCAGAACAGGCGGCGCTGATCGAGATCGTCCGTGCCGCAGCGCGCGATTGCGTCATGCCCCGGTTCCGGCGGCTGGGTGTGGCGGATGTGGCGGCCAAATCGGGGCCGACCGATCTGGTCACGCTGGCCGATACCGAGGCCGAGGCGCAGATCACCGCTGCCGTGCGGGCGGTGTTTCCCGCGGCGGTGGTGGTGGGCGAGGAGGCGATCGCGGCCGAGCCGGGCTTGCGCGACGCGATCGGCACCGCGCCGCTGGCGGTGATCATTGACCCGGTGGACGGGACCTGGAATTTTGCCAAGGGCTTGCCGCTCTTCGGGGTGATCCTGGCGGCCACGGTGGCGGGGCGACCGGTGTTCGGGCTGCTTTATGACCCGGTGATGGACGACTGGATCGTCGCCGATGCGGCCAGTGCGACGCTGCGGGTGATGGCCGACGGCACCCGCGCGCCGCTTGCGAGTTCGCACGAGATCCGGTTCGGCGGGATGGCGGGTTATGTGCCGCTCGGGCTGGTGGCGCGCCGGCATCGGGCGGCGCTCGCCGCGGCGATGGCAGAATTCGGCCGCGCGCAGTCGCTGCGCTGTTCGTGCCATGAATACCGGATGGTGGCGCAGGGACACGCGGCCTTTTTGCTCAGCGGGCCGGTGCCCCATGCCTGGGACCATGCGGCGGGCGTGCTCTGCGTGCAGCAGGCGGGTGGCGTGGTGCGGATGCTTGACGGCAGTGCCTATCACGCGGGGCTGACGCAGGGCCATGTGCTCGCTGCGGGGAGCGAGGCGCTGTGGGACGCGCTGGCCCTGCGCTTTGCCTTTCTGCTGGAGGACTGACGGCGGGGGCGGGCGAAGAATTTTCGTACGAAAATTCTTGCAAGAGTTTTCGTACGAAAACTCTTTGCCTCCGGCGGGAGTATTTGGGGCACAAAGAAGCCGGGGCGTCAGGCCAGTGTGAGGGTTGCGGCACCGGCCTGCAGCGGGCCTGAGGCGCGGTCCAGGCGCAGAAAGGCCAGGGCGCGGTCACCGGCGATGCTGTGCAGCGTGCCGACGGGTTTGCCATCGGACGTGATCTCGTCGCCGGGTCTGGCCGGGCCGTCGAGGGTGACCCGGGTGATCCCCTTTTTCAGCGCGGTCTTGTGCTTCATCCGGGCCGTGACTTCTTGGCCCACATAACAGCCCTTGCGGAAATCGACGCCGTTGAGCGCCTCGAACCCGGCCTCGAGGATATAGGTCTCGGGTGTGAGTTCGATGCCGCTCTCGGGGATGGCATGGGCGACGCGCAGCGCGGTCCAGTCGGTCGCATCCGGGGGTGTGGCCGCGCCATAGGCCCGCCATCCCAGCGCCGGGTGGCGCGGGTCGGGCAGGGCGCCTGCAGGGGCGGGCCCTGTGCCGCGCGACATGGTCATGTCGGTCTGGGTGATCTGCACATCGGCGCGCAGGCGGTACATGCCCAGCCGCTGCGCCAGCGGGGCCGCGAGCGGTGCCGCCACGTCGATCAGCAGGCGATCGGCTTGCCCGATCACGAAGAAATCGGCGAGGTATTTGCCCTGCGGCGTCAGCAGCGCTGCATAGATGATGCTGCCTTCGGCGCGGGTCACGTCATTGGTCACGAGCCCTTGCAGGAAATGCACCCGGTCGGTGCCGGTCAGGGCGAGGATGGTGCGCTCGGCCATGGTCTGCTCTCCTTGTCCGCTCTTCTTGTCCGCTCTTCTGGTCTGCCCGGGATATAGGGGTCAGGCGGCCCCTTCGCCATCGCGGAATTGCAGCGCGTGCAGCCCGGCATAGGTGCCGCCCGCCGCGAGCAGCGCCTCATGCGTGCCGGTTTCGACCACGCGCCCGGCCTCCATCACCACGATCTGCTGCGCCTTGCGCACGGTCGAGAGCCGGTGCGCGATCACCAGCGTCGTGCGCCCCTGCGACAGCCGGTCGAGCGCATCCTGCACCAGCGCTTCGGACCGCGTGTCCAGCGCGCTTGTCGCCTCGTCGAGCAGCAGCACCGGCGTGTCGCGCAGGAGCGCGCGGGCGATGGCGATGCGTTGTCGCTGCCCGCCGGACAGCGCCGATCCGCGCGGCCCGGCCGGGCTGTCCAGCCCGGCGGGAAGCTGCGGCAGGAAATCGGTGACATGGGCCGCGTCGAGCACCTGTGCCAGTCGCGCCGCGCTGATGTCGCTGCGTCCGAGCAGGATATTGTCGCGCAGGGTCTCGTCGAACAGGGCCGCGTCCTGCGAGACGACCGAAATCAGGCCGCGCAGCGCCGCGATGTCCATCGCCTGAACCGGCACGCCGCCCAGCGTGACGCTCCCTGATTGCGGATCGACCAGCCGGGTGAGCAGGTTGAACACCGTGCTCTTGCCCGCGCCCGATGCGCCCACCAACGCGGTCGTCTGCCCTGCGGCGGCGGTGAAGCTGACGCCGCGCAGCACCGGCAGGTCGCCATAGGCGAGGTGCACGTCCTCGAGCATGATTGCGGGCGCGCCTGCGGGGGCGGGGCGGATGATGGCCGGTGATGTGAGCGTCGGCGCGGTGTCAAAGAGCGCCCGCATTCGCGCAAGGCTCGCCGCCGCCGATTGCCACAGGCCCGAGATGTTGCCCAGTCGGCGCAGCGGCTCAAAGGCCAGCGACATGGCGGTGAAAAAGGACATGAACTGGCCCACCGTCTTGTCGCCACTGATGATCTCGGTGCCGCCGTAGAACAGGACGCCGAGAAACCCGAGCCCGGTCATGATGTCGATCAGCCCGGGGATGGTGGCCTGACCCGCGGCCGATTTCACCTCGGCCGTGATCCGTTGGCGGGTGAGTGCGGCGTAGCGGTCGGACTGGTAGGCCTCGAGGCTGTTGAGCTTGATCGGCGCGATGCCGTGGAACACTTCATCCAGCCGGGTGGACATCCGCGCGGCGATCTCGCGCGCGGCGGTGGCCCGGCGGCGCACATAGCGCTGCACCAGCAGTGAGGGCGCGATGAGCAGCGGGATGCCGATGAGGGCGATCAGCGTCCAGCGCCAATCGACCGAAAGCGCCACGCCAAAGAGCACGATCACCGCGACCAGATCACGCCCCAGCCCGGTGATGATGCCGGCCCAGATCCGGTTGATCCCCGCGACATCGCCCTGCACGCGCTCGATCAGCAGGCCCGGCGGATGGGCGAGGTGAAAGCTGCCGTCGAGCCGCATCAGATGCGCGAGCAGGTCGGCGCGCAGGGCGCCGGCGCTCAGTTCGTTGATCCGCGTCAGGATCACCCGCTGCCCGATGGAGGTGATCGCGCGCGTGACGAACACGCCCATGATGACCAGCCCGACAAGCCAGAGCGCCTCGGTCTTGCCGGCGACAAAGATGTCGTCGAACATCGGCTGCATCATCGCGGCAAAGACGCCCAGCGTGCCGCCTTCGATCGCCATCAGCACCAGCGCCAGCGCCAGCCAGCGCCAATGCGGCGCGAGATAGCCGCGCCAGAGCCAGGCAAAGAGGCCGGGCCGTCCGTCTGTCACCGCCTGCTCCGTTTCGCCTGAAAGCTCGCCATCACGGCGTCGGGGTCGTATTCGGTCGCGATCCAGTCCTCGATGCCGATCGGCCCCTCGGCGACACGCGCCTCGTAGAGGTCGAGCATATGGTCGAGTACGCCGGTTTTCGACGATTTCAGATGCAGGTAACGGATCGAGAGTTGTTTGCGCGCCTCGGCCACCGGCACATCCTCGAACGCCATGAGGTAGAGCGCAGAGGCCAGTCCGGCGCGGTCGGCGCCCGATTTGCAATGCATCACGAAGGGGCGCTCGATGCTGCGAAACAGATCGAACAGGCGCAAGAGCTTGTCGCGCGCGGCGGGCTTGCGCGCGTGCAGTTCGGTATTGTGCAGCGCCAGGCCGAGGGCTGCGCAGCTTTCGACCTCGAACAGGTGATGCGCGCGCCGCGGCGTGCCGCGCAGGTTGAGGACCGATTTGATCCCCATCGCCTTGTAGGCGGCGAAACGGCGGTGATTGGGGTGGTTCGACCGGTAGACGCCCGGCGCCACCTCGAAGAAATTGTGCCAGAAGCGGCGCAGCACCGCGTGATCGACGAATTCGTAATGCAGCACCGACCAGCGCCGCGCGCGGGGGTCCACGATATCCTTGCCAAAGGACTGCCGCCACGCGCGTTCGCGGCGCTGGAGGCTTGAGGAGAGCTTGCCGAGCATCTGGTCCCTTGTTCCCCTTGGGTGCAGGCGGTTTAGGCGCAAATGGGGGCAAAGGGCAAGCCGGGCAAGGCGCAAGGCCGATTGACGCTGCGGGGGAGCAGGCTAGTGTCGCGCCTTGCAGCGCAGACAAAGGCCCCTCACATGCTCTCGAACGGACGTCACTACCTCGCGATCCCCGGTCCCTCGGTGATGCCCGACAGGGTATTGTCGGCCATGCACCGCGCCGCGCCAAACATCTATACCGGGCAATTGATCGAGATGACGCAGGGCCTCATCCCCGATCTCAAGGCCGTGGCGCGCACGGCGCATCATGCCGCGATCTACATCGGCAACGGCCATGCGGCCTGGGAGGCGGCGCTGGCCAATATCCTGTCGCGCGGCGATCTTGTGCTGGTGCTGGCCACGGGGCGGTTCTGCCTGGGATGGGGCACGATGGCGCAGGGCCTGGGCGTGCAGGTCGAGGTGATGGATTTCGGCTGGCAGGACGACATCGACCTCGCCCGCGTGGCAGAGCGGCTCGCCGCTGACCCGGACGGGCGGATCAGGGCGGTGCTCGCGGTGCATGTCGATACGTCGACCTCGGTGCGCAACGATATCGCGGGGCTGCGCGCCGTGCTCGACGGGGCCGGCCATCCGGCGCTGCTGGCCGTCGATTGCATCGCCTCGCTGGGCTGCGACGCCTTCGAGATGGACGCATGGGGCGTCGATGTGATGGTGACGGCCAGCCAGAAGGGGCTGATGACGCCGCCGGGCCTGGGTTTCGTGTTCTTCAACGACAAGGCGGACGCGGCGCGCGGGCGGGCAGACTGTGTGACCGGCTATTGGGACTGGCGGCCGCGCGTGGCGCCCGAGGGCTATTACCAGTATTTCGACGGCACCGCGCCGACGCATCATCTGTATGGCCTGCGTGCCGCGCTCGACATGATCGGCGAAGAGGGGATCGAGGCCGTCTGGGCCCGCCACGCCACGCTGGCCCGCGCGATCTGGGCGGCCTTTGATGCCTGGGGGCAGGAAGGTGCGCTGCGGCTCAACATCGCGGACCCGGCCAAGCGGTCGCATGCGGTGACAGCGGCGGTGATGGCCTCGCCCGACGGCGACCGGCTCCGCGCCTGGTGCGAAGGCGTGGCAGGCGTCACGCTGGGCATCGGGCTGGGGCGCGACCCGGCGGATGCCTATTTCCGCATCGGCCATATGGGCCATGTGAACGCCCATATGGTGCTGGGCGTCCTCGCGGTGATGGAGGCGGGGATGACCGCGCTGGCCATCCCGCATGGCCGCGGCGCGCTGGATGCGGCCGCGGATGTGGTGGCCGGGGTCCGCTAGGGCGCGTTGGCGGCGAGCCAGGCCTGCATCCAGGCGATCTCGACCTCTTGCGCGGCGATGATGCCCTCGGCCAGCGCGCGCACCTCGGGGTCGGTGCCGTATTGCAGCACGATGCGCGCCATATCGACCGCGCCCTGATGGTGCGGGATCATGCCGGCGATGAAATCGACATCGGCATTGCCGCTGAAGGGGATCGCCATCCCTTCGTGCATCGCGGCATTGGCGGCGACAAAGGCCTCGGTGGCGGGGGTCATCTCGCCCATCGGGGCCATGCTGTGGCCGGCATGGGGGTCCTGGGCTGCGGCGGGCAGGGCTGTGGCGATGAGGAAGGCGGCGAGGGGAAGGCGCATGTGGGGTCTCCGGTGCTGTTTGCCGTCATCTGCAGGCTTCCAGCAGGGGGAAGGCAAGTCAAATCGCCGTGCGCCGCGCCGCGGCCAGCGCCTCGGGCAGGGCGGCGGCAAGGACATCGCGCGCGGCCGCCGTGCCGCAGGAGATGCGGATGCAGCGGTCTTGCGGGGCCACGAAAGGCATCCGCACAAACACCCCGCGCGCAAGCAGCCCCGCGAGCGTTGCGCGGGCAAAGGCACCGTCCGCGCCGCAGTCGAGCGTGACGAAATTGGTGGCGGATGGAATGGCGCGCAGGCCATGGGCCGCGCCGATGGCGGCGATGCAGGCGCGGGCGGCGGCGACCTCGGCCTGCACATGGGCGAGCCAGCCCTGATCGGCGAGCGCGGCAATGGCACCCGCCTGGCTGATCCGGCCCATCCCGAAATGGTTGCGCACCCGGTCAAAGGCCGCCAGCAGCGGCGCGGGGCCGATGGCATAGCCGACGCGGATGCCGGCGAGGCCATAGCCCTTGGAAAAGGTGCGCAGCCGGATCACGCGGGGGTCGGCGGGGGCGAGCGCGGGGGCGGTGCCCTCTGGCGCGAGGTCGATATAGGCCTCGTCGAGGATCAGCAGCGCGCCTTCGGGCACCCGGTCCACCATCCGCGCGATCGTGGCGGCGTCGTGCCATGTGCCCATCGGGTTGTCGGGGTTGGCGATATAGATGAGCTTTGCGCCGACGTCGCGGGCGCGGGCGATGAGCCGTTCGGGGTCTTCGTGATCGGCGGTGTAGGGCACGCTGTGGATACGGCCGCCCATGCCCGCGACATGGTAGGTGAAGGTCGGATAGGCCCCGGCGGAGGTGACGACCGCATCGCCCGGCGCGATCAGCAGGCGCACGATGAGGCCGAGGATCCCGTCGATCCCCTCGCCGGGCATGACATGGGCGGGCGGGCAGCCGTGATGGGCGGCGATGGCCTGGCGCAGGTCGTGCATCTCGGGGTCGCCATACATCCAGGCATCAGGCGCCGCCGCCTGCATCGCAGCGATGGCGCGGGGGGAGGGGCCGAACAGGCTCTCGTTCGCGCCAAGGCGCGCGGCAAAGGGCGCGCCGCGCGCGCGCTCCTGCGCCTCGGGGCCGACAAAGGGCACGCTGGCGGGCAGGGAGGCGACGAGCGGGGTCAGGCGGGGATCTGTGGACATGGGCGCGAGTTAAGCCTGTGGCGGCGGGCGGGGCAAGGCGTGAGGCGTGGCGCTTGTTGTGACACCCGGGGCTTTGCCCCGGGCCCCAGGATATTTTTCGCCAAAAGATGAACGGGGCGGGGAAAGTTGGGCCCCGCCCGGCTCAGGCCATTTCCGCGAGCCGGGCGAGGGCGGTGTCGAGCTGTGCGGCCTCGTCCTCGCGCAGGGCGAGGTTCGCTTGCGCCTCTTCGACCACCTCGGGCGGGGCGGAGGTGGCGAAATTGGGGTTGTTCAGGCGCCCGCGCAGGCCTGCGATCTCCTTGCCCAGCTTCTCGCGCGCCTTTGTCAGGCGCGTCTTTTCGCCGGCCACGTCGATGATGCCGGCAAGCGGCAGGGCAAAGGTCGCGCCCTGCGTCGGGATCGTGAGCGCGCCCTTGGGTGCGGTGAGGGCCTCGGTCGGGGCCTCGATCCGGGCAAGGCGCTGGATCAGCGCGGCGTTGCGGGCAAAGGCACCCCGCGCGGCGGCGTCTGCGTCGAGCATTACCACCGGCAGGTAGAGGCCCACCGGCACGTTCATCTGCGCGCGGGCCGAGCGGATGCCCTCGATCAGCGACAGCACCCAGGACATTTCCGCATCGGCCGCGGGGTCTGCGAGGGCGGTCGTATAGCCGGGCCAGGCGGCATGGGCGAGCAATTTGGCGCGCGGGCCGCTGGCGGTCCACAGCTCTTCGGTGATGAAGGGCATGATCGGGTGCAGCAGGATCAGGCACTGGTCGAGCACCCAGGCCATGACCTGCTGTGTCTCGGCCTTGTGGGTCGTGTCCTCGCCCTGCAACAGCGGTTTGGAGAATTCCACATACCAGTCGCAGACCTTGCCCCAGACAAAGGCGTAGAGCGCGCTGGCCGCCTCGTTGAAGCGGTAGGCGGCGAGCGCGGCATCGACCTCCTGCAAGGTGCGGGCGGTTTCACCGATGATCCAGAGGTTGACGGGCTGGGTGGCGGCGGGGATCGCGGTGCGGTCGGTGGCTCGTTCGGCGGGCAGGCCCTCCCACGCGCCGTTCATCTCGGCGAAACGGTGCGCGTTCCACAGTTTGGTGCCAAAGTTGCGGTAGCCCTTGATCCGGTCCTCCGACAGCTTGAGCACGCCACCCAGCGCCGCCATCGCGGCATTGGTAAAGCGCAGCGCGTCGGCGCCATATTGGTCGATGATGTCGAGCGGGTCGATGACATTGCCCGTCGTCTTGGACATCTTCTTGCCCTTCTCGTCGCGCACGAGCTGGTGCAGATAGACGGTGTGAAAGGGCACCTCGCCCACCACGGCAAGCTGCATCATCATCATCCGCGCGACCCAGAAGAACAGGATGTCCTGCCCGGTGATGAGCACATCGGTGGGGAAATATTTGCGCAGTTCCGGCGTGGGGTCGGGCCAGCCCAGCGTGCCGATCGGCCAGAGACCGGAAGAGAACCAGGTGTCGAGCACGTCGGGGTCACGCCAGACCGGGTAGGCCAGATGCGTCGGATCGCCCGTTGTCGCATATTGCGCAAGGCTCGCGGCGAGCGCCTGGATCGCCTCGTGTTTGTCTGCAACCTCAATGACTTGCGCGGCATTGAGCGGCTGCGGCATATCCGCGATTTCCGAACGGAAGGTGGCGGCGATCCTGGCGAGGTCGGGCGCGCAGCGGTGCACCTCGCCCGCGCGCACGGCACCGTCGAGCAGCAGCGCGCCGAGATCGACCTCGTCGAGATCGCCACCGGGGCCCGCCGACAGCGCCGCGCCGATGTCGAGCCCATACCACACCGGGATCTGGTGCCCCCACCAGAGCTGACGCGAGATGCACCAGGGCTCGATATTCTCGAGCCAGTGGAAATAGGTCTTTTCCCCGCTTTCCGGCATGATCGTGGTGCGCCCGTCGCGCACGGCGTCGAGCGCGGGGCCGACGATCTGCGCGGTATCGACGAACCACTGGTCGGTCAGCATCGGCTCGATGACAACCTTGGAGCGGTCGCCAAAGGGCTGCATGATCGGCTTGTCCTCGACATAGGGCACGCGCTCCAGATGCTCGGCGCCGGTCTCGGGGTCGATGGATTTGACCAGTTTCGTGACCGCAAGCCCCTCGGCGGTGATCGCCGCCACCACGCGCGCGCGCGCGTCGAGCCGGTCGAGCCCGCGGTAGTCGTCGGGCACGAGGTTGATCGCGTCGATCTCGGCCTCGGACATCTGCGCGCCCTCGATGATCTTCTGCGCCAGCGCGGCGCATTCGGCATAGGGCGCGCCGTCGTCGCGCAGATGGGCGCGGCTGTCCATCAGGCGGTAGCAGGGGATGCCCGCGCGTTTCGCCACGGCGTAGTCGTTGAAATCATGCGCGCCGGTGATCTTGACCGCGCCCGAACCAAAGGTCGGGTCGGGGTAGTCGTCGGTGATGATCGGGATCAGGCGGCGGTGTTCCTTTGGCCCCACGGGGATCTCGCAGAGCATGCCGACGATGGGCGCATAGCGTTCGTCGGACGGGTGGACCGCGACCGCGCCATCGCCCAGCATCGTCTCGGGCCGGGTGGTCGCAATGGCGATATAGTCGCGCTCTTCGTCCACCAGCACGCGGCCGTCTTGATCTTTTTCAACATAGCGGTAGGTGGCACCCCCCGCGAGCGGGTATTTGAAGTGCCACATGTGACCCGCGACTTCCAGATTCTCAACCTCGAGGTCGGAAATGGCGGTTTCGAAATGCGGGTCCCAGTTGACCAGTCGCTTGCCGCGATAGATCAGCCCCTTGTGATACATGTCCACAAAGACGCGGATCACGGCGTCGTGGAAATTGCCGGCCTCGCCCGCGGGCGCGCCCGGTGCGCCGGACATGGTGAAGGCGTTGCGCGACCAGTCGCAGGAGGCGCCGAGGCGCTTGAGCTGGTCGATGATCGTGTTGCCGCTTTCGGCCTTCCACTCCCACACCTTGTCCAGAAACGCGGCGCGGCCCATCTCGCGTCGGCCCATGTTGCCGGCGGCGGCGAGCTTGCGCTCCACGACAAGCTGCGTGGCGATGCCGGCATGGTCCTGACCGGGCTGCCACAGCGTGTCAAAGCCGCGCATCCGGTGCCAGCGCACGAGAATGTCCTGCAGCGTGTTGTTGAAGGCGTGGCCGACGTGCAGCGACCCCGTCACGTTGGGCGGCGGGATCATCACGCAGAAGGTGTCATCGCGCGAGGCATTGGCCCCGGCGCGAAACGCGCCTGCGGCCTCCCACATGGCAGAGATGCGGGCCTCGGCCTGTGCGGCGTCAAAGGTCTTTTCCATCGGCATGGCGTGGTCCCCTGTGGTTGGCCTTTCGTTTAGCCGCTGGGGGGGGCGAGGAAAAGGGGGTGCGGCGGGCCTCAGAGCGCGCGGTCGATGCGGGTGCTCAGGTGGATCAGGGTTTCAAGCGCCTGCACCCCCTCGATCGCGCCGATCCGGTCGAGCGTGGCGTCGAGCGCGCCGGTCGAGGGGCTGCGCAGGATGCAGCAGAGGTCCCAGCGCCCCGAGGTGGTATGCGCGCGCTCGACCTCGGTCAGGTGGCGCAGATGTGCCAGCACGGCGGACTGCGCGGCGGGGGTGATATGGATGAGAACGGTGGCGCGGATCTCGCCCCGGCGGGCATCCTCGGACAGCTTGAGCGTGTAGCCCGCGATGGTGCCGCTGCGTTCGAGCCGGTCGAGCCGGGCCTGCACGGTGGTCCGCGCGAGGCCCAGCTTTTGCGCGAGCTTGGCCACCGGCAGGCGCGCATCGGCCGCGAGATGGGCGATGATCTGGCGGTCGGTTTCGTCGAGGTCTGTCATAGTGACAGTCCTATCGTCGATTTGACGGAATGTTGAGTCTCTTTGTGCGATGTGCCGCGACATTATGGCGTGCAAGAAGGGTATCATCGGCAAAACAGCAGGAGGCAGGCCGATGATGCAACGCCCGGTAATGGTCGCGGACCCGGCCGCCTGGATCGCGCAGGATGACGCGCAGGCTGGCGCGCAGGATGACGCGCAGGCTGGCGCGCAGGATGACGCGCAGGCTGGCGCGCAGGCTGGCGCGCAGGATGACGGGACTGGTCATGATGAGCCCGGGCCGGACGGGCCGGTGCTGTTCTTTTGCGCCGCGGCACTCGAGGCGCGTCACCTTGCGTTTCGGGACGGTTTCCCCGGCGACGTGACCTTTGCGGTCAAGGCCAACCCGTCCGAGGCGGTGCTGGCGCAGCTCTGGGCGGGCGGGATGCGCGCCTTTGACGTGGCCTCGCCCGAGGAAATCGCACTGGTGCGCCGCGTCTGCCCGCGCGCGGTGCTGCATTACCACAACCCGGTCCGCAGCCGCGCCGAGATCGCGCTGGCGCGCGCGGCAGGCGTGGCAAGCTGGTCGGTCGATGAGGCGGGCGAGCTGGTGAAACTGCTGGAATGCGGCTTGCCGGCGGGCAGCGAGGTCGCGGTGCGCCTCGCGCTGCCGGTGGCGGGTGCGGCCTATGCCTTTGGCGCAAAGTTCGGGGCCGGGCCCGAGGCGGCGGTGACGCTGCTGCGGCAGGTGGCAGAGGCGGGGATGCGCCCCTCGATGACCTTCCATGTCGGCACGCAATGCACCGACCCGGCCGCATGGGGCGCCTATATGGCCGAGGCCGCGCGCTGTGCGCAGGCGGCGGGGGTGACGCTTGACCGGCTCAACGTCGGCGGCGGTTTTCCCGGCGGGCGCGATGGCGGGCCGGTCGATCACGCGCCGATCTTTGCCGCGATCAGGGCGGGGCTGGCGGGGTTTGCCCAGCCGCTTGCGCTGGTCTGCGAGCCGGGGCGCGGGCTGGTCGCCGACGCCTTTGCCTATGGCGTGCAGGTCAAATCGCGCCGCGCGGGGCGGGTCTATCTGACCGATGGCATTTATGGCGGTCTGGTCGAAGCGGGGCAGATCGGCGCCGGGGCCTTTGTCGTGCGGGGGCCTGACGGGCAGGTCAGGGCCGGTGAGACGGCCGCGTTCACCGTCTTTGGGCCAACCTGCGACAGCCTTGACCGGCTGCCCGGCGAGGTCGCGCTGCCCGTGACGCTGGCCGAGGGCGACTGGCTGATCTTTGCCGCGATGGGGGCCTATGTGCAGGGCATGTCGAGCCGGTTCAACGGCTATGGCGACTGGCGGCAGGTGGCGGTGGCGGCGCTCTGACCCGGCGCCGGCGCGCGCGGCGCGCTCTCGCGGCCCGGGCCCGGGATGGTTCTGGACAGGACCGCGCGGCGGGTTAGGATGGCCCCTGTGTGGCGGCGGGGAGAGCGGTTTGGGACTGGCATGGCGTCATGGGCCGCGAGAGCGGGGGGCCTCGGGTGGCGCTGCGTGACTGGGTTCTGGGTCTGCTCGACAGACGGCCGCGGGCAGAGGAAAGTCCGCTCCGGACCCGGGGGCCGGCAACCCATGTGATCATCCTCGACGGCACGATGTCCTCGCTCGCGCCCGGGCGCGAGACCAATGCCGGCATCCTGTTCAAGCTGTTGTGCGAGAGCGGGCGGCGGGCCAACCTGAGCGTCTATTACGAGGCGGGCATCCAGTGGCGCGACTGGAAGGGGACGCTCGATGTGATGACCGGCACGGGGATCAACCGCCAGATCGAGCGGGCCTATGGCGTGCTCGCCTCGCGCTACCGCCCCGGCGACAGGATCATGCTGGTGGGCTATTCGCGTGGGGCCTATGCGGTGCGGTCGCTTGCGGGCGTGGTCGAAGTTGTCGGGCTGGTGCGCGCCGATCAGGCGACCGAGCGGGCGGTGCGCACGGCCTATCGCCACTATCGGCTGGGCGGGCGCAGCAAGGCACTGGCGGCGTTCCGCGCGATCCATTGCCACGCCGCGGCGGAGATCGAGGCGGTGGCGGTCTGGGACACGGTCAAGGCGCTGGGCCTGCGGCTGCCGATCCTGTGGCGCTGGGCCGAGGCGCAGCATGCGTTTCATAACCATGCGTTGGGGCGGCATGTGCGGCACGGCTTCCATGCGCTGGCGCTGGACGAGCGGCGCGAGGCCTATGCGCCGGTGCTCTGGGACTGTCCGCCCGACTGGGCAGGGCATATGGAGCAGGTCTGGTTTCGCGGCACCCATGGCGATGTGGGCGGGCAGGTGGGGGAGTTTCCGGCGGCGCGGCCACTGGCCAATATCGCGCTGGTCTGGATGCTCGAGCGGCTGGAGGGGTGCGGTCTGATGCTGCCCGAGGGCTGGCGCGGGCGGTTTCCCTGCGATGCGCAGGCGCCGTCGGTGGGGTCATGGCGCGGCTGGGGCAAGCTCTTTTTGTCGCGTCGCCGGCGGATCGTGGGCCGCGACCGGTCAGAGCGGGTGCATCCCAGCGTGGCCAGGGATGCGCCGGTGCGCAGAGTTCTCCAGAATTGACGCGCCTGCGGCGCGACTGTCTTTTTGTCGGTTTGCCTCCGGCGGGGATATTTCCGGCAAGATGAAGCCGGGGCGGAGCGCTGTCACCGCCACCAGGTGGCACGGCTGGCAAAGGCGCCCTGCAGTTTGGCGAGCAGGCGGTTGCCGGGACCGGGGCGGGGGATGGTGCCGGTGGCCAGGCGGTCCAGGATGACTTCGGGCGGGCAGGGGCGGCGGGTGAGCGGGTCGTGGTAGCGCGGATAGGCGACGAGTGTCGCATGGACCAGCGCGGTGAGGTCGGGGCGGGCGCTGCGGCGCGGCAGGGGCGGACCGAGGTCGGTCGTCAGGCCCCAGCCGGCGTAGAAGGGCTGGCCGGTGCAGGTGACGGGCAATCCGCGCAGGAGCGCCTCGAAGCCCAGCGCCGATGTCATGGTCCAGACCGCATCAGCGGCGGCGAGAGCGGCCACGGCATCGGTCCGGGTGAGCACGGCATCGGCGAGGCTTGCCGCATCGGGCACCGCGCCGGGGCGCAGGCCGGCCTCCACATCGGGGTGGGGTTTGTAGAGGATCACGGCATCGGGATGCGCGGCGCGGGCGGCTCGCAGCAGCGCAAGGTTGGTGGCGATGGCGCCTGCGCCGTGGCGGATCGAGGCGTCGTCCTCGACCTGACCCGGCACGAGGAGGCGCAGGCCTGCGGGCAGGTCGGCGGGCAGGGGGGCGCCGCCGAGATTGTATTTGGTGATGCCGGCAGCGATCAGCCGGGCGCGCAGCGCCTCGGCCCGGGCGCGCGCGTCGGTGGGCAGGTCGCAGGCGGCGGCGATGAGGCGTTCGAGCCTGCTTTCGCGGCTGGGGTCATAATAGATGCCGAGGTCGTCGAGCACGAGGCTGAGCGGCGGCACGAGGTCGGCGCCGAGGCCGCGTGAGCGCAGGAAGCCGTCCTCGACGCGCACAGCACCTGCGGCGTCGAGCGCGGGGGTGGATTTGCCGGCCCAGACCATCAGGCGGCGGCCCTCTTGCCGGGCGATGGCGCGCGCGGGCGGGTCGGCAAAGGCCATGCGGCGCTGCGCCCCGAACATCTGTTGCAGGGGGGCGCGTTTCCACAGGCGCATGCCGGTGGCGACCCAGCCGCGCTGGTCCTCGCGCCAGGCGCGGGTTTCGGCCTCGAGCGTGGCCAGCGCCGTCTCGAGTTCGCAGAGGCGGTCATGATAGGGGTCATACCAGTGCGGTGCGAGGATCATCGCGGCGGCGAAAAGCTGCGGCGCGGTGAGGGTGCGGGCGCGCCGGGGCAGGGGCGCGCGGTCGTCGCTCAGCCCCCAGCCGGCGTAGAAGGGTTGCCCCAGCACCACGGGCCGGTGGCCCGCCAGGATCGCCTCGAACCCCAGTTGCGAGGAGAGCGTATAGACCGCGCGCGCGCCCGCCAGCAGGCGGTGCGGCGACACCGCGCTGTCGCAGAGCGTGATGCCGGGGGCGGCGTCGGCGGGGCCGAAATGGCCGGGGCGCAGGCCGGCGCGCGTCTCGGGGTGGGTCTTGATCACCACCGGCGCATCCGGGTGTTCGGCCTGCGCCAGCGCCAGCATGGCGCGGAAGGCCGCGGCGTCGCCGCCGCTGGCACGGACAGAGGCATCGCCTGTGGTCTGGTCGATCACCAGCACATAGCCCGGTGCGGGCACCGGCGCGTCGGGGTCGAAGGCGGTGTATTTCGACAGATGCCCTGCGGCAATGCGTGCCATCGCGGCCTGTGCCCGCGCCAGCAGCGCGGGGTCGTCGAGCGGATGGGTGGCCAGCAGCACCTCGAGGTCGCAGGGCCGGGCAGGGTCGAAATGCACCCCCCGCGTGTCGAGCAGGAGGCCCAGCGGCGGCGCGCCGGTGCGGCCGGGCAGGACCGAGCGCAGAAAGGCATCCTCGACCCGCAGCAGCGGCGCGCCGCGCCGCGCCGCGACGCGCAGGCCGCGTGGGCTGGTGGGGCTCGCGCCCCAGACGCCGACCATGTCGCCTGCGGCCGGCGCGCCCAGCCGGATGTCATAGCCCGCCAGTTGCAGGATCCGCCGCACCCGGCGCTGGGTCAGAAAACCGCCGTTGTAGACGTAGAGACGCCGCAGGGTTTCTCCCGCGGCGCGCTCTGGCTGCTGCCGGACCACAGGGTGCCTCAGGGGCCGTTCGCGATGGTCGAGGCGGTGCCCACGGCCCCCAGCGTGCCGGTGATCGCGGCGATGGTCTTGTTGAACTGCACGAACGGCGCCTCGGTCACATAGACGGTGTCGCCGTCGCGGATCGCAAAGTCGCGCGCCATGAACATGCCGTTGGGCCGCGTGAGGTCGAGCACATAGACCACGCGCTGCGTGCCCACGAGGTCGTCGCGCCCGACAAGCTGGCGGGCGATGGCCTCGGGTTCGTTGCGGAACACGAAGACGCCGGTGGGATCGGCGGCGGCGGTGGACAGCCCGCCCACGGTGGCAATCGCCTCGATCGCCGAGACGGTCTGGCTGTCAAAGGGCACGCGGTTCTGCGTGCCGGTGGCGCCCAGCACGGTGAATGTGCGGCGGTCCTCTTCGACCACGATACGGTCCCCGCCGCGCAGCGCGATGTCATGCGCGGGATGGGCATAAAGGTCCTGATACCAGATCGTGCCGGTATGGTTGCCGCGCACGACCGTGACCTGCGCGATCTCGGGGCGGATCGCCACGCCACCTGCACGCGCGAGCATCGCGGTCAGCGTGCGGGTGGGCCGCTCGATCGCATAGACCCCCTGCGCGCCCACGCCGCCCAGCACCGACACGGTGGTGCCGTCACCGGCAAGCCGGCGCACCTGCACTTGTGGGTCGGGCGTCTGCTCCTCGAGCTTTTCCGCAATCAGCCGGCGGATCGCCTCGGGCGAATTGCCCGATGCGCGGATGCGGCCCGCATAGGGCACAAAGATGAAGCCCGCGCCATCGACCTGCACCTCTTCGAGCACGGTCGCGTTCTGCCCGGCAGGCACCAGGAGGCCGTCATCGACGTTTTCCCAGATCGTAAGGCCGAGGATGTCGCCCGGCTGGATCGTGTCGGACCCGAGCACGCCCGCGCCTTCGAAACCCGCCGAAAAGCCCAGCGCCGGCGTCACACCCGCGATCCGGTTGATCCGGTCATCGACGGTGAGGATAAAGGCGTCGCCCTCCTGCATGACCGATCCGGCAAAGATCTCGCTCCGGTTCGGGCCAGGGCGCGGCAAGCCGCAGGAGGCCAGGATGGCCAGCGCCGCAACAGCGGCCACACCTCGGGCGAGGCGCAAACTCATGGGTGTCACTGCTCGGTCTCCTCGACCTGTTTTTATCTGCCTCGACGTATTCTTGTACGTTTTGATGCAATCTACCGGAATCCGTGTGCAAAAGCCAGCGCTGCGCACCGGCAGGCCCGCCCGACTGTTGCGCGCCTGCCGCGCCCGCCCTGCGATGCCATAGATGTGGTGCGCGGTCAGTTGACCAACCGCAAGGGCTGCCGCGGCGCGGCCTTGCCGGACTTCAGCGCATCATAGGGGTCTTCGTCGGCGAGCATCATGTCCACCACCTGCCGCAAGAGCTGCCGCCGCCCGCGCGCGGAATAGAACCCGCCCGGAACCTGGCTCGTCTCCAGCAGAAAGCGGCGATAGTCGCGATAGGCGCGGCTGTCAGGGCGCATCGGCTGGGCAAAGAAATCTGCCAGCGGCTGGGTCGCCACGAACTCGGGCTTGGCATAGACGGCGCGGCCAAAGACCTTGAGCGGGATGCCGCGCCAGAGCACCTGCTGTGCTGCGGTCGAATTGATCGTGACCGCCGTGCGCGCATGGTCAAGCAGCCCCGCAAGCTTGCCACCGCGCACATAATGCACCCGCGCGCCCACCCCATGCTGGCGCGCGATCTCGCGGATGATGCGGCGCAGCGGCGATTGGCCGTTCTCGAGCGGATGCGCCTTGAACACCAGATGGTGATGGCGCGGCGCGCCGGTGGCAAACCCCTCGATCACCTGCGTGAGAAACTCGGCCATCCGGGTGAATGGGCTGTGCATGCGGAAACTGCTGTCATGCTCGAGCTGCAACAGGCCGAGGTGATAGGGAAAGCCGCCATATTTGATCCGCGCGGTGGCGACCATCCGGTCGAGCGCGATGAAGGGCATGAGCACGAGACGCCGGGTATAGAGCATCGTCTCGGTGCCCAGCGGCAGCTCGCGGTGGCGGCGGAACCCTTTGTAGTCGCCGTTGCGGAACATCACGAACCAATGGTAGAGCGCGCCGTAGAACACATGCTGGCGCATGTCGCCCCATTGCGCGGGGGGTTCCGGCACGTCGAGGTCCGACATTTCGAGCGCGCGCTTCATTTCGGGCACCGACATGTCCATCAGCCGCGAATTGCCGTTGCTGCCGCCGCGCTCATAAGTGACCCAGTAGGGGCGCAGATAGCCCTCCTCGAACACATGCACCCGCAGGCCCGCCGCCCGCGCCGCAGCCACGGCGGCCGCGTGGACAGGCCGGGTGTCGCCGTAAAGGACGATATCGGTGATGCGGTGACCGGCCAGCAGCGCATCGAGCGCGCCCGGCCAGTCCTCTGGCGTGCCGCGATAGGCGATGTAGCCCGGCGCGCCGAACCAGAAGGCCCGGTCGCCCGCGTTGAAACCCACGCGCCACACCTGCGCCCCCGCCGCCCGCAGCATCCGCCCGAGCCGGTGGAAGAACGGCCCGTGCGGGCCTTGCAGGAACAGGAAACGGCGGTCAGGCACTGCGGACACTCACGGCGGGCTTTCGCGACACGGGATAGAGCAATTTGGTTAACACGGCGTTCTGGCACAAATAAGGCGTCCGCGCACCCCCGCATCTCTGCCCCGCCTTGCCCCGCATCTCTGCCCCGCCCCGTCTTGCTCCGTCTTGCCCCGTCTTGCCCCGTCTTGCCCTGCCCCGCCGCGCCCGCTAGGTCTTTCGCCATCAGCAAGGGGGCGGCCATGTTCACAGGCATCATCACCGATATCGGCGAGGTTCTCGCCACCCGGCACGAGGGCGACCTGCGCGCGCGCATCGCCACCTCCTATGACATCGCGGGCATCGACATCGGCGCCTCCATCGCCTGTGATGGCATCTGCCTGACCGTTGTCGCAACCGGCACCGACCCGCGCGGCTGGTTCGACGTGCAGATCTCGGCCGAAACCGTCGCCATGACCAACATCGGCCAGACCGGCTGGCCCGCAGGTCACCGGCTCAACCTCGAACGCGCGCTCAAGGTCGGGGACGAGCTTGGCGGGCACATCGTCTCGGGCCATGTCGATGGCGTGGCCGAGGTGACGGCCCTGCACGACGAGGGTGCCAGCACCCGCATCACGCTGCGCGCGCCCGAGCCGCTGGCGCGGTTCGTCGCGCCCAAGGGGTCGGTCGCGCTCAACGGCACCTCGCTCACCGTGAACGCGGTCGATGGCGCCAGTTTCGGCATCAACGTGATCCCGCATACCAAGGCGGTCACGACCTGGGGCGCGGTGCGGGTCGGTGACCTGCTCAACATCGAGATCGACACGATGGCGCGCTACGTCGCGCGCCTGCGCGAGTGGGACTAGCCGTCGCGCGCCTGCGCGCGTGGGACTAGCCGTCGCGCGCCTGCGCGCGTGGGACTAGCCGTCGCGCGCCTGCATTATCCGCTCCGCGCCCTCTTCCAGCTTCTCTGTGCCCCAAATACTCAAATCCGCCCGCGCAATCGCGCACAGCCGCCGCGCGCCGGGTGCGACAGGTCCACTCGCCTGCCCCCTTTGCAAGCCCGTGCCAAAGGTCTATCTGGCGCAGCAACGCCGAAAGGGATGCCATGAGCACTGCCTATGAAACTCCGGGCCCGGTCGAGATCGACTGGTCCGACGCCATCAGCTCCATCGAGGACATCATCGAGGATGCCCGCAATGGCCGCATGTTCATCCTCGTGGACCACGAGGACCGCGAGAACGAGGGCGATCTGGTGATCCCCGCGCAGATGGCCACGCCCGATGCGATCAACTTCATGGCGATGCACGGGCGCGGGCTGATCTGCCTGTCGCTCACCGGTACGCGGGTCGATCAACTGGGCCTGCCCTTGATGGCCTCGCAGAACTCCTCGCGCCACGAAACCGCCTTTACCGTCTCGATCGAGGCGCGCGAAGGCGTCTCGACCGGGATTTCCGCCAAGGACCGCGCGCTGACCGTCTCGGTCGCCATCGACGCCGCCAAGGGTGCGGCCGATATCGCCACGCCGGGCCATGTCTTTCCGCTGCGCGCGCGCGACGGCGGCGTGCTGGTGCGCGCGGGCCATACCGAGGCGGCGGTGGATATCAGCCGGCTGGCCGGGCTGAACCCCTCTGGCGTGATCTGCGAGATCATGAAGGAGGACGGCACCATGGCGCGGCTGCCCGACCTCGTGGCCTTTGCCCAGCGCCACAACCTGCGCATCGGCACGATCAGCGACCTGATCGCCTATCGCCGCCGCAACGACAATCTGGTGCGCCTGCGCTCGGAACAGACCATCACGTCCGAGTTCGGCGGCGACTGGACGCTGCGCATCTACAATGACGAGACGCAGGGCGCCGAGCATATCGCGCTGATCAAGGGTGACATCACCACCGACGCGCCGGTGCTGGTGCGGATGCATGCGCTCGACCCGATGCTCGACGTGGTGGGTGTCGGGCCCAGCGGCCGCGCAGGCGAGTTCGGCGACGCGATGCGCCTGATCGCGGCCGAGGGGCGCGGCGTGCTGGTGCTCTTGCGCGATGTGCATATGAAGATCGCCGCGACCGAAGAGGTCTCGCCGCAGACGCTGCGGCAATATGGCCTCGGTGCGCAGATCCTGTCCTCGCTGGGCCTGTCACGCATCGTTCTGCTCACCAATTCGCCCAGACCCAGGGTTGTCGGGCTCGAGGCCTACGGGCTGGAAATCACCGGCACGCGCCGGGTTTCGGAGGGATACTGATGGCCGGACCCACCCACCACAGCCTGCCGCGGCCAGCCTTTGACGCGCCCGTCAGGCTGCTCATCGTCGTGGCGCCCTATTACAAGGACATCACCGACCACCTGGTCGCCGGCGCCAAGGCCGAGATCGAGGCAGCAGGTTGCACATGGGAGATCGCGATGGTCCCCGGCGCGCTCGAGGTGCCCACCGCCATCGGCATGGCGGGGCGGATGGCCGATTTCGACGGCTTCGTGGCGCTGGGCTGCGTGATTCGGGGCGAGACAACGCATTATGACACGGTCTGCAACGACAGCTCGCGCGCGCTCGCGCTCCTGGGCCTGCAGGGGCTGTGCATCGGCAACGGCATCCTGACGGTCGAGACCTATGATCAGGCCTCCGTGCGGGCCGACCCCGCGGGCCAGAACAAGGGCGGCGGCGCGGCGGCGGCGGCGCTGCACCTGATCGCGCTGGCGCGCGGCTGGACGCAGGGCAGGGCCAAGGGTGCGGGCTTTGGCTTTGTGCGGGGCGAGGCATGACGCTGTCAGGCAACCAGAAGCGCAAGATGAAGTCGGCCGCGCGGTTCTATGCCGTGCAGGCGCTGTTCCAGATGGAGGCGACCGGCCAGACCGTCGAAAGCATCACGCGCGAATTCATCTCGCACCGCTTTGGCGCGGTTTACGAAGGCGATGAGATGGCCGAGGGCGATGTGGACCATTTCCGCGCCGTGATGGACGAGGCGGTGAACAACCAGGCCCGCATCGACCAGATGACCGACCGCGCGCTGGTCGCCAAATGGCCCATCGCGCGGATCGACCCGACGCTGCGCGCGCTGTTTCGCGCCGCCGGGGCCGAGATCGTGACCGCCGAGACGCCGCCGCGCGTGGTGCTGACCGAATATGTCGATATCGCGACCGCCTTTTTCCCGGACGGCAAAGAGCCCAAGTTCGTCAATGCCGTGCTCGACCACATGGCGCATGAGGCGCGGCCCGAAGGGTTCTGACGGCGCTCGTGGCGCCGCGTGCAAAAATCTTCTCCGAAGATTTTTCGCCCGGCCCCGCCGCCAGCGCCTGCGACAAACCGGCGCGTATCGGCAGCGACGCTTGAACCGGGGCGCAACTGGGCGTCAGATGCGCCCGATCAGGAGGTCCGCAATGCCGAAACTCGTCCGTCTTTATATCCAGCAGGTGCTGATCGGCTTTTTCCTGGCCGGTGTCCTTGTCGCGCTGCTGTTGTGGTTCAACGTGGCCAACCTGTGGACGCTGGTGAGCCATTCCGACATCGGGTTGATGGCGGTCGGGCTGTTGTGGCTGTTCAACGGGATCGTGTTTGGCGCGGTGCAGTTCGGCATCGCCATCATGCGCATGGCGGAACCCGAGGATGACGACAGCGATGCGGGCAAACGCCAGCCGCTGCTGGTCGCGCCCCGCATGGCACCCTTGGCCGCGCCAGTGCCGGTCAAGGTGGAAAAGTGGCGGGAACCGCGGCAACCGTGGGCGTGATATTCCCGAGGACCTGTTACTACAGGTGGGCGCCAGGTAATCAGACCAAGGCCTGAACAGAGCCAGCTCCCTCGGATTTGCTTAAGGCCACTGGAATTTGACGCTTGTCACAAGAGGGGCAGAAACCCGCCACCCTCCAAGGTAGGCTGTCGCAGCTCCGGGTGCAAGGCCATTGGGCGCAAAGGGTCAGTCCTGACCGGCATCCGTCCCGGTGTCGAGCAGCCAGCCGCCCGGCCCGACCATGTCGGAGGGCAGCAGGTAGAGCGCGCGTTCGATGAGGCCAACGGCGAGCAGGCTCAGGGCGACTTCGAAGAAGGTGACATCGGCAAAGACGATCATCTGGGCAGCTCCATCCATCTGTTAAGACAGTATTCACAATCCGCCATGGCCGTTTCATGGCGCGATCATGGAAAATCGGCCCTCTTCTCCAACGTCACCTGCCTGATTCGCGCCACAATTGCGCCGGGTTTTGCGGCCTGTATCTGCCGGCTTGACCGATGTTCACGACTTGTTCATATCTTGGGCATGGAAAACGCCGTCCCGATCGCCACGCCCAGACCCGGCCAGCTTTTGGCGCGCGGGGTGTGCCGGCACTTGCTGCACCATGACTTTGTCACCGTCGAGGAACTGGTGCCGGCGCCGGGCCTGCGCGTCGATGTGATGGCGCTGGGCCCCAAGGGAGAGGTCTGGGTGATCGAATGCAAGTCGGGGCGGGCCGATTATCAGGCCGACCACAAGTGGCAGGGCTATCTGGACTGGTGCGACCGCTTTTTCTGGGCGGTCGATGCGGCCTTTCCGACCGAGCTTTTGCCCGACGACACCGGCCTGATTCTGGCCGACGCCTATGATGCCGAGATCCTGCGCATCGGGCCCGAACAGCGCCTGGCCCCCGCGCGGCGCAAGGGGGTGGTGCAGAAATTCGCCCGCCATGCCGCGCTGCGCCAGCATGCGGCCCGTGACCCGCAGGTCAGCCTTTCCGCTTGGTGAAACCGCGCGCGGCGATGGCGGCGGCGCGGATTTCCTCTGCGATCTCATCGGCTTCGTCGGGGTCGAAATCCATCGGGATCTCGATGCCGCTGCCTTCGATAAAGATGCGCACCATGCCCTGATCGGTCGGCCCGATCTGCATGTTCGCCTCGATGTCGCGTTCCGTGTCGATGCCCATGGCCTGCTCCGTTTGCTGACAGAAGCGAGGGGTAGCGCGGGCAGGGCGGGCTTGGCAACACCTCTTGCATTGCCGGGCCAGCGCGGCTAAATCGACCCCAGTGCCGCGTTAGCTCAGTTGGTTAGAGCGCTTGATTGTGGATCAAGAGGTCCCCCGTTCGAGCCGGGGACGTGG
>JAACUH010000109.1 GCA_009993005.1 Rhodobacterales bacterium
CGGTCTCGGGGGCGGCGGCAGCGGAGAAACCGGGGCGGTTGCCGCGCGACGTATCGGCGGCGAGGGTAAACTGGCTGATGACCAGCGCCGCGCCGCCGGTATCAGAGAGCGACAGGTTCATCTTGCCCGCATCGTCGCGAAAGATGCGCAGTTTCGCCACCTTGGCCGCGAGCCGCGCGGGCATCGTGTCGTCATCGCCCTGCATCGCGCAGACGAGGATCATCAGCCCCGGCCCGATTGCGCCCAGCGTGACGCCATCCACCCGGACGGCGGCCTCGCTCACCCGCTGGAGCAGCGCCTTCATGCGGTCAGTTCATGCGCCCAGGGCGGGTTTGCGCCCGGCCGGCTGACGGTGATCGCCGCCGCACGAACCCCGAGCGTCAGCGCGTCGCGGATGGTGCCTGCGTCCAGCGCCGCGATACCGGCCTTGGTCAGCGCACCCGCCTGCGCGAGATGCGCGAGCACGCCCGCGTTGAACGTGTCGCCCGCGCCGACCGTATCGGCCACCGTGACCGGCGTCGCCGCAACCGCGACCGTATGCGCGGCGCTATAGCCGGTCGCGCCCTTCGCCCCTTCGGTGATGCAGACGAGCCGCGGGCCACGCGCGAGCAGCCCGCGCGCCAGCGTCGCGATGTCGCCGTCGCCCATGATCCAGTGCAGGTCCTCATCGCTGAGCTTCACGATATCGGCCAGCGCCAGCATCCGGTCCAGCCGGGCGCGATAGGCGGGCGCGTCGGTGATGAAACCGGGGCGGATATTGGGGTCGATCATCGTGACCGCGCGCCCCGCCTCGCGCGCCTGCAACGCCTCATAGGCGGAGCCGCAAGGCTCGCCCACCAGCGAGATGCCGCCAAAGAACAGCGCATCGGCCGCGACCTGCGGCAGGTCGGCAGGCGTGAGCATCCGCCCGGCGGTGTTCTCGTCATAAAACGCATAGGTCGCACTGCCATCCACCAGCCGCACAAAGGCCAGCGTCGTGGGCCGGGGCGAGACATGCGCGGGGCTGCTGTCCACATGGCTCGCGGCCAGCGTCTCGCGCAACAGGTCGCCGAAAAGGTCGGACGACAGGCCCGAGAAAAACGCCACACCGGCCCCCAGCCGCCCCAGCGCGATGGCGGTGTTGAAGACCGCGCCACCGGCATAGGGGGCAAAGGCATCCTCTTCGACCGTGGTCCGACGCGGCAGCATGTCGATCAGGGCCTCGCCACAACACAGGATCATCGGATTCCCCCCTTTGGCCGTCCGTTGCATATGTTAGCGCCAACATGACGCCCCTGCGCCCGCCGTGCAATGGCATTTGACGGCTCTGTCCCCGCAGAGCGGGCCGCCGCCACCAGGGTCACCGGCCACCCCATCCCCGCAAGGGCCGTGCGGACAAGGGCTGTGCAACATCCGCGTCCGGCGCTATGCCGGATGCAATGGCTGCAGGGAGACGCCGCCGCATGAGACTGCCTGTCACACCCTCGTTCCGTCTGGACGGCAAACGCGCGCTGGTCACCGGCGCGTCCAGCGGCATCGGGCTTGCCGCGGCCGCGGCCCTGGCCGGGGCGGGTGCGCAGGTGGTGCTCGTCGCGCGGGGCGGCGACGCGCTCGCCACTGTGGCGCAGGCGATCGGGCCGGCGGCGACGGCCTGTCCGCTCGACATCACCGATCTGGCCGCAACGGCGGCGATGGTTGCGGCGCAGGACCCGTTCGACGTGCTGGTCAATGCCGCCGGGACCGCGCGGCATGCGCCCGCGCTCACCACCACGCCCGAGGATTACGACGCCACGATGGCGCTGAACCTGCGCGCCGCCTATTTCCTGACGCGCGAGGTCGCGCGCGGACTGATCGCCGCAGGCCGGCCCGGCAGCCTGATCAACATCAGCAGCCAGATGGGCCATATCGCCGGCCCCGACCGTGCCGTCTATGCCGCGAGCAAGCACGCGCTCGAAGGGATGACCAAGGCGATGGCGATCGAATGGGGGCCGCATGGGATCAGGGTCAACACGCTCTGCCCCACCTTCATCCGCACGCCGCTGGCCGAGGTCACGCTGTCGGACCCGGCCAAGCGCGCCTGGGTGCTCTCCAAGATCAAGCTCGCCCGCCTGGGCGAGGTCGAGGACCTGATGGGGCCGGTCGTGTTCCTCGCCTCCGACGCCTCGCGCCTGATGACCGGCACCCATCTGCTGATCGATGGCGGCTGGACCGCGGAATAGGGCGCACGTTGCCGCGCGCCGCTAGACCCCGCCCTGATCGTTGAGGTAGATGCCATAGCCGATGCCGCCCGCGATGATCAGCGCGATGATCACGGCAATGGCGATCTTCCACTTGGACCAGGGCCGTTCGCCCTGCACCTTGCCGGTCTGGCCGTTGACCACGAACTGATAGGTCTTGCCGTTGAATTTGTAAGCGGCGAGCCAGATCGGCAGGAGGATATGCTTGAAGGTCACGTCATTGACGAAGGTATCGACATTGTGGATGCGCTGGTGGTCGCCGCCGATGTCGCGGCGGACATCGTCGCGGATCACCTGGTCCATGTATTCGCGCGCGATCACAAAGCCATCCTCGAGCAGGACCTGATAGCCCTCGGCCCGGAATCCGGCAAGGAATTCAGGCTGATAAGGCGATAGCGCCTTGAGGTCCCAGGGGGCGAGCGCGTCGGTATAGCGGCGCGGCAGCGATTTCGACGCCAGCACCAGCACATCGTCAAAGAACCGCGCCACAGCGCCAGACCGGTTCGACCAGCGCGTCTTGCGCACGCGCTCGGTCTCGGACTTGCCGTTGCGGGTGACGGTGCGGGTCTCGTAGTAATCGTCGCCGCGCTCGCCCCGGTAGGTGCTTTTCGTGTCGGCGTCAAAGGTCCAGAAGGGCACATAGATGCCGTTCATCGCGCGCCCCTTGCGGGCGTAGTCCTTGAGCCCGTTCGGGGCGAACCACAGCCGCCCCAGCCAGGTCGTCATCGCCGCCCGCGCCGTGCGCTCGTCGAGCACGAAGGGCAGCAGGCCCTGCGGCTTGATATGGCGATGCGTGCCGGTGTCGGTGACGACGACCGTGTCGCAGAACGGGCAGCGCGCGGCCTGCGTCGTCTCGGCAAATTCGGTCTGCGCGCCGCAGGAGGGGCAGGTCAGCACCCGCGTTTCCTCGTAGTCGGCGCTGGAAAGCTGGGTCGCGACCGTGCGCTGGAAATCCAGCTCGCGCATCGCATCGTCGCGGCTGCCGGTCGCCACGATCGGCTGCACATGGCCGCAATGCGGGCAGGTCAGTTCGGTCGCGCCGGGGGTATAGCGCAGGTCGGACCCGCATTGCGCGCAGGGAAAGTGGAATTTTTCGGTCTCGGGGGCTTCGGTGATGTCGGACATCTATTTGCTTGTCAAAAAGGGATTTGACGGCAGTATATCTCTGACATCTCGGTCAGAGCAACCGATGCATCGCGCGCGGCAGCATCATCCTGAGCGCGCCATCGTTGAGCGTGGTATGCCGCCAGAGGTGATAGATCGCGTGGAACATCGCGGCCACCAGCAGCACCAGCAGCGCGCGCCACGCCCAGACGCCGCCGCCATATCCCAGCAGGTCTGCGGCGTTGAGCGCCGCGGCCGTGGCCAGCAGCGCATACATGCCCCAGTGCAGCGGCGCAAAGATCGCGCGCGCCCAGCCCGCGAGCTTTGGCCCCGGCCGCCCCAGCATCCCGCGCCCGAGCGCCAGCGCCACCCAAAGCCCCGCGCCGCCGACAAAGACCCAGCGCAGGGCAGGGGCGGCGGTGCCGCCCTTGACCAGGACCAGCAGCAACAGCGCCGTGCCCCAGTGCAGCACAATCGTCAGCGCGCGGCGGGTCATCGGATCACACGCCCGGCGGCGGCGGCGGCGGCATCACGGTGAAAAGCTGGGCAAGCTCTGCAACGTCAGAGGCGCGCTTCCAGCCGTCCTGCCCGGCGGTCCAGACCATGCTGTCGCGGGTAAAGGTGCCCGCGCCCGCCATCTGGCCCAGCGTCGCGCGGCCAAAGGGGCCGGTGGTCTGGCCGTTGGCCGCGATGTGCCACACGGCCTCGACCGGAGGCGGGGGCGGGGCGGGCGGTTGCGGGGTGGCGGGCGCAGCCGCGGCGGGGGCCGCCCCCCATGGCCCCTGCTGGCCCATCACCATCCCCATGCCCAGCCCCATGCCCAGCCCCATGCCCGCGCCCGCAGCGCCGGGGTTCTCGGCCGCCTTGGTCATCGCCTCGGCCGCGCTGAACTGTGCATATTTGTTGAGGTCGCCCACCACGCCCATCGACGTGCGCTTGTCCATCGCCTTTTCCACCTCTTCGGGCAGGGAGATGTTCTCGAAGTAGAACTCCGGGATGGTCAGACCGTAGCCCGCAACCGTGGGCGCGATGGCGGTCGCCACCAGCTTGCCCAGATCGGCGGTATTGGCCGCCATGTCGAGCACCGGGATGCCGGATGAGGCGAGCACGCGGCTCACCTCCGGCACCAGCACATTGCGGATCTGGAGCGAAATCTCGTCGGCGGTGAATTCGCCGTCCGTCCCCACGATCTCCTGCATGAACCTGGCGGGGTCGGCCACCCGCATCGTGTAGCTGCCAAAGGCGCGGATGCGCACCGGCCCGAATTCGGGATCGCGGCACATGATCGGGTTCTTGGTGCCCCATTTCATATCGCCAAAGCGGGTGGTGTTGACGAAATAGATCTCGGATTTGAACGGCGACTTGAACCCGTGGTCCCAATGCTGGAGCGAGGTCATGATCGGCATGTTGTTCGTCTCGAGCATATACATGCCGGGGCTGAACACATCGGCCAGCACGCCCTCGTGGATGAACACCGCCGCCTGTCCCTCGCGCACGGTCAGCTTGGCGCCATACTTGATCTCGTTGCCGTGGCGCTCGAACCGCCAGACCATCGTGTCGCGGGTGTCGTCCGTCCATTCGATGACGTCGATGAACTGGCCCTTGATGAAACTGAAAACCATGTCTGAAACTCCCTTGTGTCAGGATTGTCCGGCCAGCAGATCTGCGGCGATCTGGCGGGCGATGGGGGCGGCCTCGGCGGCGCTCATCCCGGTGCGGAACCGGGGGTCGTAGAGCATCCGCAGCAGCAATTCGTCATGCGTGGTCAGCAGCCCGAACTCTTCGTCGTCGTTGAAGATCGAGGGCCGCGCGGCGGGGCTGTCATTGGCCAGCCCCATCGCCTGCGCCAGCTCTTCGTGGATGCAGGCGAGGCGCAAGAGGTCGGGGTGTTCGCCCCGGATCACCACCAGCGCGCGGGTATAGCCCGGCTGGCCGCCGTCGGAAAACGCGATGGCGAGGCAGAGCGTCGCGCGCGGCATCGTCATCACCGCGCGCAACGAGCTTTCCGCGATGCCGGGCACGAGCGCGCGCAAGCGGTCCTCGTATCCCAGCCGTTCATCCTCGTTCAGGATCAGGACGTGGAAATTGGGCGCGACAGAGGTTTTGGTGATGCTGGTGTCGGTCAGCCGCGACAGCCGGGCGGCAAAGGCGGCGATGCTGGCGCTGTCGCGGCTGCGTTGCGCCTCGGGCACGCTGTCGCCATGGATCACCTGCATGCGGATCGGCCGGTCCCAGCGGCGCAGGCGGCTGATCGTGGGGGTCGGCGTCTGCGCGCCGGTGCCGGGGACATATTCGTCATAAAGCGCGATGTTGATGAAGTTGCGCGCGAGCATCTGGTCGGTAAAGGGCGTGTCCGGCCCGCCGCCGTCACCGCGCAAGAGCCCCTGCGCGAGAAGTTGCGCCTGCAACCGCTGGTAATGCTGCGCCAGCGCCTCGCTCTGGGGCGAGCGGACCGGCGCCAGCGGGGGCGGCGCCACGGGCGTGGGCGCCACAACCGGCGGCGGCGGGGTCACCGGCAGCGGCTCTGTCACCTCGCAGCCGGCGAGTGCCAGACAGGCGGCGGCAAGGGTCACCAGACCCTGCCGCCCCATGCCCTGCACCCGCGCGGCCATGCGTCCTCAGGCCCCGGTCGCCGTGCCGACAGCCTCGCCCATGCCGGTCGAACGGGCCTTGGCCGAGGCGAGTGTGGCCTTCAGCTCGGCCTCCATCTTCTTGAGGTCCTCCTCGGCACTCGCGCGCTTGCGCTTGCCCTCGTCGGCGATCTCGAGGCTTTCGTTGATCGTGGCGATCAGGTTGGCGTTGGCCGATTTCACCGCCTCGATGTCGAACACGCCGCGCTCCATCTCGGTGCGGATCACCTTGTTGGCGTCGCGCAGGTTCTGGGCATTGGCGGTGAGCAGCTCGTTGGTCAGGTCATTGGCCTCGCGCACGGCCTTGGCGGCTTCGGCGCTGCGCTGGATCGTGACGGCCTGGGCAAGCTGCGTTTCCCACAGCGGCACGGTATTCACGAGGGTCGAATTGATCTTGGTCACCAGCGACTTGTCGTTCTCCTGCACCAGCCGGATC
>JAACUH010000149.1 GCA_009993005.1 Rhodobacterales bacterium
GTTCGCGAGGTTCACAAAGCCCCGTGAATTCAGAGCCTTGTCAGTGTGAACCTCCCTGTGAACCTCCCTGTGAACCTCCCGCGGCAGTTTCCCGAGGTTCACCCCTCCCCGACTGGCTGCGGGAGCTCGATCCATGAGCGCCCGATGCCCCGCCCATCACCCCATCGAGCACCAAACCAGAAAGGAGCCCATCATGGCCCACGCATCTCTGACCCTGACACCCATGAGCGCGCCGTTCCCCGGCGTGCCTGTCGTCCTCGCCCTCGATCTCGGCACCACGACCGGCTGGGCGCTGCAGGCGGCGGACGGTCTGATCACCAGCGGCACCGTGTCCTTCCGCCCCAGCCGCTACGACGGCGGCGGCATGCGCTACCTGCGGTTCCGGGGCTGGCTCGATCAGCTGGCCCACGATGCTGGAGCCATCACAGCCATCCACTTCGAGGAGGTTCGCAGGCACGTCGGCACTGACGCGGCGCATGTCTATGGCGGGCTGCTCGCCACGCTGACGTCATGGGCGGAGAACGCGGGCGTCGCCTATCAGGGCGTGCCGGTCGGCACCATCAAACGCCACGCCACCGGCAAGGGCAATGCGAACAAGGACGCCATGATGGCGGCCGCCCGGGCGCGCGGCTTCTCGCCGGCCGACGACAATGAGGCCGACGCCATCGCGATCCTGCTCTGGGCGCTGGAGACCCGGGGAGGTGTGCAATGAGCGGCATGCGGTTCACGCCGAAGGGATACGGCGGTCGCCGCCGCAACCCCGACGAGGTCAAGCGCGACGGCTGGAAGGAACAGGGGCTGCTGGCCGTCGCCATTGACGACGACCGTCTGACCTGGCCGGAAAGAGAGCTGGTCCGCCAGCTCGGCGAGCGGCTCTACGGCAAGCGGGAACGGGAGGCGCGTCATGGGTGAGTGGACCACAGCGCAGGTGCAGGACCGGCTGGAACTTGCGGCCGGCGTGATGCGACAGATGCCGGGCGTGATGCCGCAGGGCTTTTTCAACGCATGGCCCGAGTATTTCCACAGCTTCGCCGACAAGGTGGGCCAGGAGCCGCAGATGCGTCGCCCGAGGCCCAGCCCGCGACAGATCACGCAGGCCGAGGAAGCCATGCTCTGGCTGCGCCGGCTCGAGCCCGAGGATGGGCGCCTTGTCTGGGCCCGCGCCGACGGGATGGCGTGGAAGCCGATCTGCTGGCAGTTCGGTCTGTCGCGCACGGCCGCGACCAAGCGCTGGCAATACGGTCTGGCGGTGATCACCTGGCGGCTG
>JAACUH010000150.1 GCA_009993005.1 Rhodobacterales bacterium
TTCATCTTGTGCAGCGCGTCCTCGACCCCATCGGTGCCGTAAACCGCAGCCCAGAAGCCCAGATTTTCGGCCACCGTCAGGGTCGCCTTCAGCCCATCGGCATGGGCGGCATAGGCCATCGCCTCGGCGGGCAGCGAAACCGTGCCCGCCAGCGCCGGCTGCAACCCCACCAGAGTGCGCAGCAGCGTGGTCTTGCCGATCCCGTTGGGGCCGCGCAAGATCAGCGCATGGCCGGCCCGCAGGGTAAAGCTCACCCCCTCCAGCACGGTCAGCCCGCCGCGCGCACAGGCCAGATCGGTGACGCCAAGCGCCAGCACCGACCCAGAAGGGGCGCTCGGGCTCACGTGCTGACCGGCAGCAGGGCGGCGGCAATGCGGCGACCCTCGGACAGCAGCACGTTGTAGGTGCGGCAGGCGGCAGGGGTGGCCATCACCTCGACCCCGATCCCGGCGGCCTCGAGCGCCGCGCGCAACGCCCCCGGCAGCGGCGCGATCGCGTCGCCCATGCCGACGAACAGCACATCGACCCGGCCCGCCAGCGCCAGCACCGCGGTGTGGTCGTCGAGCCCGCCCCATGGCCCCGCCCCGGTGGCCGTTACCAGCACCGGCCCGCGCAGCACCTGGCCATCAATGCGGAAAAACACCGGCCCGTAACCGTCAATCGGCCGTGCCGCGCCATAGCTGATCTCGGTCACCTGCATCGGCTCAGGCCTTGGGTCCGGCCACTTCGGCCCCGGTCTCGGGGTCGATCTTCGCCTTCTCGCTGCGATCCAGCCCCAGGAACAGCACGATGTTCTTGGCCACGAAAACCGAGGAATAGGTGCCGAGGATCACGCCGAAGAAGATCGCGAAGGTCAGGCCGCGAATCACGTCGCCGCCGAAGATCAACAGCGCACCCAATGAGATCAGGGTGGTGAACGAGGTCATCAGGGTGCGGGCAAGGGTCTCGTTGACCGA
>JAACUH010000110.1 GCA_009993005.1 Rhodobacterales bacterium
ACGCGCATCACAGACCAGAACCGCGCCGCCTTCGGCGCCTTGCCAGGGGCCTGTCACGGTCTCGCCCGCGGGGTCGAGCAACGCCTGACCAAGGACCGCCTGCCCGCAATCATGCAGCCCGAACCCATCGGGCCCACGGTGGCGCATGCGCGCCAGCATCGCCGCAACCCCGTCGCGCAGCGCCGCGCGCCGCGCCGCGCCGTCGGGGTGAAACATCACTTGTCCCACGATCCCGCTCATCGGCGCAGCGCCGCGGCTGACGGCGCACTGTCGCGTGGCGCCCGCGCCGACCTGTCCTGGGCCAGATCCACCAGCGGCTGATGCACGGCATAGTCGGCCGCTGTGCCGCCCAGCACGATCACCGCATCCGGGCCGGCCTGCGCGATCAGCCAGGCATGCGGCCGAAACCCGGCTGTCGCATCTGCGGGGACCGACAGCCGCACAACAGACCCCATCCCTCGCCGCGCCAGAAGCAATTGCCCGGCATGGGCCTGCGTCAGGCAGGTCGCGCCGGGCACCAGCCGTGCGGCGGCGCGCACCGACCAGGCAACCTCGCGCAGCGCGCCGGGCGTGGGCGCGACCGATGCGCGATGCCGGGAATGGTGGCGGGAATGATGGCGGGCGATATCGGCCCGGACCGCGGCACCCGACCGCAGCCAGAGCCCGACCCGAACCCGCAGGACGGCCACCAGGGCACGCGCCAGCAAGAGCGGCTTGCGAAGGCGGCGGAAAGGCGGGCCAGACATCGGCACGGCGCTACACCACCTCGACCAGGCCACGGCGGGCAAGGTCAGCCAGAAGCGCCGCAACATCGCGCTGCGCCACCTGAGGCGGCACATCGTAGATGGCACAGATCCCTTCCACGATCTTGCCGCTGCTTTGCGGCGTCGCAAGCAGGTCCCAGACCGCGGCACCGACGGTGTTGACCGTGAAATAGACGTTCGTGCGCAGATCGAGCAGAGCCACCCCCGCGCCAAAGGGGCATGACATGCATTGCGGCGCCCGCTTCAGCAACACATCGACATCGGGCATGACCCGCATATCCTGCATCCTGTCCACCATTGACCCTGTTACATTGCCTCGGATACCGGGTGACTGAGGCAGGTCTCGCCGCCTCAGTCGGGCTGAACGTCACGCCGATCCTCAGGATCAGGAGAAGGTCAGTTCCCCGAGCGGGGTGCCACGCGGAAAGACCGCGTCAATCAGCGTGCCGGAGGAGGTGCCTTGGGTCAGCGTCTCCATCGACCCGTGGCATTCCAGGACCGGTGTTTCGTAGGCCAGTTTGGCCGTCGATTCAGATTTCATTGTCTCACCCTTTCGTTCGGTTTACACAATTCGGCTTTCGCCATAAGCAGTATCGGGCCGCCACCCCGATCCGTCAAAGATTGCAAACCGCCTCAGCGCCCTTGAACCGGTTGATTCGATCATTTTCGACCCTATGGCCGATTTGGTGACAACGCCTTTTGATTTGGTGCTGAATGACTGTGCAATGTCCCTCAAAGCTGCTGATCAATCGCCTTCGATAAAAACGGCATGAGACGGATTGCGTGTGGTAATGGAATTGAGAGCATGGCTATTGCGGCCATTTTCCACCTGTGGTTGTATAATCTGTTTGAGTGATTCCATTTGCATTCGCAACAGAAGTCCCCTTTTCCTTTCTGAAAAGGGTTGTCCCGATGTCCTTCAGCGCGGCTGATCTCGCACTTGTCGTTGACGCAGACTGCGCAGATGCCGCCGCAGTCCTGCTGGAAATCCTGCGACACCATTTCGCCGGGCGGTCCGAACCCATGATCTGGGACAGCCGGCCGCTGTGCGACCCGTTGCTGCTGCGCGAGGTTGCGCGCCTGAACAAGGTCGCGCTGTTCATGCTGCCCTGTCGCGACGCGCTTGTCGATCTCGACGCCGGGTTTGCGGGGTGGCTCGACCAGGTCCGACTGGTGACGATGGCGATGAACCGGCGAAACCTCTGGATCAGCGCACAGCTGTCCGACCGGCTGACGCAGGAGGGGCTCGCGCATGTCCAGTTCAAGGGGCCGATCCAGCAGATCCTGCTCTATGGCACGCCCGACATGAAACCTTCGGGCGATATCGACATCCTGCTGCACCGCCAGGATTTGCGTCTGGCGCGTCAGGTGCTGGAGGACATGGGCTATGCGGCACAACAGGACAGCACCGGAGACTGGTCGCTGCGGTTTCTGGGCGAACAGCATTTCCTGCGCGACGCTCGCGACCCGGTGATCGACCTGCACATCCGCCTGCAACAGCCCGGTTCACCCGCCCCGCGCGGGATCATGGCGGTGCTCGACAGGGCAGAGCGGATCGCGGTCGGCGAAACCACGGTGCCCGTGATGGGGCGGATCGACCGATGCCTGATCGCGGCGATCAGTCTGGTCAAGGCGATGTTCGGCCATGAGCCCTGCCTCGGCTATGTGATGGACATGCGCGCGGCACTCGACCTCCTGTTGCCGGGCGAGGCCGATGCGCTGATGCGGATCTCGCGCGACCATCGCCTTGCGGAAACACTCGCTGTGGCCTGCCGGGCGGTTGGCCTGCTCTTTCCCGGAGGGCGCCATGTGGGTGGGTCCGCCACAGTGCCGCTGCCGGCGGTCAGCGACGCTGACCTTGCGCGGATGCTGGTCACGCCCTGGGACCGGCACCTGCGATGGCCACGCCGGCGCGAGGTTCTGTGGTCGATGTGCGGCGGGCGCCCCTTGCGCTTTGCCGGAGAGGCGGTGCGAGCCCTGTCCTCGGAAGGGTATCGCCGCGCGTCAACCCGGCTCTCGTATCGCGGCGAGCCCGCGCGCTGAACACAAGACCCGCAGAAATTCGTGCAACCCGGCACGGGTGGCTCAGGCGACAGCCTCGGTCGTCTGACTGTCCGGCAGCGGCAGCTTCGGGTCAGTCATCGCGAGCGGCAAGAGGCTGATGCGCGCAGGGCAGGCCACCGACCATGCCGCATCGAGGCCGGCGGCATCGCCCGCCACAAGGTGCAGTGCCCGACGCCCCGCCAGCGCAGACAGGCGCATGGCCACGCCCGCCATGGCGCGCGGATCGTCCGGCGCGAGGACGATCACCTCGTCCACGACCACATCGGGCCGGGCCGTCTGCGGCCCCAGCAGCAGCAGCAAGCGGCGCATCTGTGCCTGCGGCAGCGGATCGCCCGGTTGCGCGGCCGCCCTGCGCCCCCTTTTGCGGCGCAGATGGGCGGCCGTGCTCTGGACGAGGTCGGACAGCAGGCCCGGCCGCCGCACGATTTGCCCCGCAGCCTGCGGCCAGCGCCGCGCCTTGATCGTGGCGACAAGCGTTTCATAGGCCAGCGTGCGCTGCAGCATCCGCGTGCGGCCGGCCAGATCGCCCGCAAACGGGACATCGGGCGCCAGCCCCTGCACCAACCGGCCATGGGCCGCCAGCATTGCCGAAGCCGCCGCAACGCCGAGCCTGTGGGAAATCGAACTGCCGTGGCGGCGATACTGATAGAGCGCCTCCGGGATCACGACAAACCGCACACCGGCGAGCAGCAGGCGCATGTAGAAATCATGGTCTTCGCCGATCCGCAATGCGGTGTCATAGCGTATGTCGCCGATCGCCGCATGCCGGATCAAGGGCTTGAGGTAGCCCAGCGGCGGCACGCCACGTCCCGGCATTCCCGCTTGCAGCATCATTGCCGGGCTGACCGTCATCGGCTCTTGCGGGGCCGCCGCGCCCAGCAGGCTGCGCCCTGCCGGGGGCAGGGATGCTCCGAAAAAGATCATGTCGTCGGCCACCATATCGGCACCGGTCCGGGCGGCCGCCCGCAGCATCCGCTCCAGTCGCGCCGGGTGCATGAGGTCGTCACTGTCCATCACCGCGACCCAGGTGCCGCGCGCCAGGGCGAGCCCGAGGTTGCGCGCGGCCGCGGGCCCGCCGTTGCGTTCCGTCTCGACCACCCTGACCCGCGCATCGCGGTCGGCAAAGGACTGCGCCAGCGCCACGCTGTCGTCCGCAGAGCCGTCATCGACCACAATCAGCTCGAGCGCCGCCATGCTCTGCCGCAGGACCGAGGCGATGGCGGCGCCGAGATATGCCGCACCGCGATAATTTGCCATGATCACCGAGACGCGGACATACCCGCCTGCACCGTCATTCCCTGTCGCCGGCGCAGCCAGGGGCGGGGACATCTTCATCCTTTGGCCTCATTCTTGGTGACCTCATCCTGCGTTACCATGGCCGATGCGGCGACGAACATGCCGCGCGCCCTGATCCCGCTGTCGCCCGGCAGAGCGCGCAAGAATTGCCCCTGGCCGGGCGCAGTGGCGCGCAGATGCCCGCAAAACGGGCAAGCCTGACAGGGCGCGCGCCTGCGCCGTGGTGCCGGGCAAACCGCTGTGGATGCCGGCGGCGCAGGGCGCTAGGACGACAGCGAGGGAGAGCCGTGACATGCAGCCCACGCAAGCGGTCGGTCGCAGCGAATGGCCCGGCACCGGTGCGCCGGGACCGGAGGCGCGGGTCGTGGCACTTTGTCCCAACAGCCTGCTGGCCTTGCTCGGCCTGACGTCCGTGACCTATGTGGCCTACCTTGGGTCGCTGTCCGCGCTGCTGTTTCTGGCTTGCGGGCTCTGGCTGATCCTGCGCCGGCCCCGCGCGGCCCTGTCCGAAACGCGCCGCTATTTCTGGGTGCAGGGGCTGGTTGGATGGTGCCTTCTGAGCGTCCTGTGGTCGGACTACCCTGCCCTAACGCTGCGCAGCGCGGTCCAGTTGGGGCTGACCTTTGCCATAGCGGTCGCAATGGCCACGCGCCTGTCGCCGCGCCGATTGCTTCTGGTCGTGTTCGTCGCGATCTCTCTGGCCGTGGTGGGCAGCCTGCTGTTCGGACGTGTGCGCATCGACGGGATCTGGTTTGGCGTTTTCGGCAGCAAGAACGCCTTTGCGCAGACCATGTCGATCTACATTCTGGCCGCTTTGGCGCTTCTGCTCGACCCGGCGATGCCCCGCCTCTGGCGCATGGCCGGTGCGGCGGGTCTGGTGCTTGGCGTGCCGATGCTGATGAATGCGCAGTCAGCCGGGGCGCTGCTGACCACTGTTGTTGTTTTCGTTCTGATGCTGGGCCTGATCGCGGTTCGTCGCATGCCGCCGATCGCGCGACTGGTCGCTGGCACGCTGGGCCTGCTGGTGGCGGTGCTGGTGGTGCTGCTGCTGGCGCAGTTCCAGTCGCAGCTCACCGCGCTCCTGCTCGAGACGACGGGCAAGGACATGACATTGACCGGCCGCACCGAGCTTTGGCAGGTCGCCCTGCAAGAGCTTGCCCGCGCGCCGCTGACCGGTCAGGGCTACCGCGCGGTCTGGGTGCAGGGCAATCCGCTGGCGGAAGAGATGTGGGCCCGGTTCGACATCGCGGCGCGGTCGGGGTTCCATTTTCACAACACATTCTTGTCAAACGCGGTCGAAATCGGGCTGATCGGCATCGCCATTCAGATCGGTCTGTTCCTGTCGGCGGTCTGGCTCACCCTGCGCTGGTCGCTGCGCGCGCCCGGAGGCGCCTCGCTGTTCTTTGCGGCATTCATGCTGCGCCAATTGATCCTCTGCATGGTCGAAGTCGTGGTCTATGCGCAGTTCGACCTCGCCTCGATCCTGTCCATCGCCGCACTGATCCTCGGCCTGCGCGCCCGCGATGCCGCACGCAGCAGCGCGGCCCGGCACCGGCCGAATGCAGAACCGGCGGTCATGACCTGAGGCAAGACCTGTGCGCGGGGGAGGATCAGACAGTTCCCCGGGCAGCCACTGCCGGATGGGCAGGCGCCCTGCCGCGGACAAAACGGTCAAGCGCGGTCAGCGACCTGTCCAGCGCGCGGTCAAACTGAGCGGCATCGCTGAGTTGCGGGTCTCCGGTCGTGGCGAGGTCTTGCAGGAACCGCGCCGCCCGGTGCGATACCCAAAGGCGTCCGGGGGCAGCGAGCGGCCCGTCGAGCACCAGACGGGTGCGCCGCCCCCGTGCATCCAGACCGGTATGCGCGGCCCAGACCTCGCGCAGGGAGGATGGCTGTGCCGGAACGGGCCGCAGGTCGATCGACAGCGATTGAGCCCAGTCGTGCCATTTGTCGCGATGCAGCGGCAGGACCGGACGGATCCCGATCCAGGGCACGCGCAGCGTGTCGGCCACGATCGCCCCATGCATCGCCTCGGTGATCACCAGGCGGGCTCCGGCGATCTGGCCGAGCAGGTCTTCGACCGGCGCGCGCGGATCGAGGAAAGTCACGCCGGCCAGCGCACAGGCATGCGGCCATGCCCCGCGTTGCAGGCTGTCGAGATGCGGCATGAACACCGTGCCGCCGGTGGCAACCGGCGCGGGCAGGTCCATC
>JAACUH010000151.1 GCA_009993005.1 Rhodobacterales bacterium
CGGGCCGATACGGTGATCGTGGCCATCCACAGCTTTACCCCGCAGCTGCGCGGCCGCCCGCCGCGGCCCTGGCATATCGGCGTGCTCTATTCGCACCGCGACGAGCGCCTCTCGCGCCCGTTGATCGACCGGCTGCGCGCCGAGCCCGGCCTTTGTGTCGGCGACAACCAGCCCTACAGCGGCCATCTGCCCGGCGATGCGGTGGACCGGCACGCGCTGGGGCCGGGGCGGCCCAATGTGCTGATCGAGCTACGTCACGACCTGATCGCCACCGCCACCGCGCAAGAGGGCTGGGCCGACAGGCTCGCACCGATCCTGCGCGAGGTTCTGGCGCGAAGCGGGCTTTGAGCCGCCCAGCGGGTCACGCCCGATCACGCGGGATAAAGGGGTTGTGACTTGAAACGGCAGGCGGGCGCGGCTTAGGTCGCGCTGCGGTCAAGTCAAACGCGACAGGCGGATTTCCCCGGTGATCCGATGTCGCAAGCGGCCCGTCTCACCCCCCGATGCCACCCACGGCATTACAAAAACCTTGGGAGACGACATAATGATCCGCAGAACTTTCCTCGCCCTGACCGCTGTCACCGCGCTGGCCACCGGCCCGGCCTTTGCCGCCGGTCATTCGATGGATATCGTTGACACCGCAGTCGGTGCCGGCACCTTCAACACGCTGGTCGCCGCCGTGACCGCCGCCGGCCTCGTGGACACGCTCAAGGGCGAAGGCCCGTTCACCGTGTTCGCGCCGACCGATGACGCCTTTGCCGCGCTGCCCGAAGGCACCGTCGAAGCGCTGCTGGCCGATCCCGAAGCGCTGGCCGCGATCCTGACCTACCACGTCATCGCCGGCAAGGTGATGTCCACCGACCTGTCCGAGGGCCTGACCGCCACCACCGTCAACGGAGCCGACGTCACGATCACCCTCGAAGGTGGTGCCAAGGTGAACGGTGCCAACATCACCGCCGCCGACATCGAAGCGTCGAACGGCGTGATCCATGTCATCGACGCGGTGATCCTGCCGCCGATGTAATCGGGTTTTCAATCGGGGCGGTTGGGGAACCAGCCGCCCTTATTGCATCCGCCGGTATCCCAGAATCCCGAAAGGATCACACATGAAACGTCGCAATCTGCTCGCCCTCGCCGGGGCATCCGCCATGGCGCTGGGTCTGGCCGCCTGTGCCCCTGACATGGTCAGCCAGCCCGCCGACATCGTCGATATCCTCGCCGCCAACCCGCAATTCTCGACC
>JAACUH010000001.1 GCA_009993005.1 Rhodobacterales bacterium
GGCGGCAAAGGACGCGGCATCGCTGAACCGCGCCTCATCGCCACGCACCATCATCACCATCTGCGACGTCATGTAGCTGTCCGAGAAATCGACGACCTCGGCCCGGTCCTCGCGGATCGTGATGCCGGTCATGCCCATGTCGAACTGCCCCTCGCTCACCGCGGGGATCATCGCATCCCAGCTGATGTTGGCGTAGGCCACCGTCAGGTTCAGCCGCGTGGCGATCTCGGCCATCGCATCATATTCCCAGCCCACGGCATTGCCGGCGCCATCGACGAATTGCAGCGGCGGATAGGCGTTTTCCGTCACGATCGTGATCTCGCGCCCGCCCAGATCGGGCAGCCCCTGGGCCAGCGCCCCGGTGGCAAGCATCGCCGCAGCCGCGGCACAGGTCAAAAGCGTTCTCATCATGTGGTCTCCCCGGTGATTTATCCGCCGGAGTATCGCCAGCGCGCAGCCCTTGGCAAGGCTCAGGCCGCGTGCCCCGCCCCACAGACGGCACATTCCGCCCGCTTTCTGATCGCGACCGTGCGCGTCTCGCCATAAAGCGCATCATAGAGAAAGAGCCGCCCGCGCAACCCCTCGCCCGCGTCCACGATCAGCTTGACCGCCTCGACCGCCATCATCGCCCCGATCACCCCGGGCAACGGGCCCAGCACACCGGCCTCGGCACAGCTCGGCACCAGCGCGCGGTCGGGCGCTTCGGGAAAGACACAGGCATAGCAAGGCGTGCCGCGCGCGGGATCATAGACGCTGATCTGCCCCTCCCATTGCGTGAGTGCTGCGGCAATCAGCGGCACGCCCCGCGCCACGGCGGTCGCATTGACCAGATAGCGCGTGTCGAAATTGTCCGACCCGTCAAGGATCAGGTCATACTCGGCAAAGAGGTCGGCCGCGATCTCGGCGGTCAGCCGCCGCTGATAGGGCCGCACGGTGACAAAGGGGTTCTGCGCGCGCATCGCCATGGCGGCCGATTGCACCTTGGGCAGACCGATCATCGCATCGGTATGGATCACCTGCCGCTGCAAGTTCGACCCATCGACCAGGTCATCGTCGATCACCCCGATGGTGCCGACCCCGGCGGCGGCGAGGTATTGCAGCGCCGGCGCGCCAAGCCCCCCCGCCCCCACCACCAGCACGCGGGCCTGTTTCAGCGCGCGCTGCCCCGGCCCGCCGATCTCGCGCAGCATGATGTGGCGGGCGTTGCGCGCGACCTCGGTCTCGCTCGGCGGCGCCAGCCCCTGTGCGGCCTGCGGCGGAGAGACGCGCGCGCGCAGCCGCGCGAGCCCCCGCCGGTAGCCCCAGACCAGCCCGCCGAACCCCGCGATCAGCAGCCAGAAGGCCGGCTCGCGCCCCGTCGCCTCGCGCAGGGGGTGTCCATCGGGCAGCGCCAGTTGCACCAGCAGGACGCCTGCCATCAGAACACCGATCATCACCCAGCGCGCCCGCACCGGCGCGCCCATCAGCGCCCCGATCCCCCAGAGCACCGCCGCCATCGCACCCACCAGAATCACGATGCCACTCCGCCCGCCACTCCGCCCGCCACTGCGCCCGCCACTCCGCCCGCCACTCCGCCCGCCACTCCGGTAGAGCCAAAGCCGCCCGCCCCGCGCGCGGTCTCGTCCAGCGCCTCGACGACCTCGAACACCGCCTGCACCACCGGCGCCACCACGATCTGCGCGATCCGGTCACCATGGCGCACCGCGAAATCGGCATCGCCGCCGTTCATCACGATCACCCCGACCGGCCCGCGATAATCGGCGTCGATGGTCCCCGGCGCATTGGGCAGCATCACCCCATGTTTCAGCGCAAGACCCGACCGCGGCCGGATCTGCACCTCGTAGCCCGGCGCGATCTCCATGCGCAGGCCCGTCGGGATGAGCGCGCGCGCGCCGGGTGCAATCACCACGCCGCCGCCGCGCGCCTCGGGCGGAAAGTTGGCGCAGATATCCGCCCCCGCGGCCCCCGCCGTCTGATAGGCGGGCAAGGGCAGGCCCCGGTCCGCGCCCTCGTCCCATTGCAGCCGCACGATGGGTTCCATGCCCCGCCCTTCCCGCTTCATCTTGCCAAAAATATCCCCGCCGGAGGCTCCCTAGCCCAGAGCCTGCGCGATCCGCAGGGCCAGCGCGCGCGCCACCGCGTCCTTGCCCATGCGCGGCCAGTCCTCGGCCCCTGCCGCGGTGATCAGCGTCACCGCATTTTCCGCGCCGCCCATGATGCCGGTGGCAGGCGACACGTCATTGGCCAGGATCCAGTCACACCCCTTGCGCGCGCGTTTCGCGGTGGCATGGGCAAGCACATCCTCGGTCTCGGCGGCAAAGCCCACGACAAGCCCCGGCCGCCCCGCCCCCATCTGCGCCACCTGCGCGAGAATGTCGGGGTTTTCGGCCAGTTCCAGCACCGGCAGGCGCCCGGCCTGTTTCTTGATCTTCTGTGCCGCCGCCGTCACATGCCAGTCGGCCACCGCCGCCGCAAAGACCGCCACATCCGCGGGCAGCGCGGCCAGCACCGCGTCGCGCATCTGCGCCGCCGTCTCGACCGCGACCACATCGACACCGCCGGGGGGGGGCACCGTCGCGGGCCCGGTGACAAAGGTCACCCGCGCCCCCAGATCGCGCAGCGCCGCGGCAATCGCCGTGCCCTGCGCGCCGGACGACCGGTTGGCGATATAGCGCACCGGGTCGATCGGCTCATGCGTCGGGCCCGATGTCACCAGCACATGCCGCCCGGCGAGCGGGCCGCGGCCCAGCATCCCCTCCACCGCCGCCACGATCTCGAGCGGCTCGGCCATCCGCCCCGGCCCGAACTCGCCACAGGCCATGTCGCCCGCGTTGGGCCCCACCACCGCGATCCCGTCTGCCAGCAGTTGCGCCAGATTGCGCTGCGTCGCGGCATGCTGCCACATCCGCACATTCATCGCGGGCGCGATCAGCACCCGCTTGTCGGTCGCCAGCAGCAGCGTGCTTGCCAGATCCCCGGCGAGCCCGGCCGCCATCTTGGCCATCAGATCGGCCGTCGCGGGCGCCACAACGATCAGGTCCGCGGCGCGCGACAGCTCGATATGCCCCATCTCGGCCTCGGCGGTCAGATCAAAGAGGTCGGCAAACACCCGCACCCCCGCCAAAGCCGAAACGCTGAGCGGCGTGACGAACTGCGCGCCCGCCTGCGTCAGCACCGGCGTGACCCGCGCGCCGCGCTCGCGCAGACGGCGGATCAGGTCGAGCGCTTTGTAGGCCGCGATCCCGCCGCCGATGATCAGAAGAATGTGTTTACCGGCCAGCATCACGCGCCCCTGTCGAGCCCCTGTCGAGCCCCTGTCGAGCCCCCGTCGGGTCCCTGTCGGGCCCCCCGTCGCGACCCTAGGCGGATGCGACGGAAGGGGCAATGCGTCAGCGAAAGGCCGCGCAGGGATCGCCGCGGTCAATCGGCGCCGCAATGAAATAGCCGTCATAGGGCACATCACCCTCGGGCGGCGCCTCGAACTGGCCCAGCGCAAAGACCTCGACCCCGGGGCGCGCCAGGGCGATGGCGGCGGGAATGCCCCGGTCACGGCGCGCATGGCCATTGCCGGTGATCACCACGACCGGCCCGCCGGTCTCGTCCAGCGCCTGCAAGGCGACGCGGGCAAAATGCGCGTCGCGCAGGCGCTGCACCTCGACCATGCCCGCCATCATCGCGGCAGGCAGCGCATCGCAATGCACCTCCATCTGCTCGGCCTCGCGCGCGGCCTGATCCGCCTGCGCCAGCGGCCCGAGCCCAAAGCTGTCCGCCCCGTCGCCAAAAACCGCCGCCGCACCGACCTGCGCCGCCGCGCGCACCGCATCGCGCGGCAAGGCCGCCCCATAAAGCGGCACCTCCGGCAAGGCCGCAAACACCGGCGCATAGATCGCGAAATCGGGCCAGCCCGCCGCCTCCCAGCCATAGGCGCGGCCGAGTGCGGCGGCATCGTCACGGTCGATCCCCCCGCCCGCCGCCACCTGTGCCGGCGTCAGCATCTCGAACACCGCCGCCGCCGGCGGATAGCGCATCAGCCACTGGGCCTGCACGACGTGGTGGTCAGGGTTGTCGTGCATTTCGCCCAGCACCACGATCACAGGCTCGGCCCCAAGCTCGGACGCAGGCTCAGCCAATGCGAATGCCCCCGCCACAATGGCAAGGGCCGCGAGGGCGCCAAGACGCCTCACAGGAAGTTGAGCACTTCGCGCGACCGGCTCTCGAGCGTGCGGCGCATCTTTCCGAACGCCGCCGCCTCGAGCTGGCGCACCCGCTCCTTGGACAGGCCAAGCTCATCGCCAAGGCTCTCCAGCGTGCGCGGCTCTTCGCGCAGCTTGCGTTCACGCACGATGAACCGCTCGCGTTCGCTCAGCGCGGACAGCGCGCCCAGCAGCCATTGCCGCAACGTGGCGGTGTCATGGCTCGCCTCGACCCGCTCGGCCGCCTGAATGCCGTCATCCTCGAGCGCCTCGATCCATTCGCGCCCTTCCTCCTCGGAGGATTGCGTGGCATTGAGCGAAAAGTCGGACCCCGAGAGGCGCCCCTCCATCATCTCCACATCATGCAGTGGCACGCCCACCTCGACCGCGATGCGCGCGCGCAACTCGTGCCCCTCGAGCACGACACCCGCGGCGGCGGCCTCACGCTCGAGCCGCGCCTGAACCCGCTTCATGTTGAAGAACAAGGACTTCTGCGAGGATGTTGACCCGGTGCGCACCATCGACCAGTTGCGCATGACATAGTCCTGGATGCTGGCCTTGATCCACCAGACCGCATAGGTCGAAAACCGCACGCCGCGATCCGGGTCGAATTTGTCCGCCGCCTTCATCAGGCCGAGCGACGCTTCCTGGATCAGGTCGTTCATCGGCGCCCCGTAGCGGCGGAACTTGGCCGCCATGGAGATCGCCAGCCGCATGTAAGCGGTGATCAGCCGGTGCAGCGCCTTCTCATCGCGCTGGTCGCGCCAGGCATAGGCGAGCCTCAACTCGGTCTCCGCGTCCAGAAGTTCGGCCCGCATCGCATTTCGTGACATCGTGCGGTCGGAAAAGCCATCAAGTGCCATTGCTCTCTCCCATCCTTTGCAAAAGCCCGGCACCGGATCGCGCGGGGACTTAACCTTTGTCTCACTCTGAATTACGAAACATGAACGCCCCCGGATCAAAGAAAGACAGTCCCATGACAGTGGCCCGGCCCCTGCCGAAACTGACCGTGGTGATCGGCGGCGCGGCGAGCGGCAAATCCGCCTTTGCCGAGGCGCTGGTGCTGGCGAGCAGCCGGCCCCGCATCTATGTCGCGACCGCCGAGGTCTGGGACGCAGAGATGGCCGCCAAGGTCGCCGCCCACCGCGCGGCGCGCGGCGCCGGATGGCGCACGGTGGAGGAGCCGCGCGACATCGCCCGCGCGCTGCGCGAGGTGAGCCCCGCAGAGGCGGTGCTGATCGACTGTGCGACACTCTGGCTCACCAATGTCATGCTGGCCGACCCCGCCCCTTCCGATGCGGCACTCGTCACCGCCATGTCCGACCTGCTCGCCACCCTCGCCGCCTGCCCCGCGCCCGTGGTGATCGTCACCAACGAGACCGGGCAGGGCATCGTGCCCGACAATGCGCTCGCGCGCAGGTTCCGCAGCACGCAAGGCACCCTCAACCAGGGCCTCGCGGCGCAGGCCGGGCTCGTGGTCGCGGTGATCGCGGGCCTGCCGCTGGTGCTCAAGGGCGCGCTGCCATGACCCGGCTCTGGCTGGTGCGCCACGGCCCCACCCATGCACGCGGCATGGTCGGCTGGACCGACCTGCCCGCCGACCTCTCGGACCACGCGGCCCTCAACCGTTTGGCCATGGCGCTGCCCGATGCGCCGGTCGTCTCCTCCGACCTCGTCCGCGCCACGGCGACCGCCGATGCCATCGCCTCGGGCCGCCCGCGCCTGCCCCATGACCCCGGCCTGCGCGAGATCCATTTCGGCGCCTGGGAAATGCGCCGCCATGCCGAGATCGAGGCCGAAACCCCCGCCCTGATCCGCGCCTTCTGGGAGACGCCCGGCGACATCGCCCCGCCCGGCGGCGAAAGCTGGAACAGCGCGCAGGCCCGCATCAGCGCTGCCATCGACCGCCACCTTGCCGCCGGCCTGCCCGACCTGATCGTGGTCTGCCATTTCGGCGCAATCCTGACGCAGGTGCAACGCGCGCTGGCCGTCCCGACCACGCAGGTTTTTGCCCACCACATCGACAACCTCTCCATCACCGACCTCGCGTGGCAGGGTGGCGCGTGGCAGGGTGGCGCGTGGCAGGGTGGCGCCTGGCAGGTCGGCCGGATCAATCACAAACCGTGATGGCGCGCGTCAGGAATCGTC
>JAACUH010000043.1:0-5268 GCA_009993005.1 Rhodobacterales bacterium
GAGACCGCGCAGATCCTCGTCGGGCTCGGCTTTTCCGTGCTCGCCACGCGCGGCACCGCCGCATGGCTGGTGGAAAACGGGGTCGCGGCGCATGTGGTCAACAAGGTCTATGAGGGCGGGCTGACCATCGTGGACAGGCTCAAGGATGGCCATGTCGCGCTGGTGATGAACACCACCGAGGGCGCGCAGGCCGTGGCCGACAGCCGCGACATCCGCGCCGTGGCGCTTTATGACAAGATCCCCTATTTCACCACCGCCGCCGCCGCCCATGCCGCAGCCCTCGCCATGCAGGCGCGCGAAGAGGGCGATGTGGGGGTGCGGGCGTTGCAGGCCTGACATTTTCCGAGGGTCGATGGAATAACCCCCCTGCTGCCGCGTTTCCCCTGCAGACCGGGGCAGTGGCGCCCCGGAGCAACCCGGAGCGACACACATGGCAAACTTCACTGGCACTGACAACGCCGACCGCATCACCGGCACCACCCTCGCCGACTTCATCCGCGGCCTTGACGGGGGTGACACGATCTATGCTGGCGGCGGTGACGACCGCATCTTTGGCGATGACGACGACGACATGATCTATGGCGGCGCCGGCAATGACGTCCTTTATGGCGGCAAGGGCGAGGACACGCTTTCGGGCGGCGACGGTAACGACGTGCTGATCGACGAAAGCGGCGACGACGTGATGTATGGCGGCAAGGGCAAAGACCGCATCTACACCGGCGAAGGCAATGACCGCGCCTATGGCGGCGCCGGCGCCGACCTGATCTTTGGCAGCGAAGGCAATGACGTGATCGACGGCGGCGCCGGCGGTGACAGCCTTTACGGCGGCGAAGGCAATGACCGCATGGTGGGCGGTGCCGGCAGCGACTACATGGCCGGCGGGTCGGGCGACGACACCATGCTCGCCGGCGGCGGGGCCGACATCCTGTTTGGCGGCGAAGGCAATGATGTGCTGAACGGCGGGCTGGGCAATGACCAGATGACCGGCGGCGAAGGCGCGGACCGTTTTGTCTTTACCGCCGGGACCGACCGGATCAAGGACTTTGAAAGCGGCGATGACGAGATCGACCTGTCGTTTCTCGCCTCGGTGTCGAACTACAATCAGGCGATGGCGGTCGCCGTGCAGTCTGGCGCCAGTGTGGTGTTCAACTTTGCCGAAGGCCGCCTGATCGTTGACAACATGCGGCTGAACCAGTTCGACAGCGACGACTTCCTGTTCTGACCCCTCCCCCAGGGAACAGGATTTCAGGGCGGCACCTCAGGGTGTCGCCCGCCCTCGCTTCAGGAGGCTTCGTTCTCGAGATGCAGTTTGATCTCGATGAGGATCTTCTGCATTTCGACCGTTTCGGCCAGCAACCGCTTGGCCTCGTTGATCGAGATGACGCCATCGGCGATGGCCTGGTTGTATTCCGCCATCAGCATTGCAAAACGCTGGCTGAGCGTGACCACATCCGAATTGACCCCGCCCTTGGCGTTGCGCAGCGATCCATCCTGCGACAGGGTCGCGCCGCGCAGTTCGGCCAGCGCCGAGGTGACATGCGGATAGGACGCCGCCGCCTCGAGCGCGGCCACGGCATCGACCGGCATGAAGCGGTCGGCGTGTTCGTCGGCGTCGGAATAGTAGCGCCCCAGCGTCGCCTTGGACTTGCCCGTCAGCTTGCAGGCGGCCTCGATCCCCACATCCTTGACCAGAGCTTCCGTGTGCTTTTTCAGATAATTGTTCACACCGCCCATGCTTTACCTTCGCGTCACTTAACTATCGGGGGAATACGCAACTTTCTTTCCCATTAATCGGCTCGTTACACTTTGTCATGCATAAAGGTGTCCCGAGTGCCGGGAAGGGTTACGAGTGTGCGGGGTCGGGGCGCAACCCCATCGGATCGGCGGTCTCACTCAGGCCACGGTCCTTGCGTCCCCGGCTCCGCTGGTTCAGCGGCCACAGACGTGGTGGGCCACTCACGGTCACGCGCGGCCCGAACTGACAGCGCGGGATGCTTGCCGGTCCGCCTTGCAAAGGGCGGTCCGGCAAGGCTAGGACTGGCACCATGGCCAAGCTTTATTTCAACTATTCCACCATGAACGCCGGCAAATCGACCGTGCTCTTGCAGGCGGCGCACAACTATGCAGAGCGCGGGATGCAGACCTATCTGCTGACCGCGCAATTCGACAACCGTGCAGGCGAAGGCCGGATCGAGAGCCGGATCGGCATCGGGATGGAGGCCGACACCTATGCGCCGGGCGAGGATGTCCTGGCCAAGATCGCGGCGCGGCTCGCCACCGGGCCCTGCGCCTGCGTGTTTCTCGACGAGGCGCAGTTTCTCGACCCTGCGCAGGTCTGGCAACTGGCGCGCGCGGTCGATGACCTGAACGTGCCGGTGATGTGCTTTGGCCTGCGCGTCGATTTCATGGGAAACCTTTTTCCCGGCTCGGCCGCCTTGCTGGCGCTGGCAGACGAGATGCGCGAGGTGCGCACGATCTGCCATTGCGGCAAGAAGGCCACGATGGTGGTGCGCAAGGATGCGGCGGGCCGCGTGCTCACTGACGGGGCGCAGGTGGTGATCGGCGGCAATGACCGCTACGAGAGCCTGTGCCGCCGTCACTGGCGCGAGGCGGTTGGCGACCGCGCCTGAGCATGACGCCCGCAAGCGCACGGCTCCAGACCGCCGCGATCGGTGCGCGCGATGCGCTGGCGGGGGTCGATCGGGGCGCGTTCGTCGCCACCCTGCCGGCGGTGCGGGCGATCTGAGGCCTAAGCGCTGCGCGGTTCGGCCTGTTGCTGACGCGGGTGACGGTGGGCGGCATCGTCGCGATGCAGGCGCTGGGCCGGGTCCTGGGCCGGGTCCTGGGCCGGGTGCTGGCCCGGGTGCTGGCCCGGGTCCTGGGCCGGGTCCTGGGTCGGGTGCTGGGCCGGGTCCTGGGTCGGGTGCTGCACCGGGTCCATCCCGCCGGCGCGGCAGGCCTTTTGTTGCGCTTGCGGCACGCAGGGGCCGCGCGCGGGGCCGCCTGTTCTCAGTTCACCCGCTGCGGCGGCAGGCCGCCATCGGCCCAGGCCTTGATATTGTCGAGCGCCATCTGCGCCATCGCCTGCCGGGTTTCGGTGGTGGCCGAGCCCAGATGCGGCAGCAGCACGCAGTTGTCCAGCGCGCGCAGGCGCTCGGGCACATGCGGCTCTTGCGCATAGACATCGAGCCCCGCGCCCGCGATCGCCCCGGCCGCCAGCGCGTCGATCAGCGCCTCTTCGTCCACCACCTCGCCGCGCGCGATATTGACGAAGATGCCCGTGGGCTTCATCGCCGCGAGCGCCGCGCGGTCGATCAGATGCGTGGTCTGCGCCCCGCCCGGCACGGTCACGACGACAAAATCGGCCTCGGCCATGAGGGTCGTCAGCTCGGCCACCTGCCGCGCCGGCAGGCCCGCCGATTTTGGCGAGCGGTTGTAGTAGATGACCGGCATGCCAAAGCCGAAGTGCCCGCGCCGGGCCACCGCCTGCCCGATGCGGCCCATGCCGACGATGCCCAGCACCTTGCCCGTCACATGGGTGCCCAGCATGGATTTCGGCCCGAAGCCGCCCCATTGCCCCGACCGCACGAGCCGCTCGCCTTCGCCCGCGCGGCGCGCAGTGGCGAGGATCAGCGTCCAGCCGATATCGGCCGTCGCATCGGTGAGCACATCGGGCGTGTTGGAGACCGCCACCCCGTGCGCGCGCGCGGCGACCACGTCGATATGGCTGTAGCCCACGCCGAAATTGCCCAGCATCCGGCAACGCGGCTGCGCGCCAGCGGCGGCAAAGGCCGCCGCGGTAAAGGCATCGCCCAACGTCGGCAGGATCGCGTCGTAGTCGTGCAGCGCCTGCGCGGCGGCGGCTTCGGTCAGGGGCGCCTCGGCCAGCGTCACGTCAAATAGCGCGCGCGCCTCGGCCAGCACCGGTTCGGCGATGGGCCGTGTGATGAGCAGCTTTTTCAATGCAACCGCCCTCCCAGGGGCACCTCGTGGCCGGGGCCGATCAGCACCACGGCGCCGTTTTCATCCGGCAGACCCAGCACCAGCACCTCGGACATGAACTTGCCGATCTGGCGGGGCGGAAAATTGACCACCGCGAGCACCTGCCGCCCGATCAGCGCCTCGGGCGTGTAATGCACCGTGATCTGGGCGGAGGTCTTTTTCTCGCCCAGTTCGGGGCCAAAGTCGATCCAGAGCTTGATCGCGGGCTTGCGCGCCTCGGGAAAGGGTTCGGCCCGGGTCACGCGGCCAACGCGCACATCGACGCGCAGGAAATCGTCAAAGCTGATGTTATCCACGGCCAAGCTCCCGCGAGCGCGCGGCGGCGGCGGCGATGGCGCGGCGCAGGAGCGCGGGAAAGCCGCTGGCCGCGTCCATCAGCACGGCAAGCCCCGCCTGCGTGGTGCCGCCGGGCGAGGTGACGTTGACGCGCAGCTCTGCGGGCGTCTCGGCGGCGGTTTCCGCCAGTTGGCCGGCGCCGCCCACGGTGGCCCTGGCCAGCCGCATGGCAAGGTCGGGGGCCAGCCCTTCGGCCACGCCCGCCGCCGCCATCGCCTCGATCAGGTGGAACACATAGGCGGGGCCGGACCCCGAGAGCGCCGTGACCGCATCCATCTGCGCCTCGGTCTCGAGCCGCACCGTCTGGCCCACGGCGGCCATCAGCGCTTCGGCCAGTTCCATCTGCGCCTCTGTTGCGACGCTGTTGCCGATCAGCGCGGTGATGCCGCGCCCGACGGCGGCGGGGGTGTTGGGCATGGCGCGGATGATCGGCGTGCGGCCGCCCAGCACATCCTCATAGGTCGCGATGGCGGTGCCGGCGGCGACCGACAGGAACAGCGTGTTGCCATTGCCCAGCGCCTGCAGCGTGGGCAGCGCCGCGCCCATCATCTGCGGCTTGACCGCCACCAGAACGATGGCCGGCGCGCGCGGCAGCGACGTGTTGAGATGCACGCCCTGCGCGGTCAGCCAGGCGGACGGCTGCGGGTCGATCACCCAGACCGATGTGGCCGGCAGACCGGCCTTGAGCCAGCCCGCGAGCATCGCCGAGCCCATCTTGCCACACCCCAGCAGCACCAGTCCGCGCTGCGTCACATCATCCAGTTGCATCCGTGCCCCCGTCATTGCCCGACAGGTTTAAGGACAGGGCCGCACGGGTGCAAGCGCCCTTGCCACCGGACCCGGCCAGAGGCGCAGGTCACGACGCCTCCGGCGGGAGTATTTGGGGCACAGAGAAGCCATCGGGGCCGCCCGGGAGTGGCGAGGTGGGGG
>JAACUH010000043.1:5275-27229 GCA_009993005.1 Rhodobacterales bacterium
GGGGGGGGGGGGGGGGGGGGGGGGGGGGGGGGGGGGGCGCGGTCAGGCGCGGCCATAAGCCTCGGCGATGGCGACCTGCAAGGCGTCGGCCGGGCTGCGGTCGGCCCAGGTGACGAGCTGGAAGGCGGGGTAGAACCGCTCGCAGGCCATCACGGCGGCGCTGATCATGGTATCGACCTGTTCGGGCCCGGCGACCTGTTCGCCGGCCAGCACGAGGCCGTAGCGATAGACCATCATCTTCTGCTCGCCCCACCAGGTGAAGGAGCCGGCCCAGCACATGTCGTTGACCCGGTTGAGCAGGTCATAGAGGTCGCCCATGCGGCCTTCGGGCGGCTCCATCTCGAAGGTGCAGATGAGGCGCAGCGTCTCGTCGAAGGCCGACCAGGCGAGCGTGATGGAATAGGTCCGCCACTGGCCTGTCACCGCCATCGCGATCTGGTCATCGGCGATGCGGTCGAACTCCCAGTCGTGGTGTTCGGCGATATGCTCGACCAGGTCGATCGGGTGCAGATCGTCGCTTTCGATATACTGCTCGGACAGTGCCATTTGCGGCCTCGTTTGTTTTTGGGCATAGGTCGGCGTGATGCCCCAAGCCCTGTGTGCAACCCCAAGAGACGGTGGCGAATACCGCCGCTCCTACGACATATGGTGGGGGGCCTTGCTGCGCCTGTAAAGCAGTTTTTTGGGGATAACCCGGAGTTTGCGGGTCATTCTTGCGTCGCGCGGCGCAGCATGACAGCGGCGTGACAAAATCGCCGCCTGCGACGGTGCGGCGGCTGATCTTTCGGCGTCGGCGCCGTCAGGATGACTGTGGTTCTGGTGGAACGGCGGTGCCGGTCAGACGCGGCGCAGGCGGATCACCACATCGACCGAAGCGATCTCGGCCCCGGCGGGCGGAGTGGGCAGGCGCAGGATCTCGAGCTCGGCCGCCGGCGCGTCGGTCAGGGTCGCGCTGTCCTCCCAATAGAAATGCGGGTGGTCGGACTTGTTGGTGTCGAAATAGCTCTTGGAGCCGTCGACCGTGATCTCGCGCATCAGGCCGGCGCCGCAGAAGGCACGCAAGGTATTGTAGACCGTGGCGAGCGAGACCTGTTCGCCGGCCATGACGGCGGCATCATAGAGACCTTCGGCCGTCACATGCCGGTCGCAGCCATCGCCGACCAGCAGTTTGGCAAGGGCGAGCCGCTGGCGCGTGGGGCGCAGGCCGACAGAGGCCAGCCATGCCGTGCTGCGGTCTGCAGCCCGGCCCGGGGTCCGGTCTGTCGAGAGCTCTGCGATCTGGTCCTTCATCGGTGTCCCGGCCATGCGTCCTGCGGTACCATATGAGCGAAAGGGCAGGGTTTTCAATCCAAAACACCGTGGGGGCGGCGCGGGAGGCCGCACTTGCAGCGCGGCGCGGCGCACTTGCCCTTGATTGTGGCCGGATGCTAGACCGGGTTCATCTCGCCGGGACAGCGGCAAGAGACACGAGGGGCAGCGCGCGGACATGGCAGAATATCCCAGCAGTTTTGACAAGGACGACCTGTTGCGCTGTGCGCGGGGCGAGCTTTTCGGCCCCGGCAATGCGCAATTGCCGATGCCGCCGATGCTGATGATGGACCGGATCACCGGGATTTCGGCGGATGGCGGTGAACACGGCAAGGGCCATGTTGTCGCCGAATTCGACATCACCCCCGACCTGTGGTTCTTTGACTGCCATTTTCCCGGCAACCCGATCATGCCGGGCTGTCTGGGTCTCGACGGGCTGTGGCAACTCACCGGGTTCAACCTCGGCTGGCGCGGCTGGCAAGGGCGCGGCTATGCGCTGGGTGTGGGCGAGGTGAAGCTCACCGGCATGGTGCGGCCCGACCGCAAACAGATCCGCTATTTCGTCGATTTCACCAAGGCGCTGCAGACGCGCCGCCTGACGATGGGGGTCGCGGACGGGCGGGTCGAGGCGGATGGCGAGGTGATCTACCTGGTGAAGGACATGAAGGTGGCGCTGAGCGAGAGCTGAGCGGGCGGGGCGAGATGCGCGGGCGGGGCGAGATGCCCGGTCGCGGCGTGATGCGCGGTGGTCCGCGGATGCGCGGCCGCCCGATGATCGCGCAGGCGTCGGCGGTTGCAGACCCGTCCGGGGGGCGCCGGGCTTCGTGATCGGCTGTCGGGTCAGACCCACCTTGGGCTGTGGCCTTGCCCCTCGGCCGGGGCTGTCCTAGACAGGTCGCAATAGCCAAGAGGAAAGCCGCATGCGCAGGGTCGTTGTCACAGGTCTGGGGATCATCTCGCCCATCGGCAATTCCGCCGCCGAGGTGGACGCATCGCTGCGCGCCGGGCGCTCGGGCGTCGAGCGGTCCGAAGAGATGGCGGAATACGGTTTTCGCAGCCAGATCGCGGGCACCCTCAAGATCGACCCGACAGCACTGATCGACAAGCGGCGGCTGCGCTTCATGGGGCCCGGCGCGGCCTATGCCTACCTGTCGATGGAGCAGGCGATTGCCGATGCGGGGCTGGAACCCGCCGAGGTCAGCCATCCGCGCACCGGGCTCATCGCGGGGTCTGGCGGGCCTTCGACCTCGAACCTCTTTGCCGCGCATCAGATCGTGCTGAAAACCGGCAGCCCCAAGCGGATCGGCCCGCTCATGGTGCCGCGCGGGATGTCCTCGACCGTGTCGGCGAACCTGTCGACCGCGTTCCAGATCAAGGGGATCAACTATTCCATCACCTCTGCCTGCTCGACCTCGCTGCATTGCATCGGGGCGGCGGCGGAACAGATCATGATGGGCAAGCAGGACGTGATGTTCGCCGGCGGCGGGGAAGAGCTCGACTGGACGCTCTCCTGCCTTTTTGACGCGATGGGCGCGATGTCGTCGAAATACAACGACACGCCCACCAAGGCGAGCCGCGCCTTTGACGCCGGGCGCGACGGCTTCGTGATCGCCGGTGGCGGCGGGATGATCGTGCTCGAAGAGCTGGGCCATGCGCAGGCGCGCGGCGCAAGGATCTATGCCGAGGTGACGGGCTTTGCCGCGACGTCGGACGGGCATGACATGGTCGCACCCTCCGGCGAAGGCGGCGAACGCGCGATGCATCTGGCGCTGGCGACCCTGCCCGAGGGGCGGCGCGTGAGCTATATCAACGCGCATGGCACCTCGACGCCCGTGGGCGACGTGGGCGAAGTCGAGGCGGTGCGCCGCGTGTTCGGCGAGGGGAGCACCCCGCCGATCAGCTCGACCAAGTCGATGACCGGCCACAGCCAGGGCGCCACCGGCGCGTCCGAGGCGATCTATTGCCTCCTGATGCTGCAGGGCGACTATATCGCCCCCTCGATCAACGTGGAGACGCTCGACCCCGCGCTGGCGCCTGCCGAGATCGCGACGACGCTGGTCGAGAATGCCGGCCTCGACACGGTGATGACCAACAGCTTCGGCTTTGGCGGCACCAACGGGTCGATGCTGCTGTCGCGGTATGCCGGGTGAGGTGGCGGTGATGACGATGCAGGGCAAACGCGGCCTCGTGATGGGCGTGGCGAACGACCACTCGATCGCCTGGGGCATCGCGCAGGCGCTGCATGGCGCGGGCGCCGCGCTGGCCTTCACCTATCAGGGCGCAGCCTTCGGCAGCCGGCTCGCGCCGCTGGCGGCCTCGGTCGGGTCGGATTTCATGGTCGATGTCGATGTGACGGACGACGCGAGCATGGACGCGGGCTTTGCCGCGCTGGCCGCGCGCTGGGACAGCATCGACTTTGTCATCCATGCCATCGCCTTTTCGGACAAGACCGAACTGCAGGGACGTTTTGTCGATACCAGCCGCGAGAATTTCCGCAATTCGCTGACGATTTCCTGCTATTCGCTGATCGACGTTGCGCGCCGCGCCGCGCCCCTGATGGCGGCGGGCGGGTCTATCACCACGCTGACCTATCAGGGGTCCAACCGCGTCACACCCTTCTACAACGTGATGGGCGTGGCCAAGGCGGCGCTCGAATCCGCGGTGCGCTACCTTGCCAATGACCTCGGCCCACAGGGGATCCGCGTGAACGCGATCTCGCCTGGCCCGATGAAGACGCTGGCCGGTGCCGCCATCGGCGGCGCGCGCAAGACCTTCAAGCACAGCGAGTTGAACGCGCCCCTGCGCGCCAATGCGACGCTCGAGGCGGTCGGCGGCACGGCGGTCTATCTCGCCTCCGACGCAGGCGCCTGCACCACGGGCGAGATCATCCGCGTCGATGGCGGGTTTCACGTCCTCGGCATGCCGCAACCCGGCCATCTGTGATCCAGCGGACGCGCCTGCGGCGCGACTGTCGTTGTCATGGCGCCTGCGGCGCGCGCCCTGCCCCGCGCGGCGACCCTTGCGGATCGGTCGCATGAGTATTTATAGCACAGAGAAGCCGATTTCTTTGTGCCCCAAATACTCCCGCCGGAGGCTCCTCACCCGCCGTCCCTTGCAGGTGTCAGGCTCGTGTGGCGGCGGGCACCCCCAGAGGAGAGCCCGATGCCGCATTACATATCCCACGACGGCCTGCGGCTGCATTACCGCGACGAAGGGGACGGACTGCCGCTGCTCTGCCTGCCGGGGCTGACGCGCAATGCGGCCGATTTCGACCATGTCCTGCCGCATCTTGCGGGGCTGCGGGTGATCCGTCCCGATTACCGCGGTCGCGGGCTGTCGCAATGGGCCGCACCGCAGAGCTACACCGTGGCGCAGGAGGCGCAGGACATCCTCGCGCTGCTCGACCATCTGGCCATCGACCGGGCCGCCGTGATTGGCACATCACGCGGCGGGCTGATCGCGATGGTGCTGGCCGCGACGGCCCCTCACCGGATTGCCGCGGTCGCGCTGAACGACATCGGGCCCGAGATCGCGCCGCGCGGGCTCGAGGTGATCAAGGGGTATCTGGGGCGCAACCCGGCGCAGCGGACCTGGGAAGAGGCCGCGCAGGCGCGTGCGCGTCTCTGGACATCCTTCAGCGGGGTGCCGCATGCGCGCTGGCTCGCCGAGGTGCGCGGCCAGTATGACGAGACGCCGGACGGTCTGGTCATCCGCTATGATCCGCGCCTGCGCGAGGCGGTGCTGGACGACGGCGCGCAGCCCGCGCCCGACCTCTGGCCGCTGTTCGCGGCCCTGGCCGGGGTGCCGCTCGCGCTCATCAGGGGGGCCAATTCAGACCTGCTCACCCGTGCTACGGCCGATGACATGGCGCGGCGGCGGCCGGACATGATCCGCGTCGATGTGCCGGGGCGCGGCCATGTGCCGTTTCTGGATGAACGCGAGGCGCTGGACGCGCTGGCGCGATGGCGGGGGCTATGGTCATGACGATCACGATGATCCGCGCGGCGGCGGCGCGGCTTGCGGGCCATGTGCGGCGCACGCCGCTGCTCTGGGCGCCGGGGCTCGATGCCATCGCCGGGCGGCGGGTCTGGGTCAAGGCCGAGGCGCTGCAACTCACCGGGTCGTTCAAGGCGCGCGGCGGCTGGGCGGCGGTGTCGGCGCTGCCACCCGAGGTGCGCGCGCGCGGTGTCATCGCCTATTCGTCAGGCAATCATGCGCAGGGGGTGGCGATGGCCGCACGGGCGCATGGCTGCCCTGCCGTCATCATCATGCCCGCCGACGCGCCGCGCGCCAAGGTCGAAGGCACGCAGGCGCTGGGCGCGGAGGTGGTGCTGTATGACCGCGCGCGCGAGGACCGCGATGCCCTCGGCGCACGGCTCGCGGGCGAGCGGCGGCTGACGCTGATCCGGCCCTATGACGACCACACGGTGATCGCGGGACAGGGGACCTGCGGGCTCGAGATCGCGCAGCAGGCGGCGGCAGAGGGTGTGTGCAACGCCGATGTGCTGGTCTGTTGTGGCGGCGGCGGCCTGACAGCCGGAATCGCGCTGGCGCTGGAGGCCGATGCACCCGGCCTGCGGGCCCGCCCGGTCGAACCTGCGGGCTTTGACGATGCTGGCCGGTCGCTGGCCGCCGGGCGCATCCTGCGCAACGCGGCAATGTCGGGGTCGGTCTGCGACGCGATCCTGACGCCGCAGCCCGGCGCGCTGACATTTCCGGTGATGGCGCGGCTCTGCGGGCCAGGGATCGCGGTGAGCGACGCGGAGGCGCTGCGCGCAATGGCCGCCGCCTTTCGCCACCTGCGGCTGGTTTTGGAGCCGGGCGGCGCAGTGGCGCTGGCGGCCGCGCTCTGGCACCCCGAAACCATCGCGGGCGATGCGGTGATCGTCGTCGCCTCTGGCGGCAATGTCGATGCGGCGACATTCGCCCGCGCGATCGCATCGACATGACGGAGCACAGCGTCAGCGCCAATGGCATCCGCCACCATCTGCGCATCGACGGGCCGACGCACAGGCTGTCGCAGACGGTCGTCTTTGCCCATGCGCTCGGCACCGATCTGACGGTCTGGGATGCGGTGATCCCGCTTCTGCCCGACCATCTGCGCCTGATCCGCTATGACCTGCGCGGTCATGGCCAGACCGAGGTTCCCCCTGCCCCCTATGCGATGGGCGCGCTGGTGCGCGATGCCGAGGCGCTTTGCGATGCGCTGGAGGTGCGCGATGCGGTGTTTGTGGGGCTCTCGCTGGGCGGGATGGTGGCGCAGGGGCTGGCGGTCAAGCGGCTCGACATCATCCGTGCGCTGGCGCTCAGCAACACCGCCGCGCGGATCGGCACGCCGGCGCAATGGCAGGCGCGGGCCGGGGCCGTGCGCGCGGGCGGCATGGCGGCGGTGGCGGACAGCGTGATCGCGCGCTGGTTCCCGCGCGGCGGCGCGCTGGCGGACCTCTGGCGCGCGCGGCTGCTGGCCAGTCCGGCCGAAGGCTATGCCGGCTGCGCCGAGGCCATCGCGGGGACCGATCTCTACACCCCCACCGCCGGCCTGCGCCTGCCCCTGCTCGGCATCGCCGGGGCGGATGACGCCGCCACCCCCGCCGATCTGGTGCGCGAGACGACAGACCTCGTCCCCGGGTCGCGCTTTGCCGTGATCCGCCGGGCGGGACACCTCACCCCGGTCGCACAACCGGCCGCCTGGGCCGCGACGCTCTTGCGCTTCCTCGAGGAGATCGGCCATGCCTGAGCCCACATTCCTGCTCATCCACGGCTCCTGCCACGGCGCCTGGTGCTGGGACGCGCTGATCGCCGAACTTGCCGCGCTGGGCCGGCAGGCGCGCGCCATCGACCTGCCCTCGCATGGCGCCGATGCGACGCCCGCCCATGAGGTCACACTCGCCCTCTACGCCCGCGCCATCGTGGCGGCGATGGACGCGCCCGTCGTGCTTGTCGGCCATTCGATGGCCGGCTACCCGATCACCGCCGCCGCCGACCTTGCGCCCGAGCGTATCGCCAGGCTGGTCTATCTATGCGCCTATGCGCCGATGCCCGGCCTGTCGCTGGCGCAGATGCGGCGCCTGGCCACCACCCAACCGCTGATCGACGCGATCACCGTCGCGTCGGACCGTGCGACCTTCCGCTTTGATCCGGCCAAGGCTGTGGACCGCCTCTATCACGATGTTGCCCCCGCCATCGCCGCCGCCGCCGTGGCGCGTCTCGGCGCGCAGCCCATCGCTCCGCAGGAAACGCCCTGGCAGCCCGGCCCCTCCGTCACCCTGCCGCGCAGCTATATCCGCTGCACCGATGACCGCGCGATCCCGCCGGACTTTCAGGAAACCATGACCGCAGGCTGGCCCGCCGAATGCGTGCATACCCTGCCAACCTCGCATTCCCCGTTCCTGAGCGCACCCAAAGCCCTGGCCCTCCTGCTCTGCCAGATCGCAGACGCCTGAGGCCCCGCGCCACGCCCCCGCTTCATCTTGCCGAAAATATCCCCGCCGGAGGCTTCCGCACTCTCAACCGGCGCGCCGCGCGACCAGGGGCTTTACGCCGCTTCACCAAAGCACTACCTCCGCCCCCATGACCAAACCGCCCAAGACCGACCGCCGCGCCTTTGCCTTCATCCTCATCACCCTGATGCTGGATGCCATGGGCATTGGCCTGATCCTGCCGGTGATGCCGGACCTCATCACCGAGATCCAGGGCGGCAGCATCGGCAGCGCCGCCGTCTGGGGCGGCATCCTCGCCACCACCTTTGCCGTCATGCAATTCGTCTTTGGCCCGATCGTCGGCTCGCTCTCGGACCGTTACGGCCGCCGCCCGGTGCTGCTGATCTCGCTCGCGGTGATGTGCGCCGACTATCTGGTGCTGGCGGTCGCGGGGTCGATCTGGCTGATCTTCATCGCCCGCGTTGTGGGCGGCATCACCGCCTCGACCTATTCCACCGCCGCCGCCTATATCGCCGACATCTCCCCGCCCGAGCAGAAGGCCGCCAACTTCGGCCTTGTCGGCGCGGCCTTTGGCGTCGGCTTCGTCTTTGGCCCGGCCATCGGCGGCCTGCTGGCCGAATTCGGCACCCGTGCGCCGTTTTACGCCGCGGCGGCGCTGGCGGGGGCCAATTTCGTCTTTGGGATGATCGTGCTGCCCGAAACCGTGACCGACCGCATCCGCCGCGCGTTTTCCTGGCGCCGCGCGAACCCCGTGGGCGCGCTGATGAAGCTGTCCGAGATCCCCGGCGTGATGCGGATGCTGGTGCTGTTCTTCATCTACGAGTTTGCCTTCATCGTCTATCCGGCGGTCTGGGCCTTCTTCACAAAGGCGCAATACGGCTGGTCGCCCTCGATGGTGGGCCTGTCGCTGGCGCTCTTCGGGATCGGCATCGCCATCGTCCAAGGCGGGCTGATCCGCTTTGCACTCGCGCGCTTTGGCGAGCGTGGCACGATCATCTACGGGATCGGCTTCAACTTTGCGGCCTTCGTGGTGCTGACCTTGGTCACCAATGGCTGGGTCGCGCTGGCCTTCATCCCCTTTACCGCGCTCGGCGCAGTCGTGACCCCCGCGCTGCAGGGCATGATGAGCAAGGCCGCCGCCGATGACCAACAGGGCGAATTGCAGGGCGTGATCTCTTCGGCCAAATCGGTCGCGGCGATCTTTGCGCCGCTGGCGATGACGCAGACCTTCTGGGCCTTTACCAACCCCGTGGGCATCTGGTTCCCGCCCGCGCCCTTCGTGCTCTCGGCTGGGCTGATGGTGCTCTGCATGGCGGTTTTCCTCTCCCGGCCCCGCGCGCTCGCCACCAGCTGACGCGAAACGACACCGGCTGTCGGTTTCTGCCAAGCGGGCGCTGCCGCCGCACCGGATGGTGGCGCGAAACCGCGTCAGAGGACCGCACAAATGCCCCGTATCAAAGCCGCCGTCTGCCACAGCTTCGGCGCCCCGCTCACCATCGAGGACGTCGAACTGCGCGCGCCCGTGGCGGACGAGGTCGAGGTCACGCTGGGCGCCGTGGCGATCTGCCATTCCGACATCTCCTATATCGACGGCGGCTGGGGCGGGTCGCTGCCGGCGGTTTACGGCCATGAGGCGGCCGGGCGCATCACCGCGCTGGGCGACGGCGTGCGCGGGCTGTCGGTGGGCGATAGCGTCGTGGTGACGCTGATCCGTTCCTGCGGCATCTGCGCCTCCTGCGCGGCGGGCAAACCGGTGTTCTGCGAAACCGCCTATGACGGCGACCACGGCCCGCTGGCCACCACCGACGGGGGCAAACTGCATCAGGCGATGGCCTGCGGCGCCTTCGCCGAAAAGGTCGTGGTGGACCAGAGCCAGGTCGTCCGCCTGCCCGAAGGCATCGCGATGGACGCGGCCTCGCTCTTGGCCTGCGGGGTCATCACCGGGGTCGGCGCGGTGGTGAATGCCGCGCAGTTGCGCGCCGGGCAGGACGTGGTGGTGATCGGCACCGGCGGCGTGGGCCTCAACGCCATTCAGGGCGCGCGCATCGCCGGCGCTCGCCGCATCGTCGCGGTGGACATGTCCGAGGCGAAACTCGCCATCGCGCGCGATTTTGGCGCGACCGACGGCGTGCTCGCCACCGACCCCGAGCCCTGGCGCATCGCCCGCAAGTCCATGGGGCGTGGCGCGGATGCGGTCTTTGTCACCGTCGGCGCGATCCCCGCCTTCGATACCGCGCCACATTACCTCGCCAAGGGGGGCCGCGTGCTGCTGGTGGGCATGCCCCATTCCGGCGCCATGTCCACCTACGAACCGGTGATGATCGCGGCGCTCGGCCAGGGCATGGTCGGGACCAAGATGGGCGACACGGTGATCAAGCGCGACATCCCCTGGATGGTGGACCTCTACCAGCAGGGCCGGCTCAAGCTTGACGAGCTCATTTCCGGCCGCTGGCGGCTCGAGCAGATCAACGAAGCCATCGCCGATACGAAAACCGGCAGCGCGCGCCGCAACGTGATCCTGTTCTCGCAGGGCTGAAGGGGCGGCCATGAAACTCGCCGATCTCGACATCATCGTGACGGCCCCGCCCGCACCGGGCTGGGGCGGGCGCTACTGGATCTTCACCAGGCTGACGACTGACTGCGGCCTCACCGGCTATGGCGAATGCTATGCCAGCAGCGTCGGCCCTGCCGCGATGATCCCGGTCATCCGCGACGTGTTCGCGCGGCACATGCTGGGCGAGGATCCGGCGAATGTCGAGCTGATGTTCCGCCGCGCCTATTCGGCGGGCTTCACCCAGCGCCCCGACCTCACCGTCATGGGCGCGTTCTCCGGGCTCGAGATCGCCTGCTGGGACATTCTGGGCAAGGCGCTCGACCGCCCCGTGCACGCCCTGCTGGGCGGGCGCGTCAATGACCGCATCCGCGCCTATACCTACCTCTACCCCACCGCAGCAGACCACACCCTGCCCGATTTCTGGGTCGATCCCGCGATGGCCGCCGAAAGCGCGGTCGCAATGGTGGCCAAGGGCTATACGGCGGTCAAGTTCGACCCCGCCGGGCCCTACACGATCCGCCCCGGCCATATGCCCGCCATGTCCGACATCACCCGCTCGATCGCCTTCTGCACGGCCATCCGCGACGCGGTGGGCGACCGCGCGGACCTGCTGTTCGGCACGCATGGCCAGTTCTCGACAGGCGGCGCGATCCGCATGGGCCAGGCCATCGCGCCCTTCTCCCCGCTCTGGTACGAGGAACCCGTGCCGCCCGACAATATCGCCGCCATGGCCGAAGTCGCGCGCGCCGTCGCCATTCCGGTGGCCACCGGCGAAAGGCTCACCACGCTCGCGGAATTCGCCGCCGTGCTGCAAGCGGGCGCCGCCACGATCCTGCAACCGGCGCTGGGCCGCGCCGGTGGCCTCTGGCAGGCAAAGAAGATCGCCGTGCTGGCCGAGGCGCATAACGCCCAGATCGCGCCGCATCTCTATGCCGGGCCGGTCGAATGGGCCGCCAACATCCATCTCGCCGCCGCCACGCCCAACCTGCTGATGGCCGAGACGATCGAGACCGAGTTCCACGCGGCCCTGATCGGCCACACGATCCGTATCGAAGATGGCCATGTGATCCCCCCCACCGCCCCCGGTCTCGGCATCGCCTTCGACGAGGCTCTCGCGCGCGCGCACCCCTTTACCGGGTCCGGCTTGCACCTCGAGATGCAAGAAGCCCCCGTCAGCTATTCTGCGCCCAATATCTTCGCCGGCGGCGCCCCGACAGACTGACCCATCAGCTTCTTTGTGCCAAAAATACTCCCGCCGGAGGCTCCGCACTTTCCATCATGGCCACGCCCGGCTATCTTGAACACAGTTCAAGGAGCCAATGTGACCGCCACCGACCGCCGCACCGACCGCCGCACCGCCCTGCGTGAGCGCCTGACCGACATCGCCGCGGCGCGTATGGCCGCCGATGGGCTGGGCGCGTTGCGGGCGCGCGACCTCGCGGACGAGGCGGGCTGCGCACTGGGCGCGATCTACAACGTGTTCGACGATCTCCCCGCGCTGGTCCTCGCCGTCAATGCCCGCACCTTTGCCAGGCTGGGCGCGCAGGTCGCCGCAGCGCTGGCCAAAGCCCCTGCCGATCCGGTCGAACAGCTTGTCATCATGGCGCAGGCCTATCACGGCTTTGCCAGTGCCAACCGGCACCTCTGGCGGGCGCTCTTTGACGTGCCCCGCCCGGCAGGCCAGCCCGCACCGGACTGGTATCTTGCCGACATGGCCCGGCTATTTGCCTATATCGCCGATCCTCTCTCCGCGCTTTACCCGCGCATGCCCATGGCCGACCGCGCGCTGCTCACCCGCGCGCTCTTTTCCTCGGTGCATGGGATCGTCCTGCTCGGGCTCGACGAGGCCAGCGCGGGGGTCCCCGCCGCCGAGATCGACCGCATGATCGCCCTCGTCCTGCGCCAGATCGCGTCTGCTCCGGATCAGCCAAGCGTGACTTGACGCAAGGGTAATCCCGTCACATTAATGGTTTAATTCATGTAGAGTCAGGTCGCGCGGATCTTTGCATAGGTCTTGTTGTGCGGAACCGCGCCGGCAGTGCCTGTCCGATGAACGGGAATGATGAAGGACATGGCACGACAGAAAATCGCGGTCCTCGGCGGCGGCGTCGGGGCGATGAGTGCGGTCTGGGCGCTCACCTCGCTGCCCGGCGCGGCAGAGCACTATGACATCCACGTCTATCAGATGGGCTGGCGGCTGGGCGGCAAAGGCGCGAGCGGGCGCAACGCCGCCGCTGGCCAGCGCATCGAAGAGCACGGGCTGCACGTGTTTTCCGGCTTTTACGACAACACCTTTGCGATGATGCGCGAGGTGCTTGACGCGGTGAAGCACGAAGAGGGCACTTTCCACAGCCTCGACGAGGCCTTTGCCAAGGCCAATGACATCGTGCTGGGAGAGGCGGCGCCGTCGGGCTGGCGCCACTGGCCGATGGCGCCCGAGATGAAGGACGACGCCCCCGGCATCGGCGGGCAGGACCTCAGCCCCTGGGGCTATTTCACCGCCGCCGTCGCCGCGATGCGCGATGCGCTTGACCGGATCGACCCTGACCATGCAGCACATCGCGGCCCGCGGGATGGCCTGCCGTCGGATGCCACGGGCCGGCACCTGCTCGCGCGACTGGGCGGGCTGATCGGCGCGCTCGGGTCGGCACCGCTCCATCTGCTGCAGGCGCTGGCGGGGGGGCTGCCGGGTGGCTACGCGGGGGGCCGGCACCTCGACGATGCGGCGCTGCGCTGGCTGGTGCAACAGGTGCAGGGCGACCTGCGCGCGCGCCGGGTCGCCGCGCATGAGCGCGAGACGCTCACCGACGATGTCCGCCGCATGCACCAGATGCTCGACCTCGGCGCCGCGGCGCTGCGCGGGATGGTGGCGGATGGCGTCATCACCCATGGATTTGACAGTATCGACGCGGTCGAGATCCGCGACTGGCTTGCCCGGCACGGCGCGCATCCTGCCGCGCTCGACAGCCCGGCGATGAAGGCGGTCTATGACTATGTGTTCGGCTACCGGCATGGACTTGCCGGGGCGGGCAAGGGCGCCATCGCCGCCGGCACCTTTCTGCGCGGGTCGCTGCGGCTGATGCTGACCTACAAGGGCGCGATCTTCTACCGGATGCAGGCGGGGATGGGCGACACCATTTTCACGCCGCTCTACAAGGCCCTGTGCGCGCGTGGCGTGACGTTTCATTTCTTTCACAAGATCAAGGCGCTGCACCTTGACCCCAGCGGCCGCGCCATCGCCGCCATCGCGCTGGAGCGGCAGGTGGACACGCCGGACGACTACCGGCCCTTCGTGCGGGTCGGGCGGCTCGACTGCTGGCCCAACACGCCGGACTGGTCCCAGATCGAGGGCGGCGAACAGCTTGCCGCCGCGGGGGTCAACCTCGAATCCGCATGGTCGGCGCATGAACCCGCCGCACGGCTGATGCTCAGACAGGGCGAGGATTTCGACCAGGTGATCTGCGGCATTCCGGTGGGCGCCCTGCCGCAGGTCGCGGTAGAGCTCATCGCCGCCAATCCCGCCTGGCGGCATATGGTCGAGCGGGTCGAGACGGTCGCGACGCAGGCCGTGCAACTCTGGCTCCGTCAGGATGCGGAGAAACTCGGCTGGGCGCTCGGTCCCGCGATCCTCACCGCCTATGCCGATGACCTGAACACCTGGGCCGACATGACGCATCTGGCCGGGGCCGAGGACTGGCCCGAGGGCCAGCGCCCCGCCAGCATCGCCTATTTCTGCGGCCCGCTGGCCGACCCGCCGCAGATCCCGCCCTTCAGCGACACCGGCTATCCCGAACGGATGCGCGCGCAGGTTCAGGCGCAGGCGGCAAAGTGGATGGCCGACCATCTGCGCTATATCTACCCCGGCCTGATCGGCGCGGACGGCGCGATCGACCCCGCCGGGCTGGTCGCGCCCGACGGCGCCGCCGACGCCTTTGGCGCGCAGTATTTCCGCGCCAATGTAGAGCCGTCCGAGCGTTATGTGCTCTCCGTCCCGGGATCGACCACGGCACGGCTGCGGGCCGACCGGTCGGGCTTTGACAACCTGTGGCTCGCGGGCGACTGGACCTATACCGGCATCAACGCGGGCTGCGCCGAAGCGGCCGTGATGTCTGGGATGCGCGCGGCGGCGGGGCTTGCCGGGATCCCCGCGCGGATCGTGGGCGAGGAGGCCGAGCCGCACCCCGGCGGCAGCGCGCCCAACCCGTCGCAATCGACCGCGCCGGTCCTGCGCTCGCTGCGCCCGCAGCAGGCGGGCTGGCCCTGGAGCGCGGTGTTCGGCATGGCGCAGACCACCGGGCCCTGCGTCACGCTGGCGATGCCGCGCGATGCGGTGGCGGCGATGCTGCCGCGCGGCCTCGCACTCGCCCCGCAGGCGGTGACCGGGCCGCAGCAGCATCCGGTGATCCTGCTCTTTGGCCAGCAGCGCGACGTTCGGGTCAACCTGCTGCCCCTGGGCATTCCCAGCTATCTTGAGTTCATCTGCGCCGTGCCCTGGGTCATGCATACCGACCGCGCGCTGGCCGACCTCGCGCCGATGATCTGGCCGCAGCGGCTCTACCTCGACAGCGCGCCGCCGATCGCGCTGGGCGTGTATGGCTTTGGCCTGCCCAAGAAAATGGCCGCGATCACCTTTGACGACGACAGCTATGTCGTGCGCGACAGCGTGACCGGGGCCGAGATCATCGCGGCAGGCTACAGCCGCCGCGGGCCGGACGGGCGCAGCCACGACTACCCGCATTTCGCCGCCGTGCGGCCGGGTTACGAGATGGCGATGGTGACGCCGCACCGCCTGCTGGGCTGGCAATACACCGTCTATGACTTCTCGCTCGACAGCGCGCATATGGCGCCGCTGGCGATGGAGGTGCGGATCGGCGCCAATGACTTTGGCCTGCCCGCGGGTCTGCACCATGTGCCGCCGCTGAGCCTGAGTGCGCTGGGGGGCTTCTTCCTCACCGCCGGAGGGACGATCAACAACCCGTTCCAGAGCTTTGACATCAAGGCGCGGTTGCGGCAGGGCGGGCCACGGTGAAGGCCGCCTGCGGCTCATGCGGCGAACAGGTCGGGCCGCAGGCGCGGTTCTGCCCCGCCTGCGGCACCCGGCTCGGCCAGACGACCCCGACGCGGTCACGCTTCATGTCGGTGCTGTTTTGCGACCTTGTCGCCTCCACCGCGCTCAACGAGGCGATCGGCGACGAGGCGATGTTCGCGCTGCTCGCGCAGTATCAGGACCTGTGCCGCAAGATCGTCGCGGCCGAGGGCGGCTATGTGGCCAAGTTCATGGGCGACGGGATGCTGGCCTATTTCGGCTTTCCCGGCGCGATGAAGAACAGCGCGGGCAGTGCCGTGTCAGCCGCGCTGTCGATCATCGAGGCTGTCGCCGGGTTGGTGGCGCCGGGGGGCACGGCGCTCTGTGCGAGCGCCGGGGTCGCGACCGGCTGGATGGTGGTGGGCGACGCGAATACCGGCCCCGACGCGCGCGAGACGCTGGCCATCGGCGGCACGGTCAACATGGCCGCACGGCTGCTCGCCGCCACCCGCCCCGGCACGGTGGCCGTGGGCGACGCGGTCTGTCGCAGGCTCGACCCGGGCGGCTTTGCGCGCAGGTTTCTGGGGCTTCACAGCTTCAAGGGGTTTGGCAATCCGGTCGCGGTCTGGGCCATCTCGCGCGACCGGTCCACCCCTGCCCTGCCCGACTTTGTCGGGCGCGAGGGCGCGATGGCCACGCTTGATGCGATCTGGCACGCGGTACAGGCGGGGCAGGTCCGCGCGGTCGAGATCGTGGCACCGGGCGGCTTTGGCAAGACGACGCTCGCACGCCGGCATCTGGCAAGGGTCGCCAATGACCACGAGATCTTCGAGATCCGGGGGATGAGCCATCGCCGTGACGAAAGCCTCGGCTGCCTCAAGGTCTTTGTGCAGCATCTGGCCGGGATCACCGCCGCGATGGATGGTGCGGCGCAGCGGGACAGGCTCGCCGCCTTTGCGCCAGAGGGGGCCCGCGACGGCCTGGCGCTGCTGCTGGGGATCGAGACGGAGCCGGTCGCGCCGCTGGTCCGGCAGGCGCGGATCGCGCAGGCGCTGGGCGGGCTCATGCAGGCGATGATCGGCGCGGGGCGCGCGGTGCTGTTCGTCGAGGATGCGCATTGGATCGACCCCGAGACCTGGTCGCTGCTCGACGGTTTGCCCGGCGCGCTGCAGGATCAGGCCGCGCTGCTGATCGCCACGCGGCGGCCCGAGGGTGCGCCGCTCTGGCCCGGCCGCGCGGCGGTGATCGACCTTGCCACCCTGCCCGAGGCGGAGGCGGAGGCGATGCTCGACCGGATCGACCGAGGCGGCGACCTGCCGCCCGATATCCGCGCGGGCATCGTGCGGCGCGCGCAGGGCGTGCCGCTTTACCTCGAACATATCGCGCGGGCGGTGCTGGAACGGCCTGACACGCAATCTGTCGCAGCCTTGCCCGACACGATGATCGAGGCGCTGCTGGAACGCTTTGACCGGACCCGCGAGAGCCTGCCGCTGGTCGAGGCAGCGGCGGTGCTGGGCCCTGTGGTGCGCGTCGATGTGCTGGCGCAGATGCTGGGCCAACAGGTCGGGCCGGTGTCGGACCAGATCGCCGCACTGGTCGGGCGGGGCCTGTTCACGCAGGACAATGCCGGGGCGGTGACATTCGAACATGCGCTGGTGCGCGACGCGGTTCTGGAAACGCTGCTGACGGCGCAGCGCGTGGCGCTGCACGCCCGCGCGCTGGCCGGCTGGGAGGCGGTTGCGCCGGACGAACTCGCCGCAGATGCCGCCACCGCCGCCCGGCATCTGCTGGGCGCCGCCCGCCCGGCCGAAGCGATCCCGCATCTGGTGGGCGTGGCCAAGCGCGCGATCCAGACCGGCGCATTGGGCGAGGCGATGGCGAGCCTGACCACAGCTTTGGGCGCGCTCGACGATGTGCCCGCAGGCGCGGCCCGCGATCACCTCGAGATGATCATCCGGTTCTTTGTCGGCTCTACGCTGGTGCAGACGCGCGGCTTTGCCGATGCTGCGGTGAACGCGGCCTATCAGCGTGCGCTCGACCTGTGTCTGGCCCATGCCGGCGGCAGCGAGACCGAATTCCAGATCATCTGGGGCATCTGGGCGCATATGCTGGTGGTGGGCGAGACCGCGACCGCCGCGCGGATGTCGGCGCGGATGGACGCCATCGTGCGCGACCTGCCGGCGCTGGCCGTGCTCGCCAGCAGCGCGCATGGGGTCAATGCCTTTACCTTCGGCGCGCTCGACGCGCAGGAGCGTGACTGGGCGCAGACCGACGCCGCCTATGACATCGCACAGCACGGGCTTCAGGCCATCACCTACCTGATGGACGCGCGCGAACTGGCGCTGCTGTTCCGCATCCATGGCCGCTATATCGCAGGCGACCTGCCGGGTTGGCGTGCCGCGATGGCTGAGGCGGCGGCGCATGAGGCGCGGCTCGGCCTGCCGTTCCTCGCGCCCTATATCCGCGTGTTCGGCACCGCGCCACACTGCTATGCCGCACCCGGGCCCGAAGTGCGCCCCGCGCTCGAAGCGGCCGTGGGGCTGGCCCATGACCTGGGGCAACCTTTCTGGATGCTCAGCGGGTCGCTGTGGCTTGCCGCGGAAAAGGTCCGGCGCGAAGGCCATGCGGCGGCCTTGCCAGACCAGCAGGCGGTGGTGGCGATGTGCCATGCGACCGGCCTGCGGCTGACCATGGCCTATCACGAGGCGCTGCTGGCGCGCAGTCTGGCCGAGACCGGCCAGCATGACGCCGCCGCGACGATGATCGCGCAGTCCCGGGCCGCCATCGCCGGCGGGCAGGACCGGCTCTATCTGGCCGAGGTCTTGCGCCAGGAGGCCGAGATCATGCGCCTCGCCCGGCCGCGGGAGACCGCTGCCGTGACCGATCTGCTCGAGGCCGCGCGCGGCGTCTCGGCCCGGGCGGGCAGCCGCGCCTGGGGCGCGCTGATCGCTGGGTCGCAGGCCCGGCTGATCGCACAAAGGGACGGGGCCGGGGTGGCCGCTGGCTGGCTGGAGCAGGCGTTGGCGGCGCTCGCCTTGCCCGGATCGGCCGATCATCCGGCCTTTGGCAGGGCGAGACAGATGCTGGCCGCGACAGCCATGGGGGTTGACTGACTGCCGCGGCCAGGGGTGCCGGTCAGTCGGCCCCGACAGGTTCGGGCCTGAGACGCGACACCCGGTCCGCCGACATCCGGACCAGGGGACCGGGGTAGCCGGCGAAAGCGGGAATGGCGGGCGGCTGCGGTGTTGCGACGGTTGCCGCAGCCCGTGCCGCGACAGGCGCAGCGGTGGGCGCAGCGGTGGGCGCAGCGGTGGGCGCAGCAGTCGGCCGAACAGTCCGTGCCTGCGGCCCGGCGCAGGGCTCGGCGCAGGGCCCGGCGCAGAGTTCGCCAAGGGCCTCGATCCCGACATCGGACAGCAAATGCGGCGACAGCTCCTGCAGGCGCTGCATCGCGGCCGCGAGGTAGCGCGCCTCGGCGCGGGCGGTCAGGCGGCGGCGCAGCGCCCCCGGCAAGAGCCGCAGGAGCGAGGGGCCGGGCGCGGTCTGCGCGGTGTAGCGCAGGTGCGCGATCCTGTCCTGGCATGGCGTCGGCACGCGCTCGGGGCCGGAGAACGTCTTGACCATCTGGTTGACAAAATACGCCGGGACCATCTTGAACCTCCTCCTCGCTGGTGTCCCTGCACGGGACCTGTCAGCAGATTGCACCGCCCCGCCCGCCTGCGCTGTTCCCTGGGGAACGCCCCGCGCTTGATTGCGGGCAGGCTGCGCCCTAGGGTCATGGCCCGGGGGTAGGGGTCTGGGGCAAGGGTCTGGGGCAAAGGTTCGGGCACCGGCGGTGCCGACAGGGCAAGAGGGGGCTGCGCGTGGTGCACAACGCCGGGACGTCGGGCAGCGCGCGCGACATCGTCAGGGCCCTGTCCCGCACCCCGCTGTTTTCCGGTCTCGACGGCGTGACGCTGGCCGCGCTCGCCGCGGTGGCGACCCGCCGGGCCTGGTATGCCGGGGCGGTGCTGTTCCAGCGGGGCGACGCGGGCGAGGACATGCTCATCCTCGTTTCGGGGCGCGTGCGCCTGTCGATCTCGACCGCGGCCGGCAAGGAACTCGTGCTGCGCCATCTCGGCCCGGGCGAGGTTCTGGGAGAGTTCTCGCTGATCGACGGAGAGCCGCGGTCGGCCGACGCGACGATGACAGAGCCCACCGCGGCGATCGTGCTGCATCGCCACGGCTTTGACCGGGTCGCGGCGGCGCATCCGCAACTGGGCCTGGCGCTGGCGCGGCATCTGTGCCGGCTGCTGCGCCAGACCAATTACCAGATGGAATCCATCGCCCTGCACGCGCTGCACGCGCGCGTCGCGCGGTTCCTGCTGTTTGCGCTGCGCGAACAGCACGGCGCCACGCTGCCCGATCAGGCGATGCTGCGGCTGGAGCTGAGCCAGAGCGACGTGGCCGCCGTGCTGGGCGCGAGCCGGCCCAAGGTCAATGCCGTGTTCCAGGCGATGCTGGCAGATGGAACGCTGCACCGCGAAGGCACAACGCTGGGCTGCGATGTCAGGCGGCTGGCCGCCGCGACCGAAGCGCCCGAGGCCGGTTGAGGGGCGCCCGACCGGCCCATGCCAGGCAGGAGGCGTCCGCGCCACGCGGTTTGCGCTCCCCCATTTCCGGTTAACCCGATGTTAACCTCCCTTGCGGCATCGTTAACCCATCGAGGAACGGGTCCGCCATGCGCTGTCTGCCGGTCATGCTGCTCTGCCTTGCCGCGCAGGCCCATGCCGGGGCCTGGCCGCGCGACGAAGGCGCGCTGTTCATCGTCACCGGCGGCAATGTCGCATTATTCGGTGACGCCGTGCGGCCGGTCCATTATGACCCGACCTTCTTTCTCGAATACGGGATGACCCCCGGGCTGACCCTTGGCCTGCAAGGCCATACCGCCGATGCGGGGACGAGTGGCACGGTCCTGGGCTTTGGCCGCCTGCACCTGCACGAGACGCCGGGGGGCGACCATTTTGCCATCTCGGCCGCCTATGGGCTGACCATGATCCCCACCGGCGCGGTCGAGACGGTGGTGCGCGGCGGGCTGCATTGGGGGCGCGGGCTGCCGCATGGCTGGGTCGCCGTCGATGGCTATGCGACGCTGACGCTCGACAATGACAGGCTTGAGAGCAAGATCGACGCGATCTGGGGGCATCGTCTGAATGACCGCTGGACAACGATGCTGAGCGCCGAGGCCGGCACCGGGCTCGAGGGGGACTTCTATGCCAAGCTCGCCCCGTCGATCAGCTTGCGGATCAGCGAGCGTGCCGACGTCAGGATCGGGCTGGTGCGCGCGCTCACAGGCGACAGGGGTGGCGGCCTGACGGTGGAAAGCTGGCTGCGGTTCTGACGTGCCGGCCTGCCGGGCGCAATGCACTCTGTCGCCCAAGACGCAGCGCGTCAGATGGCCGTCCGCGCATCCGAAATCGGCGCTCTACGACGACTTTGCCGATTTCCTGCTGCTGCGCCCACGGCCGCGCCGCCGGCGCCCATCTGGATCAGGTCGATGTCATGCCCTTCTTCGACAAGGCTCTGATGCGCCTTGACGATATGGCGCACGCCCTTGCCTTCGGGGTCGATATGGCCGCGATAGACAACCTTTCGCGACGCGGGTCGCAGCCCGAGACCCGCCCAGATGGCCGGATCCCGAAACGCCGGACTGAACGCCGCCCCGTTCACCGCCCCGTTCACTGCCCCGTTCACCGGCATGGGGGATGAGGTCGAGTGTTTCGGGCCGCGAGCCGCTGCGCAGCAGATGGTCACGCCAGACCGGCGACATCGCAACCCAGCGCGAGGACATCCGGTCCGTCATCAGGGGCGAGGGATGTTCGACAGGCATCAGGCCGGGGATGCCGGCCACATTCGGCCCTCCGACCAGACGTGCCCGCCCCTTGCCGACCCAGGAATAAAGGAATGACGTGAGCCCGCTGGGCACATAGACACTGTCCCGGTCGCGCGCCGCGGCACGGATCAGGGCAAGGTTGCGTCCCTGCCGGGTCCGGCTCTTGGGGTCAAAGCCGGTGACGATGTCCGTGCCCGTCACTTAGGGCTGGTCTGGATCGACCCGCCCGGTCAGAAGCCGCAGATCGACATCCCCGCGATTTCAGAGCCCATTGAGGCTGCCACAAGGTTGCGATGCGGGCCGGAGATCGGCAAGGCATGATCGCTTACCACAAGAACCTTCAATGAAATGACCTCTCTTGACCGTGCCTGTCGAGTCCGGCCCCACAATCGTGGCGCGCGGTCTCTCTACCTCATCTCCGGCGTCCATCCAATCGCGATCCCGGCACCGCATGGCCTGTTTGGCGATCCGCCGATGCGCGCGCCCGCTTGACAGCGCCGCCGGCAAGAGCGAAAGAGACGCTCGATGGGGTCGTAGCTCAGTTGGGAGAGCGCGTCGTTCGCAATGACGAGGTCAGGGGTTCGATCCCCCTCGGCTCCACCAATTCCCTTGATATGCCATAAGCGCGGCGCGGTTGCGGTGTCAGCCGGCGACCAGCGACGATATCCCGCCTTCGAGGGGCGAGCGCGGCCTAAGCCGTTTGGGCAAGGTCGCGGCCTTCACGGGCGATGTCGGCCTGTCCGGTGTCGGTTTG
>JAACUH010000002.1 GCA_009993005.1 Rhodobacterales bacterium
CCGGCGCCAGAACCAGATCAAAGGTTGCGCCACTCGCAAGGCCGGCGGTCAGCGCATCGGCGTCCGCGATCTCCCAGGTCGCCTCAAGGGCCGCGCCAATCTCGATCGAGCGCCCCTGCGCTCTGTGCATCTGCATGAGCGCATTCGCCCAGACGACGACTGGCGTGTCCCGGCGCAAGCCGCAATCGACGATTGCGACGGCTTCGGCGAGGGTCTCCCCGATGGCTTCCATCGTCTCTTGAAGCGTCATCGCATGCCTCCAGCGGTGCAAGTCACAACAGACCAGTTCGATCAGCGGGAGCGGCGCCGACATGGACGACGCGGGTTCACAAAAGCGACGAATTGATTGACAGGTGCTGAACGATGCGCCCGGCGGACCTGCCGTCGACGGGTCGGGCTCGCCGCCCCGGCGAGCCGGGGTCGCCGCCGGGTTCCTTCGATCCGCCTGCGCGGACACCCCGCATATGCGGACCGCAGAGTGAAATTCGTCCGCCGAAGTGGCGGGATGCGCCTGCTGCGAGCGGCGCAGTAGTCGCCCCATTTGAACTCCCCGAAGTCGGTCGGGAGGGCCGGGGGCGCCACCATGGCGATGAGCGGTCGGGGCCTCAGGATCAGGCTGTCATTGGGAACAAAAAGGAACCCACAGTCATCGAACTGGCTTCGCGCTGATGGTGGCGTCCCGGCGACAGCATGAAGCATTCGTCAAGACGTTTGAGGAATGCTTGTGCAGGACGCGCGTGCATCGGGCCTGCCCGGGCGCAGCGGTCGGTGGGGGCGGCATGAACGTTGTGACGGACACAAACAACGGCGTCATCGCGACCGTTGGCATCACAGGAATTGACGAGATGGCGGCGTGGCGCAAGGCGCTTGACGCCCACGCCATCGTATCCGCTACCGACGCGCGCGGGGTGATTACCGAAGTCAGCGCAGGCTTTAGCGCCCTGAGCGGATATCCTGCGGAAATGCTGCTCGGGAAGACGCATTCCATCGTGAACTCCGGACACCACCCGAAGGCCTTCTTTGCCGATATCTGGCGCACGATCGCAAGCGGAGGGTCGTGGCGGGGCGAGATCTGCAACCGCGCCCGCGACGGTCGCCTCTACTGGGTCGACTCGGTGATCTTTCCGGTATTGGGCGCCGACGCCCGACCCAGGCGGTATGTCTCGGTGCGTTTCGACATCACCGCCAAGAGGAAAGCGATGGCCGAACTCGAGGCGGCGCTGCAACGCTTCGAGACCGTGGCGGAACTCTCACAGGTTGGCGGCTGGTCATATACCCCGGGCGATCCCGGCCCGGTCTGGGACCGGATGGTTCGCCGCATTCACGAAGTCCCCGAGGATTTCGCGCCAACGCTGGAGACGGCGATCAGCTTCTATGCGCCACAGGCGCGAGGCGTGATCGCCGACGCCATGGCCGGCGCTCTGGAACATGGCCGCAGCTTCGATGTCGAACTGCCCTTTGTGTCTGCGCTGGGAAGCGATGTCTGGGTGCGCGCTGTCGGCCGACCGCTATGGCGCGAGGGCCGGGTGGCGCAAGTTCTCGGCGTATTCCAGGACGTCACCGAGCGGCGTGAGCGCGACACCGCCATCGAGCGGTTGCAGGCGCGCTTCGCGGCGATCGTGCAGAACACCCCGGTTGCGATCGCAATGCGCGACCGATTCGGGACCATCCACCTCGCCAACCATCGCTACGAGGCGATGGCGGGCCGCAGCAACATCGCAGGCCTGTTCGAGGCCGACCTGTTTTCCGATGAGATCTCTGCCGATCACGAGGCCAAGGATCGCGCCGCAATGGCGGCGGGCGCGCCATTGACCACGGAGGATGTCTACGTCGGCGCCGACGGCGCCGAGGCGACCCTGCTTACCTCGCGTTTCCTGATCGAGGATGCGGTGCTTGGCGAGCAAGTGATCTGCGCCATCGGCGCCGACATCACCGAGCAGAAGGTGCTGCAGGCGCGGCTCGAGGCGGCGCGCGCCGACGCCGAGGCCGCCAGCCGCGCCAAGGCCGATTTCCTCTCCGCCGTCAGCCACGAGATCCGCACACCGATGAACGGCGTGATCGGCATGGCCGAGAGCCTGTTCCTCTCCGACGACCTGAGCGAGGCGCAGCGCCGCGGACTTGCCGTCATCCGTGACAGCGGCAAGCTTCTCGTAGCCCTCGTGAACGACCTGCTCGACTTCGCCAAGGTCGAACGGGGTTCGCTGACGCTCGAGAACGTGCCCTTCCATCCCGAGACGCTAGCCGAGACCGTGGCGTCGGCGCATCGGCTGGCCGTCGCAGCCAAGGGTGTCATGCTGGTGGTGGAGGTGGCGGCTGAAGCAACGGCGCCGCGCCTGGGCGATCCGCTGCGGATGCAACAGATCCTGCATAACCTGATTGGCAACGCGGTGAAGTTCACGGAGACCGGCACGGTCACGCTGAACATCGACACGGACGATACCGGCGGGCTGCGCCTTGTGGTGCGCGACACCGGCATCGGGATGACGCCCACGCAGGCGGCGCGGGCATTCGAGAGCTTCACCCAGGCCGACCAGACCATCGCGCGCCGTTTTGGGGGCACCGGGCTGGGTCTGGCGATCGTCAAGGGCCTGGCCGAGGCCATGAACGGCAAGGTGACCCTCACGACCGCGCTGGGCGAGGGCTCAACATTCACCGTGGTGGCGCCGTTGCCTCTCGCCCCGGCCGATGCTCAAGCGCTGGCCGCGCCCGCGCCCGCGCAGGCGGCAGCCGCCGCCATCGCTGGCCGACGGGTGCTTGTAGCTGACGACAACGAAATCAACCGCTTGGTGCTGACGGCGTTTCTGGAGCGGCTCGGCCTGTCGGTGACCACCGTCGTTGGCGGTCGCGCCGCCGTCGAAGCAGCCCGGCACGGCGGCTTCGACGCCTTGTTGCTCGATGTGATGATGCCCGACCTCGATGGTCCGGACGCGCTCGCCATCATCCATGCCGAGGCCGCCGCAGAAAATCGCGCGGCGCCCCCCGCCGTGGCCGTCACCGGCCTGGCGTCCGCCAGCGAGATCGACGCCTGCACTCGCGCCGGTTTCGCCGCTCACCTTGCCAAACCCATCGACGCCTGTCGGCTTGCAACCATCCTCACCTTGCTGATGACGCCGCAGAAGCTCCCTTCGGCGGGGCTGGCCTGACCCACGCCGTTCTTTGCGAGCCCTCTACCGGATGGGCCGCCCTGACCGCCGCCCTCGCTGACGGCGCGCAACGACATCTGTCAAGCGACACCGAGTTCTACGCGCCAACGCGACACCCAGTATGACGAGGTGTCGTGCGACGGCGCCGGGCCTTGACGTTCATGACGCGCTGGAGCCGCCGCTGTTTTCGCGACCGACATCGCTGCGGTCGCGGAGCCGGCCGGTCCCCGACTGCACCATGATCGACCGCGAGATGCGGCGGCGCGGCGTGAACGATGTCTTCCCGCCGCACGGAGCCGCTGCACGCTTCCATCACCCGATGGCGCCGCTACCCCCATTCCCGAACGGCAATGGACGGCATGCCCGCATTGCCGCCGATATCCTTCTGGAGGAAGTCTACCGGCATCCGCCCGTGGCTCGGGCCAACGGCCTCGGCTTACAAGCCAGTAACGAGCGCGGCACGGCCTGTATCGCCGCGCTGCGCGCCGCTGAAGGTGGAGATTTCGACCCACTTATCGCTTATGTGCGCGTATCTGGAACTGAGTTTGAGGGTATCGGCTGAATGGGAGGCCCTGTTGAAGCTCAGCGGATAAGTGCGCGACGGCGCTCGGCCGGGCGCCATCACAGACTTGTCGCGGCCTTGAGGATACCGTCGACCGGCATGGTCAAAGGAACTCTACGGATGCGAGTCTCGACGCTGGCGCGCGACATGTTCGGGCGCCGCGCTGACGGCGTTCTGGGTGTAGCGTTGGCGAAACCAGCAGAATCGCCGGGTTGCGCACCGACTCGCGCGCGATGGTGTCGGCGAGCGCATGCAGTGGCGACGAAAGGCGGCGAGAATTGAGGGCCCCCGCGCGCTCGACGATGTCGACGCGCGCGCAAGGATCGGCGCCGCCCGCAATCAGCGCCTGCGCCGTGTCGGCCGCGCGCGCGACCCCCATGTAGATGGCGAGGGTGGCGTCGAGGCGGGCGAGCGCGCTCCAGTCGATGGGCGCCGCGTCGGCGGCGGGATGACCGGAGGCGAGCACCAGCGTGCGCCCGGCGTTGCGGTCGGTCAGCGGGCGGCCGACTTCGGCGGCGGCGGCGGAGGCGGCGGTCACGCCGGGCACGATCTCGACGGCGAAGCCCGCCTCGGCAAGAGCGTCGATCTCCTCGGCGGCGCGTCCGAACACGCTGGGATCACCGCACTTGAGCCGCACGACGCGCTTGCCCGCCTGCGCCGAGGCGACCAGCAGACGATTGATGCGCGCCTGTGGCCATGCCCGCAGGCCCGGCGCCTTGCCGACAAACACGCGGCTGGCGTCGGGGCGGGCAAGGTCCAGCAGGGCCGGGTCCACCAGGCGGTCGAAATAGATCACATCGGCTTCCTGGAGACGCCGCACGCCGCGCAGGGTGATCAGATCGGCGCACCCCGGCCCGGCCCCGACGAGGCTGACCGCGCCGCGTTTATCCCGCGCGGGCGCGATCCCGGCGCCGACCGCCGCGCCCTCATCGCGCCTGCTGACGGGCTGGAGCCGCCCCGAGAACGCCCGATCCCGCAACGCGCGCAGCGCAACCGCCCACGCCGCGACGCCGCCAAGCGCAGGGCCGAGCGCCAGACCTGACGCCGCCAAGAGTCTGCTCGCCGGCGTTGACGCCGCGCCGACAACGCTGAACGCGGTGCAAACATCCGTCCGATCCACCGCGTCGGCCAGCGTCGCGCTGCTGCCGAACGGAATGCGCGGAACACGGGTCATGCGGCGCTCCGGGATGCGGCGTCCTGCGCGCGGGCGTCGAGCAGGCGCGCGAGTTCGGGGCGGCAGGAGCCGCAGTTCGTTCCTGCCTGAAGGGCCGCGCCTATGGCGTCGAGATCGGCCAGCCCCTGTTCGGCGACGGCGCGCGCGATCACGTTCAGCCCGACGTCGAAGCAGGCGCAGACGATGGGGCCGGGGTCTATGGTCGCGCCGGGGCCGCGCCCGGCCAGAAGCGCGGCGCGGTCGGGCGCGGCCTGCGACAGCGCGGCGGCGAGCCACGCGCGGGAGGCGGGAACTGGCGCGGGTCCGGCGAAGAATGCGCCGAGCAGCCGACCTTCCGCGTCGAGGAACGCCGCGCGGAACGCCCCGGTGGCGGCGTCGCGATAGGCGAGCGGCTCGGCCTCGGGCGCGGCGCCGACCAACGCGCGGGCGAAGGCCGTCCAGTCGGCTGGCGCGCTCTGGCCGGCAAGTTCTACGCTCCAGCCCGCCCTGCGCCGCGCCAGCGCCCAATAGGCGCACGCGGGCGGTTCGGGGCGCGCGCGCGACACCGCGAGGCCGTGCCAGGCGGCGGCGAAGCGTCCCGCCGAGACAGCGGCGCTTTTCAGGGCGGGCTGGCCCGAGGCAGGGTCTGTCTCGGCGGCGATCAGCGCGCCGATGCGGGCGGCGGGGCAGGTTTCGGCGGTCCAGTGCATCGGCGCGAACAACGCGCCGCGCGGGCCCCGGTCGGTGACGAGCGCGCGCAACAGCGCCGCGCCGGTGTCGCTGCGCACCGCGACCAGATCGGCGGGGCGCACGCCGAGCGCGGCGGCGTCGTCGGGGTGGATCTCGACGAACGGCTCGGCGACATGGGCCGACAGGCGCGGCGACAGCCCCGTCCGCGTCATCGTATGCCAGTGGTCGCGCACGCGCCCGGTGTTGAGGATGAAGGGGCGGGCGGCGGGGCGCGCGCGACGATAGGGCGTCGGGACGGCGCGGGCGCGGCCGTCGTCAGTGAAGAAGCCACCCTCACTGAAGAACCGCGCCCGCGTGGCGCCGCAGGCGGGGGCGGGCCAGCGGAACGGACGCATCGCGGCGTAATCGGCGTCGGAGCAATCCGCCCAGGCGGAGATGTCGAAATCGCGCGCGGCGACCCCCGACAGCGCGGCGTGCTCGCGAAAGATCGCGGCGGCGGAGGCGTGGGCGAAGGCGTCGCGCCACCCCATGCGGGCGGCCACGTCGCACAGGATCGCCCAGTCGGCGCGCGCCTCGCCCGGCGGGGCGAGGAATGCGC
>JAACUH010000147.1 GCA_009993005.1 Rhodobacterales bacterium
TGGCCGGCGCCGACGCGGCGCTGTTCGAGATCGTGGGCGACGCGCTGTTCCTGAAGGCGGGCGCGGCGCTTGACTTCGAGACCAAGGCGCAGTTTGACGTGTCCGTGCAGGTTGATGATCCGACCGTGGGCGCCACCCCTGACGCAACGGCGGAGTTCTCGCTGGCGGTGACGGACGTCAACGAGGCGCCGACGGCGGTAACCCTGATCCCGTCGATCACCGCAATCGCTGAAGACGCGACGACGCGAACCAGGGTGGCCGACATCGTCATCGCCGATGACGGTCTAGGCGCCAACGATCTGGCGCTGACCGGCGCCGACGCCGACCTGTTCGAAATCGAAGGCGACGCGCTTTACCTGAAGGCGGGTCAGACCCTGGACGCGACCGCCAATCCGACGCTGGACGTGGCCGTAACCGTTAACGACGCGAGCGTCGGCGTCTCTCCAGACGCCACCTCCGCCCCGCTCGCCATCCCCGTGACCGAAGTCGCCGCCCCGCAGGATACGATCGTCCTTCGCATCAACGCCTTCGGCCCCGAGGTCGCCGCGAATGATGGCGGCCCGAATTGGCGCGCCGACAACGGGGAAGGCTCGCAGTATCTCCAGACCACGGACAATCGCGGCGACGCGCCTGCGTCAGGCTACACCGGGGCGCTTGCGGCGATCCCGGCCGACGTGCCCGAGAGTGTGCTCGACACCGCGCGCTCCAGCAACGCGCCCTTCACCTACAACATTCCCGTCACCGACATCGGCGGGGCCGGGGCCTATCGGGTGAACCTCTACATCGCGGAACTGTTCACCGGCGGCCAGACCAGCGCCTTCCGCATCTTCGACGCCTCGCTTGAGGGCGCAGTGCCGGTCGCGTTCAACAACATCACGCCGGGAACAGCCTTTAGGGCGAATGTCGGCGTTCTGTCCGCTGAGGTGCAGGTGACCGATGGGGTGCTCAACATCGGGTTCCTGCAGGACACCGTCGAAGGCGTCCAGAATCCGATCGTCAACGCGATCGAGATCGTGAAGCTTGGCGGGACTCCTGCCGACACCGAGGCGCCGTCGGCGTCGATGACGCTGACCAATCCGGTCGACGCCGCCGCGCCGCTGCTGGTGAGCATCGCGCTCGCCGACGCCAGCGGCGTCAACGCCGCGACGCTCGGCGCCGAAGACCTGCAGTTGGTGGTCGACGGCCTCCCGGTCGACGCCTCGATCACCTTCACCGGCTTCGTCGGCGGCGTGGCAAGCTACGCGGTCGCGGCGCCGGTCGGCGGCTGGACCAACGGCCTTGCGGTCACCGTGACGCTTGCGGCAGGTCAGATCGCCGATCTCGCGGCTTCGCCCAACGTCAACGCGGCGGTCAGCCAGTCGCTGACGCTCACCATCGGCGACGGCGTCGGCGCGCTGGCGCCGACCGGCGACCTTGACGGCGACGCCATCGCCAACAGCGTCGATCCTGACGTGGACGGCGACGGCAAGCTCAACACCGCCGACCCCTTCGCCTATGACGCGGACGACGGCGTGCTGCTGACCGCAGGACAGGTGATCGAGCTGGACTTCAACGCTGACGGCACGCCTTACCAGGCCGGATTCACCGGGCTGCTGCAGGCCGGCGTCGTGGGCTCGGCGGCGCTAAAGCCCTTCAACGAGGAGACCGGCTCCGCCACCGTCTCGGACGGCAGGCTCAACGTCATCGCCAGCGTTGGCGACACCGGCGCCAACAACACGCCCGAGGACGACTATCAACTCGGCGTCAAGAACCGCGCCTTCACGATCGAGGCGCGGGTGGACAACCCGTTCGACGGCCCGGCCGCCAATTTCCAGCAGCTCGGCGTCCATATCGGCATAGACAGCACCGACTTCGTG
>JAACUH010000148.1 GCA_009993005.1 Rhodobacterales bacterium
GATGTGATCTCGCGCCAAGGCACCGACCCCACCGCCGCGCCGGGTGATCGGCGCGGCGTTTTTCATTGCGTCAGGGCGGTTCAGATGCCGTCGCCGACGAAAGCCTTTTCGACCACATACTCCAGCGGCTCGGAATTGGCCCCTTCGCGCAGGCCGAAACCTTCCAGCACCGCCTTGACATCATGGTTGAACGCCAGGCTGCCACAGACCATGGCGCGATCATCGGCCCGGCCCATCGCGGGCAGGCCCAGATCGGCGAAGACCTTGCCCGAGGTCAGGTTGTCGGTGATCCGCCCCATGTGATCCGAGGTCTCGCGGGTGGTGGTGGGGTAATAGCGCAGATGGCCCGCGACCATCTCGCCGATCAGCGGATCGTCCTTCAGGCTGGCGACCAGTTGGCGGCCGTAGTCCAGCTCGGCTTTGGTGCGGCAGGTGTGCATCATGATCACCTGATCATAGCGGTAATAGGTGTCGGGGTCGCGCATCAGGCTGGCGAACGGCGCAATTCCGGTGCCGGTGGCCAGAAACCACAGCCGTTTGCCCGGCAGCAGCGCGTCGAGCACCAGGGTGCCGACCGGTTTGGGGCGCAGGATGATCTGCTCGCCGGCCTGGATGTGTTGCAGGCGCGAGGTCAGCGGGCCGTCGGGCACCTTGATCGAGTAGAATTCAAGTTCCTCGTCCCAGTTTGGCGAGGCGATCGAATAGGCGCGCAGCAAAGGCTTGCCGTTGTCGCCCAGAAGGCCGATCATCACGAACTCGCCCGAGCGGAAGCGCAACGATTTCGGGCGCGTCACCCGAAACGAGAACAGCTTGTCGGTCCAGTGCCGCACAGCCGTCACGGTTTCGGCGTCGGGCAGGTCCGACTTGAGCGTCGGGTTGGGCAATCGGTGGGGCAAGGCAGCACCTCGGTGATGATATCCAGAGGCTTGGATACGTGGTGCCGGGCCTGATGAAAACCCCAAACTCACCCGCGCAGCCGCGACTGATAGTCATGCGCCTGCCAGTCGGCGCGCGCGCGCCACTGGTCGGCGGGCTGACG
>JAACUH010000061.1 GCA_009993005.1 Rhodobacterales bacterium
CATCGAGGATCACGGCGTCGGTGAATGTGCCGCCCGTATCGACCCCCAGCAGAACCGCCATGCCATTTCCCCCACCGTTTCGCGCAGACCTATCGCATCGGCGCCGCGCCGCAAGGGGCTGTCCGGGGTGGTAGCTGAAGGATGAGTATTTGGGGCACAGAGAAGCACAAGAGACGGCGCTTGTGGCTTCTTTGCGCCCCAAATACTCACGGCACGACAGCGCCACGCGCAGGACGTGCAAACGGGGCGCGAGGGCTGCCCCGCGCCCCGTTGCTGTCGCCCCCGCCCTATTGAAGCGCGAGGTCGGTGATCGCGTGGGTCCAGGCGCCCACGGGCTCCATCGAGATGACCGGGTCAGAGCCACCCGACATCAGCGTCGCCACTGTGCGCTCATAATCGGCAGGATCGAGTTCGCCGTTCGAGCCTGCGGTGAGCTTGGCGATCTCGGTCATCATGCGGACCTGATGTGCCTCGGTCTGCGCGCCGGTCTCGTCATTGTCGAGCACGATCATCGCCGCCGCCTCGGGGTTTTCCTCGGCCCATTTCCAGCCGCGCATCGAGGCGCGCACAAAGCGCACCATCCTGTCGGCAAAGGCGGGGTCCTCGAGATTCTGCTCGAGCACATACATCCCGTCCTCGAGCGTGGCGACACCGCCATCCTCGTAGAGGAAGGTCACCAGTTCGTCCGGCGACACGCCGGCGTCGAGCACCTGACCGTATTCGTTGTAGGTCATCGTCGAGATGCAGTCGGCCTGGCGCTGCAGAAGCGGATCGACGTTGAAGCCCTGCTTGAGCACGGTGACGCCATCGGGCCCGCCTTCGGTCGGGATGCCCTCGCGGCTCATCCAGCTCAGGAACGGGTATTCATTGCCGAAGAACCACACGCCGATGGTGCGGCCGCGGAAATCCTGCGGGCCGGTGATGCCGGTGTCCTTCCAGCAGGTGAGCATCAGGCCCGAGGTCTTGAACGGCTGCGCGATGTTCACGACCGGCAGCCCGCGTTCGCGCGCGGCGAGGGCGGAGGGCATCCAGTTGAGCATCACATCGGCGCCGCCGCCCGCGAGCACCTGCGGCGGGGCGATGTCGGGGCCGCCGGGCAGGATCGTGACGGCAAGGCCCTCTTCGTCATAGAAGCCCTGGTCGAGCGCAACGTAATAGCCCGCGAACTGGGCCTGCGTGACCCATTGCAGTTGCAGCCGCACCTCGTCCTGCGCCATGGCGGTGCTCGCCAGACCCAGCGCGGCGGTGGCCGCCAGTATCATCCTTTTCATCTCACTTACCTCCAGCTTGTTGTTGTTGTCCGTAGCCCGGTCCCCGGATCGTTTCTTGGTGTTATCCGCGTTGCGACGGGTGCCAGAAGGTCACCCGCGCCTCGATGGCGGTCAGGATCGCATAGGCCGCCGAGCCCGCGACCGACCCCACCACAATAGCCGCCCAAACCATGTCAAGCGCAAGCTGTCCGTTCGATGCGGAGATGCGAAAGCCCAACCCTTGGGTGGGAGAGCCGAAAAACTCGGCAACAATGGACCCGATCAGCGCCAGCGTCGCGCCGATCTTGAGCCCGTTGAAGATGAAGGGCATCGCCGCCGGCAGCCGCAGCTTGACCAATGTCTGGCCATAGCGCGCGCCATAGGTGCGCATCAGGTCGCGCTGCATGGACGTCGTGTCGGCGAGACCGGCCACGGTATTCACCAGCATCGGAAAGAACACCATCAGCACCACCACCGCCGCCTTGGACTGCCAGCCGAAACCGAACCACATCACCAGGATCGGCGCGGTGCCGACGATGGGCAGCGCGGCGAGGAAGGACGCGACCGGCATCAGCCCGCGCCGCAGCCAATCGAAGCGGTCCACGAGGATGGCCACGACAATCGCCGCCGCTACGCCCATGGCGAGGCCGGAGAGCGCGCCACGCAGCACGGTCTGGACGAAATCGCCCCACAGCAGGGCCGGATTCGCGGCCAGCGCCGCGCCGATCTGTCTGGGTCGGGGCAACAGGACCGGCGGCACGTCGAGGCCGATCACCATGAGCTCCCACACGATCAGGATCGTCGCGCCAAAGATCAGCGGCACGGCGATGCGCGCGGCCTGCCCGACCGGCCCGCGCGACAGCCGGATATTGAGCGCCCAGAGCGCGGCCCAGATCAGACCTGCGGCAACCACATGGGTCATAGCGCCGCCACCCCCATCCGCCGCAGTGTGCGCCGCTCGATGGCGACAATGGCCCAGATAAGCAGCGCCGCCAGCAGCGCCGCCATGAAGAGCGCGGCCCAGATCTGCGTGGTCTGGCCGTAATAGCTGCCCGCGAGCATCCGCGCGCCGAGGCCGCCGCGCTGCACCGGCAACTCGCCCACAATGGTGCCGACAAGGCTCGCCGCGACGCCGATCTTGAGCGAGGCAAAGAGGTAGGGCATGGCGGCGGGCAGGCGCAGTTTCCACAGCACCTGGGGCACGGAGGCGCTCCACGTCCGCATCTGGTCGAGCTGCATCGCATCAGGCGTGCGCAGGCCCTTGACCATGCCGACGGTGACCGGAAAGAAGGTGAGATAGGCGCTGATGATCGCCTTGGGCAAGAGCCCCTGCACCCCGACCGCGTTGAGCACAACCACCACCATCGGCGCCAGCGCGACGATGGGGATGGTCTGGCTGATCACCGCCCAGGGCAACACGCTGAGGTCCATCGCGCGGTTGTGCACGATGCCGATGGCCAGCGCGATGCCCAGCGCCGCGCCGATGACAAAGCCGATGGCCGTCGCGCTGAGCGTGACCCAGGCGTGATAGACCAGGCTGCGGTTCGACAGGCTCCCGGTCTGCACGATGCCGCGACGGCTGTAGCCTTCCTCGACGACCGTCGTCTGCCAGAATTCGGCCGCGACCTGATGCGGCGCGGGCAGGCGGGCGCGGTCCTGCGACCACGACAGGCCGGCGTGGGCGGGGTTGCGCAGGGCAAGTGCCAGGCGCGACATGTCGCGCCGGTCGATGGCGGCGGGCGGGTCGATGGTGGCGCCGGCGCGCTCGGCCTCGGTCAGCACCTCGCGGATGTTCATCGGCAGGCAGGCGGCATACCAGACCGCCAGGAGCACGGCGAGGACGGTGAGCACGGGCAGGACGCTGCGGCGCATCAGACGCCGCCCCCGACGGCGGGCCGGGCGGTCATTTTCGCCGCCCCCAGAGGGTGAGGCCCACAAAGGCGAGGTTGGCCGCGATCACCGCCCAGTAGAGGATGGCCATGCCCAGCGATGGCCGGTCGCCGGGGGCAAGGATGGCCACCCAGAGGAAATAGGCCGCGACGGCGGTGGACAGCGCAAGACGGCCGAGAGGAAGCCGTGGTTTCATGTCAGTCCTCCAGATGCCCTGCGCGCAGGCCCTCGCGGACCCGGTGCGCAATGGCGATGAATTCGGGCGTGTCGCGGATATCGAGCGGGCGTTCGCGCGGCAGCGGGCTGTCGATGATGTCGGTGATCCGGCCGGGGCGCGGCGACATCACCACGATGCGGGTCGAGAGATAGACCGCCTCGGGGATCGAATGGGTGACGAAACCGATGGTCTTGGCGGTGCGCGCCCAGAGGCCCAGAAGCTCTTCGTTGAGCCGGTCGCGCACGATTTCGTCCAATGCGCCAAAGGGTTCGTCCATCAGCAGGATATCGGCGTCAAAGGCCAGCGCGCGGGCGATGGAGGCACGCTGCTGCATCCCGCCGGAGAGCTGCCAGGGATATTTCCTTTCAAAGCCGGAGAGGTCCACCAGATCGAGCACACGTTTCACGCGCGCGGCCTGATCGGCCCGCGAAAACCCCATGATCTCGAGCGGGAGGCGGATATTGCCGCCGATGGTGCGCCAGGGATAGAGGCCCGCGGCCTGGAACACATAGCCATAGGCGCGCGCGCGCCGCGCGTCGTCGGGGGTCATGCCGTTGACAGTGAGCGTGCCGGCGGTCGGCGTCTCGAGCCCGGCGATGCAGCGCAAAAAGGTGGTCTTGCCGCAACCCGAGGGGCCGATGAAGCTGACGAATTCACCTTTGCCAATGGTGAGGTTGACGTCCCTGAGCGCATCGACGGGGCCGTCCGCGGTCCGGAAGGTCAGGTTGAGGGCGCGCGCGCTGATCACAGGGGCGGCGGTGGCGGGGCTAACAGACATGGTTGCTTTCTTGGCGGGGCGGGGTCAGGGGGGCTTTGCCCCCCGCCGCGCTGCGGCTCCCCCCAGGATATTTGGGGCCAAAAGATGGGGGCGGGGTCACGTGGTAGCTCCACCGTAGATGAGCCGGGCGGCATAGATCGCGGCGGCCGGAACGCAGGCGATGAGCAGCACGAGGATGCCGGGGCCGGCGTTTTCGGGCAGGGCCGCCGCCGTGAAAGCGGCGGCACCGGCCGCTCCGGCGAGGCCCGCCGCGATGGGCACGACCTGCGCCTCGCCCCCGCCGGTCCGGCGCAGGGCCCAGTGCGCCGCGACCCAGACGGCGCGCGAGGCGGGCCGGGTTATGGGCCAGGCACCGACCGCGAGAAAGAGGCCCATGAGGCCCAGGAAGAAGGTGGCCTTCGGAGCGGAGAGCGGGGCGACGATGGCCGCGGGCAGGGTCAGCAGAAGGGCCGTGGCCCCGACAGCAAAGATCGTCGAGAGCGGGATGAAGGCAATGAGCCGCGAATCGATGCCGAGGTGGCGCAGGCGGGCGGCAAGGGTGAGGGTGGTCGCGGTCACGTCATACCCCGGTCGCCGGGATGCCGCTGCGCGCGACCGGGCGGGGTGCGGTGAGCGCCTTCCATGACGAGAGCGCGCGATTGACGGGCGCGTTTGCCTCGCGCGCGACGAAGGCTCCGTGGCCCTCCTGGGTGCGGATCTCGCCGTCATGCACCGCGACATGGCCGCGCGTGAGGGTAAAGCGCGGCAGGCCGGTGACGGTATGGCCCTCGAACACGTTGTAGTCGATGGCGGATTGCTGGGTGTCTGCCGTGATGGTTTTCGATTTCGCCGGGTCCCAGACCACCAGATCGGCATCGGCGCCCACGGCGACGGCGCCTTTTTTCGGGTAGCAGTTGAGGATCTTGGCGATGTTGGTGCTTGTCACCGCGACGAATTCGTTCATCGTGAGCCGCCCGGTCGCCACGCCATGCGTCCAGAGCATCGGCATCCGGTCCTCGAGCCCGCCGGTGCCATTGGGGATCCTGGTGAAATCGCCCAGACCGAAGCGCTTTTGCGTGGTGGTAAAGGCGCAATGGTCGGTCGCCACGACCGAGAGCGAGCCCGCTTGCAGCCCCGCCCAGAGGCTGTCCTGATGCGCCTTGTTGCGAAACGGCGGCGACATCACGCGGCGCGCGGCATGGTCCCAGTCGGGGTGGGCATATTCACTCTCGTCCAGCGTCAGGTGCTGGATCAGCGGCTCGCCCCAGACGCGCTTGCCCTGCTGGCGGGCGCGGCGGATCGCCTCGTGGCTGTCCTCGCAACTGGTGTGCACGACATAGAGCGGCACGCCCGCCATGTCGGCGATCATGATCGCGCGGTTGGTGGCCTCGCCTTCGACCTGGGGCGGGCGGGAATAGGCGTGGGCCTCTGGCCCGGTGTTGCCCTCGGCGAGCAATCGGGCGGAGAGCTCGGCCACCACATCGCCGTTTTCGGCATGCACCATGGCGATTCCGCCCAGTTCCCCCAGACGGCGGAAGGAGGCGAAGAGTTCGTCGTCATTCACCATCAGCGCGCCCTTGTAGGCGAGGAAATGCTTGAAGCTGGTGATGCCGCGGTCGATCACCAGCGGCATCTCGTCAAACACCTTTTCCCCCCACCAGGTCACCGCCATGTGGAAGGAATAGTCGCAATTCGCGCGCCCGGCCTTGTTGTCCCACATCTGCAGCGCATCGAGCAGCCCCTGCCCCTGCCCCGGCAGCGCGAAATCCACCACCATCGTGGTGCCGCCCGCAAGCGCCGCGCGCGTGCCGCTTTCGAAGTCGTCGGCGCTATAGGTGCCCATGAAGGGCATCTCGAGATGGGTATGCGGGTCGATGCCGCCGGGCATGACAAAGCAGCCGGTGGCGTCGAGCGTGGTCTCGCCGCGCAGGCCCTGGCCGATCTCGACGATGCGGCCGCCCGCAATCAGCACATCGGCCTTGTAGGTCAGGTCATGGGTGACGATTGTGCCGTTCTTGATGACTGTGCTGGTCATGGGGGGCTCCTTGGGGGGCGTCAGCCGACGCAAAAGGGCTGGTCGGGGCCGAAACCTGCGGCGCGCAGTTCGGGGGTGGAGAGCGGGACGATGGCGTTGGGCTGGCGGTAATAGTAGCAGCCGCCGATCCCGTTGCTGTCGATCAGGACAAGGACATCGCTGCGCGCCACGCCCGCGGGGATGATGCGCGCCACCTCGGGTGGCAGCGGGTCGTCGGCAGGGGTGATGGCGCCCTCGCCCGGGGCGACAGGCCCGAGGCAAGCCGCCATCAGGCCCGGTATCAGGCCCGGTCCCGCGATGGCCGCCAGCGCCCTCATTGCGCGGTGGCCGCTGGCGGGGCCAGCGCGACCAGGGCGGGCTGGCCCTCGCAGATGGGCTGGCCTGCGGCGTCGCGCAGCGGGTAGCCCTGTTGCGGCACCGTCACCTCGATCCCCACGGCGTAGCAGCCGCTCGAGTCCTGAAACACCACCGCCGGCGGAACGCCCGGCGGCAGCGCGGCCAGCACGGCGGCGGGCAGTTGCGGCACCTCGGGCGCAGAGGCGACGGGCGTGCCGGACAGGCTCGCGTTCAACTCGGCCATCGCGGCTTCGTCACAGGCGGCCAGCAGGGCCAGCATCAGAAGGGGGGTGTAGCGGATCACGGGGCATTCTCCTTGGGGAACGTATTTTTCACACAATAACCAACCGATGCCGGCGATGGTATCGGCAACTTTGCGCTGTCAGGGCACGATCTGCGCGGTTTCGACAACGGCATGAAAGAGCACATCCGTGGCCTTGCGCGCCCAGTCAGGGGTGATGTCCTCGGCCTCATTGTGGCTGAGACCATCGACACAGGGGCACATGATCATCGTGGTCGGATAGACGCGGTTGATCCAGCAGGCATCGTGGCCCGCGCCCGAGATGATGTCCATGTGGCTGTAGCCCAGCCGCTCGGCCGCGGCGCGCACGCGGCCCACCAGCACCGGGTCAAAGGCGGGCGGGTCAAAGAACCCCACGACCTCGCTCTCGAAGCGGCAGCCAATCGCTTCGGCGAGCCTTGGCGCGACGGCCAGAAGCTCTGTCACCATCGCCTCCATCACCGGCAGGATGTGGCTGCGGAAATCGACGGTAAAGGTGACGCGCTCGGGGATGATGTTGCGGCTGTTGGGATAGACGTCGATGTGCCCGATCGCGCCCACCGCATCGGGCTGGTATTTCATCGCGATGGCGTGGACCGCCTCGGTGATCTGCGCCAGCGCGCGGCCGGCATTGCGGCGCATCGGCATGGGGGTCGATCCGGTGTGCTGGCCCTTGCCCGTCACCGTGCATTGCACCCAGCGCAGGCCCTGGCCGTGGGTGACGACGCCGATCTCGCGGCCCTCGGCCTCGAGGATCGGGCCCTGCTCGATATGCAGCTCGAAAAACGCGGCCATCTCGCGCGCGCCCACGGGTTCGTCACCCTTCCAGCCGATGCGTTCCAGTTCGTCGCCAAAGCGCAGGCCAGTCGCGTCGCGCCGGTCATAGGCGAAATCCTGCGCCAGCACGCCGGCAAAGACGCCCGAGGCAAGCATCGCGGGGGCAAAGCGGGTGCCCTCTTCGTTGGTCCAGTTGGTCACCACGATGGGATGGCGGGTCTTGAGTCCGAGGTCATTGAGCGTGCGGATGATCTCGAGCCCCGCGAGCACGCCGAGCACGCCGTCGTATTTGCCGCCCGTGGGCTGGGTGTCGAGGTGACTGCCCACATAGACCGGCAGCGCATCGGGGTCGGTGCCCTCGCGCCGGGCGAACATGGTGCCCATCTGGTCCACGCCCATGGTGAGGCCCGCCTCGGCGCACCAGCGCGCGAACAGGTGGCGCCCCTCGCCATCCGCGTCGGTCAGGGTCTGGCGGTTGTTGCCGCCGGCGATGCCGGGGCCGATCTGCGCCATCTCCATGAGGCTGTCCCAGAGACGTTCGCCATTGATCCTGAGATTGGCACCGGGTGCTGTCATCGTGGTCCCCTGTCGTTGCCGGCCCGGTCAATTCTCGGCTGCCGGATTGATTTGACCAAACGGTCAACTGAAGGCTATCAGAGGTCGGCCGCCAGTCAAGTTTTCCGATGTGATCCGGCGCCCGGCCAAGCAGGAGGACCCGATGCCCGCCACGCCGCCACTCACACGCATCCAGATCAAGAACCGGCAGGTGATCCTCGAGGCCGGACTCGAGGTGTTTTCGCAGCACGGGTTCCGGGGCGCGACGCTTGACCAGATCGCATCCCAGGCGGGGCTGTCAAAGCCGAACCTGCTGTATTACTTCCCGTCCAAGGAGGCGATCCATGTCGCGCTCCTGTCCTCGCTTCTCGACACCTGGCTGGCCCCGCTGCAGGCGCTTGATGACCATGGCGATCCGGTTGCCGAAATCCTGGACTATGTGCGGCGCAAGCTCGCGCTGAGCCGCGATTTTCCGCGCGAAAGCAGGCTCTTTGCCAATGAGGTGCTGCAAGGCGCGCCGCGGATCGGCGGGGCGCTGGGCGGTGATCTCAAGACGCTGGTCGATGCCAAAGCGGCGGTGATCCGGGGCTGGGGCGCGGCTGGACGGATTGCTCCGGTGGATCCCTATCATCTGATCTTTTCGATCTGGGCACTCACGCAGCACTACGCCGATTTCGACGTGCAGGTGCGTGCGGTCCTGGGGGGCGAGGACCCGTTTCCAGGGGCGGAGGCCTACCTTGAGCAACTGTTCCGGCGATTGCTGACGGCCTGATGTGCGGGGAGACGTTTACGGGTTCTTAACCAAGCCAGGTCAGACTGATGGCATGGCTATGCAGCATCCCCTGCCCCTCTTTGCGCGCCCGGTCAACACCGCCTGGCTCGACGCCATGTTTTGCGCCCAGGCGGTCAATCGCGGCGGCGTGCTGCGGCGTGCCGTACGCGATGTCGAACGCGAAGTCGGGCGTGACGCCTTTGTCGCGGCCGTCAGGGCGCGCGGCTTTCACCTTGTCGAATGCAGCGGGCAGTTCATCGTGATCTGCAATGCCCGCCCGCTGCGCGTGATCGTCTGAGCCTGGCGCAAAAAATCTTCGTACGAAGATTTTTCCAAGATTTTTCGTACGAAAAATCTTTGCCTCACTCCGCCGCCTGCGCGCTGGGGTTGTTGGGATGCGTGGTCCAGTTGGCATAGTCGCCCACGGTCCGCCCGGTGCGCGCATCGACCGTGCCCTTGGGCAGTTCCACCATCGTGATGCAGTCCTGCACCGGGCAGACATCGACGCACAGGTTGCAGGCCACGCATTCCGCGTCATTGACCTCGAACACGCGCCCCGGCTTCATCCAGATCGCCTGATGGCTGGTATCCTCGCATGCCGCATAGCAGCGCCCGCATTTGATGCAGGCCTCCTGGTCGATCCGCGCCTTGGTGACGTAATTGAGGTTGAGGAACTGCCAGTCCGTCACATTGGGCACCGCTCGGGCGACCAGATCGGACGTGGCAGCAAAGCCCTTGCCGTCCATATAATCCGACAGGCCCGAGATCATCTCCTGCACCACCTTGAACCCATAGGTCATCGCCGCCGTGCAGACCTGCACGTTGCCAGCGCCCAGCGCCATGAACTCTGCCGCATCGCGCCAGGTCGTGACGCCCCCGATGCCCGAGATCGGCAGGCCTTGCGTGGCGGGGTTGCGCGCGATCTCGGCCACCATGTTGAGCGCGATGGGCTTGACCGCGGGGCCACAATAGCCGCCATGCGTGCCCTTGCCGTCGATCATCGGCTCGGGGCTGAAGCTGTCGAGGTTGACGCTGGTGATCGAATTGATGGTGTTGATCAGGCTCACCGCATCCGCGCCGCCCCGCCGGGCCGCCTCGGCGGGTTTGCGGATATCGGCGATATTGGGCGTGAGCTTCACGATGCAGGGCATGCGCGAGTGCTGTTTGACCCAGCGCGTGACCATCTCGATATATTCGGGCACCTGCCCCACGGCCGAGCCCATCCCGCGTTCCGCCATCCCGTGCGGGCAGCCAAAGTTCAGCTCGACCCCGTCGGCCTGTGTGTCCTCGACATGGGCAAGGATCGCCTTCCAGCTCTCCTCGTCGCAGGGCACCATCAGCGACACCACCAGCGCCCGGTCGGGCCAGTCGCGCTTGACCGCCTTGATCTCGCGCAGGTTCACCTCCAGCGGGCGGTCGGTGATCAGCTCGATATTGTTGAGCCCCAGCAGCCGCCGGTCCGCGCCCCAGATCGCGCCATAGCGCGGGCCGTTGACATTGACCACGGGCGGCCCTTCGCTGCCCAGCGTCTTCCACACCACACCGCCCCAGCCCGCCTCATAGGCGCGGCGCACGTTGTATTCCTTGTCCGTCGGCGGCGCCGAGGCGAGCCAGAACGGGTTGGGCGATCTGATCCCGGCAAATGTGGTCGCGAGATTGGCCATGCTCAGCCCCTTTGCATCAATGTTGCGTGGATATCCTCGGCCGCGTCGCGCCCCTGCGCCACGGCTGTCACCGTCAGATCGTCGCCCCCGGCCGCACAATCGCCGCCCGCCCAGACCTTGGCCATGCCGGTGCGGCCCGGGCCGGTCACGGCGATCTTGCCGCCGATGACCTCCAGCCCCGCCGGGGCGCCGTCGAGCGTCTGGCCAATGGCCTTGAGGACATGGTCGGCCACCACCTCGAAGGTCTCGCCGGTGCCCGTGACGCGGCCGCCTTCCGTGCGGGTGTATTCGACCCGGACGGCGCTGACCGCCCCCTGCCCCACGATCTCGACCGGCATCGCGTTGAAGATCAGGCGCACGCCCTTGGACGCAGCCAGATCCTGCTCATACCGGCTGGCGGGCATCTCGTCGCGGCTGCGGCGATAGAGGATGGTGACGTTTTCCGCGCCCAGCAGTTTCGACTGCACGGCGGCGTCGATGGCCGTCATTCCGCCACCGATCACCACCACATTGCGGCCCACGGGCACCTGGGCCAGATCGGACTGGCGCAGCCCGGCGATAAAGCGGACGGCATCCTGCACGCCCTCGAGGTCCTCGCCGGGCACCTTGAGCGCATTCACGCCGCCCAGGCCGATGCCCAGAAACACTGCGTCATAGGCGGGCTGGTTCACATAGTCCGCGAGCATGTCGGGCCCTGTCAGCGGAAACCCGCAATAGGCCACGATGCCGCCGATCTTCATCAGCCAATCGACCTCGGCCTGGGCAAATCCGCCCACGGTCTTGTAAGCGGCGATGCCATACTCGTTGAGCCCGCCCGGGTTCTGGCGCGCGTCATACAACTCCACCTTGTGACCATGCATGGCGAGCCTGTGCGCACAAGCCAGCCCCGCGGGCCCCGCGCCGATCACCGCCACACGCCGGCCCGTCTCGGGCGCGCGGGCAAAGGGATGCCGGCCTGTCGCCATCAGGGTGTCGGTGGCATAGCGCTGCAACCGGCCGATCGCGACCGGCTTGCCCTCGGCCGCCTCGCGCACGCAGGCCTCTTCGCACAGGGTTTCGGTCGGGCAGACGCGGGCGCACATGCCGCCCAGGATATTCTGCGACAGGATGGTTTTCGCCGCCGCCTCGGGCGTGCCGGTCGCGATCTGGCGAATGAAGAGCGGGATGTCGATGGTCGTGGGGCAGGCCGTGATGCAGGGCGCATCATGGCAGAAATAGCAGCGGTCCGCCGCCACAGCCGCCTCATGGCCGTCGAGCGGCGCGTGCAGGTCGCTGAAGTTTTCCGCGAGTTGCGCGGCGGGCAGACGGCCCGCGACAATCCCCGGCGACATGGTGTTCGGCATCATCGGCCCCCTTGCTGGCGCATCCCTGTTGGAGAGAGATTGCCACAGGTTCATTTTTTATCAAACGGTAAATTCTGAAGACCACGCCTGTCCGCCGCCGCACGGCGCACGCACGGCCCACGCACGGCTCACGGGGCCGCCCTGTTTGCCTGCATGCGCGGCCTTTTGCCCAAAACCAACCATTTCTAGCCACAATCTGGCCCGAATCACTGTCGTTAATCATCCTCAACACCAAAGGGAGAACACCGATGCAAACGACCTTGATCCTGCTGGGCAGCATGCTGGGCTTTGTCGCGGCCGTTATCGGGCTGTTTGTCTTTGGCCTCGGCCTCTGGTCGGCGCTGGTGATCTGGGCCGCGTCCGGCCCGCTGTCTGCCCTTGTGGCACTGCTGGCATCGCTGCTGCCGTGGCAGCCCTCACGCAGGACCGTTCCGGTCGCCGAAACCGCCTGAACCGGGCCCGCGACCGTTTGTCCTTGCTATCGGGGCGGATTGCGCGCATAAGCAGGGTCGCAGACGTTATTCTCTTTCGACCCACTGTTCTCCTTCATCGGCCACAGTCCTCGATATGACACTGACTGAGCCGGGCTGTCGCACTTTCGCGGGCAGCAGATGACAGGAGTACACACGATGGCCACTGGCACCGTGAAATGGTTCAACACCACCAAGGGTTTCGGCTTTATCGCTCCCGATGGTGGCAAGAAGGACGTGTTCGTCCATATCTCCGCTGTCGAGCGTTCGGGCCTCACCGGCCTGAAGGATGACCAGAAGGTCACCTTCGACATCGAAGCCGGCCGTGACGGCCGCGAATCGGCGATCAATCTGCAACTGGCCTAAGGGTCCGTTCACAGGTTTCAGGAACGCGCGGGCCAGACCCGCGCGTTTCTTTTTATGCCAACCCGCCCAGCGCCGCGCCGCCTCTTTCGGCAGATCGGCGCGCAGGGCGTGCGGCTGTGGCAAATTGACTTGATTTTTTCCCCGGTCAGCCTCATATGAAGCTGGCGACGTTATTCTATCGACCACTGTCTCCTTACGGCCCAGTCACTCGATCAGCACTGACAGAGCCGGTCCGCTGCAATACCGCGAGCGGAGCATCATGGGAGACATCACGATGGCCACCGGCACCGTGAAATGGTTCAACACAACCAAAGGCTACGGCTTCATTGCGCCCGACGGCGGCAAGAAGGACGTTTTCGTTCACATCTCGGCCGTGGAGCGGTCGGGCCTGACCGGGCTCAAGGACAACCAGAAGGTCAACTTCGACATCGAAGCCGGCCGTGACGGGCGCGAGAGCGCCGTCAACCTGACACTGGTCGGCTGACCGCCGATTTCCGGATCATGGGCGCGGCGCGCGTTGCGCCCATGACCGACCGCAAGACCCGAACCGGCGCGATTGCGCTGATGTCTTGTCTGCTTGCAGGTTGTGCCGGCGACCTCTCTCCCGTTCACACGCCGATGATTGACGGCGGCGCCGCCTCGACCGGGGCGATGGGTCAGTCATTGTCTGGCAATTATGCGTCGGGCAGTCCGCCAGTCTCTGCCTCGCCCACCCATGCAACTGCCGAAGCGACCGGCACCGGGGCCGAGCGCGCCTTTGCCACCGCCATCCTCACCGATCTGCAACGCCGGTCCTTTGCGGAAAACCGCGAATATTGCGGCTACATGGGGCGTGACGCCTCGGGCGCCTTTGTGACAACGCGACATGCGGCGGGGGACGAGGCGTCCTGTTACCTGCCTGCCATCCCGCAAGGCATGGTCGTGCTGGCCTCCTACCATACCCATGGCACCTACAGCCCGCTCTATGCGTCAGAATATCCCACGACCGACGATATGGAGACCGACCGGATCGACGATATCGACGGCTATATCGCAACCCCCGGCGGGCGGCTCTGGTATGTGGACAGCGACACGATGACGGTGCGCCAGCTCTGCGGTGTCGGCTGTCTGCCGCAGGACCCGCGCTACCGCCCCGACGAGGCGGGCGAGATCCGCAGCGCCTATACCTACCGCGAGTTGCAGGCGCGCGAGCGCTACTGAGCGGGCGCGATCAGCGCCAGGACCGCCGGTCCCATCGCCGCCACGATCCGCGCGACGCCCTCCCGGTTGGGGTGGATGCCGTCGGCCTGCATATAGGCCATGCGCGCGGCGGCAAGATCGCCCGCCGCCGCATCGGCGAGCCCGTCAAAGAAGGACGCCACCAGCGGCACGTCGAACTCGGCCGCGAGGTCGCCATACATGCTGTCGAAATCGCGTTTGAAATCAGCGCCGTAGTTGCCAGACGCCTCGAGCCCGACCAGCAGCACCGCCACATCGCGCGCCTGCGCCACCTCGAGAATCCCGCGCAGGTTGGCACGGCTGTTGGCCGGATCGATCCCGCGCAGAAAGTCATTGCCGCCCAGCGCCACGATCATCGCATCGACCTCGGGCGTCAGCGTCCAGTCCACCCGCGCGAGGCCGCCCGCCGTGGTGTCGCCCGACACGCCCGCGTTGATCACCACCACATCCGCCCCCTGCGCCCGCAACCAGGCCTCGAGCTGCGGGACAAAGCCATCCTCTTGCGGCAGGCCATAGCCCTGCGTCAGGCTGTCGCCCAGCGCGGCGAGCGTCACGGTCTCGGCCTGCGCCGCGCCCGCCCCCACAACAACCGCCAGCGCAAGGTTGCGGATCGCCCGCAATGCCCCATATCCCTTTGCAACAGCCCCAGAGAAAGCGTTTCCCATGTCCGACCCCGTCCTGTCGCTGCGCGATGCCAGCCTGTCCCTGATGGGCAACGCCGGGCGGGTGGACATCCTGCACGCCATATCGCTCGACGTGGCGCCGGGCGAAACCTTGGGGCTGGTGGGGCCGAGTGGGTCTGGCAAGTCGTCTCTCCTCATGGTCATGGGCGGGTTGGAGCAGGCCTCGGGTGGCACGGTCAAGGCGCTGGGGCAAGACCTCACCGCAATGTCAGAGGATGGGCTCGCCCGGTTCCGCAGGGACAATATGGGGGTGGTGTTCCAGTCTTTCCACCTGATCCCGACGATGACCGCGCTGGAAAACGTCGCAACCCCGCTGGAGCTTGCCGGCGCGCGCGATGCTTTTGCCCGCGCCCGGGCCGAGCTTGACGCCGTGGGGCTTGGCGGGAGGGCCGACCATTATCCCAGCCAGATGTCGGGGGGCGAACAGCAGCGCGTGGCGCTGGCGCGCGCCTCTGCGCCGCGCCCGCGCATCCTGCTGGCCGACGAGCCGACCGGCAACCTCGACGAAACCAATGGCGAGGCGATCATCCGCCTGCTCTTTGACCTGCGCGACCGGCATGGCGCGACGCTGATCATGGTGACGCATGCGGCCGAGCTTGCGCGCCGTTGCGACCGGGTGATCCGGCTGCGCGACGGGCGCATCGTGGACGACGCCGCGCGGCAGGCCGCAGAATGAGCCTGCGCATGGCCTTCCGCCTCGCGCGGCGCGAATTGCGCGGCGGGCTGCGCGGATTTCGCATCTTCCTCGCCTGTCTGGCGCTGGGCGTGGCCGCCATCGCGGCCGTGGGCACCGTGCGGGCCGCCATCGAGGCGGGCCTCGCGCGCGAAGGTGCGGCCCTGCTCGGCGGCGATGCCGAGGTCGAGTTTACCTATCGTTTTGCCCGCGCCGAAGAGCTGGCATTCCTCGCCTCCATCGCCACAACCATTTCGGAAACCGTCGATTTCCGCTCCATGGTGGTCGTGGGCGAAGGCGCCGAGGCCGACCGGGCGCTCACCCAGGTGCGCGCGGTGGACAGCGCCTATCCACTGGTGGGGGCGGTGACGCTCGACCCTGCCATGCCGCTGGATCAGGCGCTGGCGGGCGACGGCACCCTGCCCGGCGGCGTGCTCGAGCGCGTGCTGGCCGACCGCCTTGGCCTTGTGCCCGGCGATACCTTCCGGTTGGGCGAGCAGACCTTTGTGATGGCGGCCGTGCTCGCCCGCTATCCCGACAACGCGGCCGGCGGTTTCGGCCTCGGGCCACGCTCCATCGTGCTGACCGCCGATCTGGCCGGGTCCGGCCTGATCGCCGAGGGCACGCTTTTCAATACCAATTACCGGCTCGACCTGCCGCCCGGCGCCGACCTGCAGGCGCTCGCGGACGCGGCCGAGGCGCAATTCCGCGACGCCGGCCTGCGCTGGCGCGATGCGCGGCGCGGCGCGGGCGGCACGGCGATCTTCGTGGACCGGCTCGGCGCCTTTCTCGTGCTGATCGGCCTCTCGGGCCTCGCCGTGGGCGGCGTCGGCGTTTCGGCCGCCGTGCGCGCCTATCTCGCCGGCAAGACCGAAGTCATCGCCACGCTCAAGACGCTGGGCGCCACACGGCGCATCATCTTTCTCACCTATTTCCTGCAGATCGGCGCGCTGACGCTTCTGGGCATCGCGCTGGGCCTGCTGCTCGGCGCGGGGCTGCCGCTGGCCTTTGCGCCGCTGATCGAGGCGCGCCTGCCGATCCCCGCCACCTTTGGCCTCTATCCCGGCCCGCTGGCCGAAGCCGCGCTTTACGGCCTGCTCGCGGCGCTGATCTTTACCCTCTGGCCGCTGGCCCGGACCGAAGAGATCAAGGCCGCGACGCTCTTTCGCGATGCCTTTGCCGCCGGGCGCAGCTTCCCCTCCTGGCCCTGGGTCGGGGTCACGGCGCTGCTGATCGCGGCGCTGATCGGGGCTGCGATCTGGTTTTCCGGCACGGCGATGCTCACGCTCTGGACCGCGGGCGGCATCGCGGCCGCGCTCCTGTTGCTGGTGCTGGCGGCGGCGGCGGCGCGCTGGCTGGCGCGGCGCGCGCGCATCGCGGCGCGCGGCCGGCCCACCTGGCGGCTGGCACTCGGCGCCATCGGCGCGCGCGGCGGCGAGACGACATCGGTCGTGCTTTCGCTGGGCCTCGGCCTTGCCGTGCTGGCCGCCGTGGGCCAGATCGACGGCAACCTGCGCCGCACCATCGCCGGCGAATTGCCCGCCATCGCGCCCTCCTACTTTTTCGTCGATATCCAGCCTGACCAGATCGCAGGCTTCAACGCGCGCCTCGCCGATGACCCGCAGGTGAGCCGCGTGGAGAGCGCACCGATGCTGCGCGGCATCATCACCCGGATCAACGACATCCCCGCGCGCGACTTTGCCGACGGGCATTGGGTTGTGCAGGGCGACCGGGGTGTCACCTATTCCGACAGCCGGCCCGACAACACCACACTGACCGCGGGCGAATGGTGGCCGGCGGATTATGCCGGTGACCCGCTGATGAGCTTTTCCGCCGAAGAAGCCGCCGAGATCGGTCTGTCGCTGGGCGACCGGGTCACGGTCAACATCCTCGGCCGCGACATCACCGCGACGGTCAGCAGTTTTCGCGAGGTGAATTTCGAGAGCGCCGGCATCGGCTTTGTCATGTCGATCAACCCCGCAGCGCTCGCCGGCGCGCCGCATAGCTGGATCGCCACCGTCTATTCCGAACCCGAGGCCGAGGCCGCGATCCTGCGCGACCTTGCGACCGCCTATCCCAACATCACCGCGATCCGCATCCGCGACGCCATCGCGCAGGTGTCCGAGGTGATCGAGGGCATCGCCGCCGCCACCCGCTATGGCGCGGCGGCCACGCTGCTCACCGGGTTTCTGGTGCTGATCGGCGCCGCGGCAGCAGGCGAACGCGCGCGCACCTATGAGGCGGCGGTGCTCAAGACGCTGGGCGCCTCGCGCGGCCGCATCCTCGCGAGCTTCGCCCTGCGTGCGGCGCTTCTCGGCACGGCGGCAGGCAGCGTGGCGCTGGCGGCGGGCATTCTGGGGGGCTGGGCCGTCTCCACCTTCGTGATGGAGACAGGATATGACGTCGTCTGGCCCTCGGCGATCGGCATCATCCTCGGCGGCACGCTGGCGACACTGCTCGCAGGCCTCGCCTTTGCCCTGCGGCCCCTCGCGGCCAAACCCGCCCGCGTGTTGCGCGCCAGGGAATAGAGCGCCGTCCCCCGCTTCATCTTGCCATAAATATCCCCGCCGGAGGCTCCACCAGCGCCATCAATACCGCCGGTTGTGGAACAGCCGGAACACCGACATTTCGTTGGCCGCAGGCTCGGCCACAGCCCCCGCGCCCCGCGCGATGATCCGCGCGGCGAGCCAGACCGACAGCAGGCCAAAGACCACGCCCCCCACCGCCTGCCCGATCAGCACGCCCGGCGCACCGAACCAGGCCGCGCCGAGGATGACCAGCGGGATCGTGCCCAGCGTGTGGCGGCCCCAGTTGATCAGCGTGGAATAGAACGGGTGCCCCAGATTGTTGAAGGCCGCATTGCCCACGAACACCAGGCCATTGAAAAACCACAACAGGCTCAGCGGCCCGGCAAAGAGGAACACCAGCGTCCGTGCATCGCCCTGCAACAGGAACAGCGCCTCGAGCGGCCCGCGCAGCGCAAAGAGCACTCCCGAGACCAGAACCGTCACGATGGCGGTGAACAGGATCCCGTCGCGCAGGCTGCGCGCCACCCTGTCATGCTGCCCCGCGCCGAAATTCTGTCCCATGATCGGCCCGATGGCCCCAGACAGGGCAAAGATCACGCCAAAGGCCACCGGGATCATCCGCCCGATGATCGCCATGCCCGCCACCGCCTCTTCGCCATAGGCGGCCATCGCGCGCGTGACATAGGCCTGCCCGATCGGCGTGGCGAGCTGCGTCAGGATCGCGGGCAGCGCGATCAGCGCGATTGGCCGCAGATCCGGCCAGAGCGTTGCCGGCGTGGGCCTGCCAAAGCCGCCATAGACCCGCACCAGCGGCACCAGCGCGATCACCGCAATCGCCACCCGCGCCGCCACCGTGGCCAGCGCAGCCCCCGTCAGCTCCATCCCCAGCCCAAAGATCAGGATCGGGTCGAGCACCGCATTGACCACCGCACCCCCGATGGTCGCAAACATCGACCGGCGCGCATCGCCATGCGCCCGCAGGATCGCGCCGCCCACCATCCCGACCATGAGCAAGGGCATCGAGGGCACGATGATCGCCAGATAATGCACGGCCAGCGCCAGCGTCTCGCCGCTTGCCCCCATCAATGCCGCCAGTGGCGTGAGGTAGGCCCAGACCACCGCGGCAAAGGCAGCCCCGAACACAAAGCCATAGATCAGCGAATTGGTCGCCCGCCGCTGCGCCAGCGCCCGGTCGCCCGCCCCCACCGCGCGGGCCACCAGCGCACCCGCGGCAATCGCCATGCCGATGCCAAAGGACGAGGTGAAGAACAAGATCGCCCCGGCATAGCCCACGGCGGCGGCAAGCTCGGCCTTGCCCAGCATGGCGATGAACACCATGTCCACGAAATCGACCAGAAACACCGCCATCAGCCCGACCGACGAGGTCAGCGACATCACGGTGATGTGGCGCAGCAGATTGCCGCTCAGAAACTTGGCCGGTGGCGCCATGACGTCCCCCTTGGTGACAGTGACAACCGCAATCTGGCGTGGCCTCCCCCGCCGGCAAGGGTCACCGCGTCGGGCGCACCTGCAACAGCGGCATCACATCGGCCATTTCCGGCCCATGCGTCCGCCCGGTCAGCGCCTTGCGCAGCGGCATGAACAGCCCCTTGCCCTTGCGCCCGGTCGCGGCCTTGACAGCCTCGGTCCAGACCTTCCAGGTCTCGGCGTCATAGGGCGCGTCGGGCAGCAGTTCCAGCGCCTGCGCGATGAACGCCTCGTCCTCCGGGTCCACGAGGCTCACCGCGCCCTCGGCAAAGACCTTCCACCATGGGGCAAGCTCGTCCAGCGTGGCGACATTGTCGCGCACCACCGCCCAGAAGCTCTCCGACAGATGCGCCGGCACACCCGCAGCCGCGATCTGTCCAGCCACCGCCTCATGCGGCAGCGACGCGATCCAGCGCGCGGTCAGCGGCCTGAGGTCCTCGGCGTCGAACTTGGTCGGCGCCGATCCGAAATGCGACAGGGTAAAGCCATCCACCACCTCCTGCACCGACCCGCGCAGCTCGACCGGGTCGGACGAGCCCAGCCGCGCCATCAGGCTCAGCACCGCCATCGGCGCGATCCCCTGCGCGCGCAGGTCGCGCAGCGCCAATGTGCCCAGCCGTTTGGACAGCGCCTCGCCCTGCGGCCCGGTCAAGAGCGAATGGTGCGCAAAGCGCGGCACCGTGCCGCCCAGCACCTTGATGATCTGGATCTGCGTGGCGGTATTGGTCACATGGTCCGCGCCGCGCACGATGTCGGTCACGCCCATCTCGGTATCATCCACGACCGAGGCAAAGGTATAGAGGATCTGCCCGTCGCCCTTGATCAGCACCGGGTCGCTGACACTCGCCGCGTCGATCGAGATCGGCCCGAGGATGCCATCCTCCCACTCGATCCGCTCCTGATCGAGCAGGAACCGCCAATGCGAGCCGCGCTCGGCGCGCAGCCGGTCCTTCTCGCTCGCGCTCAGCGCCAGCGCGGCGCGGTCATAGACCGGCGGCTTGCCCATGTTGAGCTGCTTCTTGCGCTTGAGGTCAAGCTCGACCGGCGTCTCGAAACACTCATAGATGCGGCCCATGGCGATCAGCCGCTCCTTGGCGGCCATGTATTGCGCGATGCGCGCCGATTGCCGCTCGGTCCGGTCCCAGCTCAGGCCCAGCCAGGTCAGATCGGCCTTGATCCCCTCGACATATTCCTCTTTCGACCGCTCCGGGTCGGTGTCGTCGATCCGCAGGATGAACTGGCCGCCGTTCTGGCGCGCAATGGCATAGTTGAACAGCGCCGCGCGCAGGTTGCCGATATGGATCCAGCCGGTGGGCGACGGGGCGAAACGGGTGACGGTCATGGGGCTCTCCTGTTGCATCTGCCTCTTTCACAGCGCGCCGCTTTTGTCCATATCAGGGGCATGGACACGATTGCCCCCAGCTGTGACGAAATCGAGGACCTGGCCCGCGAGACCGTCTCGAACCTGCCGCCCGCCTTTCGCGCCGAGGCGATGAAGGTCGCCATCCGCGTGACCGAGTTTGCCGACGAGGCCGTGCTGGCCGAGCTTGACATGGATGCCTTCGACCTGACCGGCCTCTACGACGGCGTGCCGCTCACGCAAAAGTCGCATTTCGACCAGCCGCAAGGGCCCGATACCGTCTGGCTCTTCCGCCGCCCCATCCTCGATGAATGGGCCGAACGCGGCGACGTATCGCTGGGCGACATGATCGCCCATGTCACGGTGCATGAGTTTGCCCATCACTTCGGCTGGTCCGACGACGACATCGCGGCGATCGACGAGTGGTGGCACTGAGCAGCAGCAGCAGCCGCGCGCCGCAGCCGGGCGTCCCCACCCCCGCTTCTTTGTGCCCCAAATACTCCCGCCGGAGGCCCCGGCCGGCCACCCGCACCCCACCGGGATAAGGCCCCGCACATCACCTGTGCGTCATCGCAGCCATTCCCTTTGGTCGCATCCGGGCCCGGCACTACCTCCTCGCCACCTGCAACCTGACCCAAAGGAGGCCAAGATGAGCCAGACCCTCACCCGCCGCCACGCCCTTCTGGCCGGTGCCGCCCTGCCCTTTGCCGCAATCGCGGGCATGCCCAGGATGGCCACAGCGCAGACCACCGGCGCGATGCTGCCCACCCACCGCGATTTCACGCTGGGCGCCTTCCGCGTCACCACCCTCCTTGCCGGCAGCCGCCCGCAGGAAAACCCGCAAGAGACCTTTGGCCTCAATGTCTCGCCCGAGGCATTCGCCGCCGTCTCGCAGGCCAATTTCATCGACCCCGCGCTGGGGCGTAATTTCTTCACCCCGACCGTGGTCAATACCGGCAGCGAGGTGATCCTGTTCGACACCGGCCTCGACGCGGGCGGGATCACTTCGGCGCTCGCCGCCGCCGGATATGCACCGGGCGACATCACCCATGTGGTGCTGACCCACATGCATGGCGACCATATCGGCGGTCTGACCGATGCGGACGGCACCCCCACCTTTGCCAATGCGGCCTATGTCGCCGGCGCCACGGAATACGACCACTGGGCGGGCGCCGCCAATGACGGGTTCGAGGCCAAGGTTCGCCCGCTCAGCGCCGCCATGACGATGATCGGCGATGGCGACGCGGTGCGCAGCGGCATCACTGCCCTGGCCGCGCCGGGCCACACGCCCGGCCACATGGGGTTCATGCTGGAAAGCGCAGGCGCGCAGATGCTCCTCATGGCCGACACCGCCAATCACTATGTCTGGTCGCTCGCCCACCCGGACTGGGAGGTGCGCTTTGACGCCGACAAGGGCGCCGCCGCCGCGACCCGGCGCCGCATCCTCGGCATGGCCGCCGCCGACCGGTTTGCCGTGATTGGCTACCACATGCCCTTTCCCGGCGCAGGTTTCGTCGAGACGCGCGGCGACGGCTTCCACTTTGTTCCGGTCAGCTATCAGTTCTACTGACGCCCGCCTGCTACCGCTAACATTGCGGCTTGCATCGGGCCGGGCGCTGGGGTCAGTGTGACGCTGACCCCAGAGACCCGAGTCCCCCGATGCGCGATATCCTCACCGTCACCCTCAACCCCGCGCTCGACCTCGCGACCAAGGTCGCGGCAGTCACGCCCAACGTGAAACTGCGCTGCGACCCCGCGCAACTCGACCCCGGCGGCGGCGGCATCAACGTGAGCCGCGCCGTCGCGATCCTCGGCGGCCGCGCGCGCACCTTTGTTGTGCTGGGCGGCCACAACGGCGAACATATGGCCAAGCTGATGACCGAGGCCGGGCTCGACCTCATCGTGCACCCCGCCAGAGGCGAAACGCGCTCGTCGCTCTCGGTGCTGGACCAAGGCACGCATGAGCAGTTCCGCTTCATGCTGCCCGGGCCGCAGTGGAACGACATCGACGTCGCCACCGTGACGGCCGCCGTGACCTTTGCCGCGCAGCCCGGCGGGCTCGCCGTGGTCTCGGGCTCGATCCCGCCGGGCGTGCCGCTGACCATCCCGCTCGACCTGGCACGCCAGATGGCGGCGCGCGGCGTGGATGTCATCGTCGATACCTCCGGCGAGGCGCTGCGCCTTGCCGGGCAGGCCACCGACCGCGCGATCCATGTGCTGCGGATGAACCATACCGAAGCGCGCGACCTGATCGGCCGCGACCTGTGCGACCTCACGGATGCCGCCGATCTGGCAGAGCGGCTGGTGGCCCAGGGCGTGGCCCGCATCGTCATCGTCGCGCGCGACAGCGAAGGCTCGGTGCTCGCCGCCGAGGGCCTGCGCTTGCACGCCCCCGCCCCAGCCGTCCCCGTGCGCAGCAAGGTCGGCGCGGGCGACACCTTTGTGGGCGCCTTCACGCTCGCGCTGGCGCAGGGTCACGATCTGGCCACCGCTCTCACCTGGGGCGTGGCCGGCGCGGGCGCTGCGGTGATGACCGACGCCACCCGCCTGTGCACCCGCGCGGATGCCGAAGCCCTGCGCGCACAGTGCCCGGCGGTGTCGATCTAGGGGGCTCTGCCCCCATCGCCTGCGGCTCCCCCCCGGGATATTTGCTGGCAAGATGAAGCTGCAGAGGGACGCTTCGCCTTCATCTTGCCCCAAATATCCTCGCCGAAGGCTCCGCCGCGGCCACAAGCGCTGCCGTCAGGACGGCTCGACCGTCCAGAGCCGCCCCAGATCGTCGAGCCCGGCACGGATCAGCTCCGCCAGCACATCCATGTCGATATCGTCCAGCCGCTTGATATACAGGCAGGCCTTGGTAACCCGGTGCGGCCCCAGGCGCGCAAGGATCTCGCCATGTGCCGCGAAACCGGCCATCAGATAGAGCGACAGTTCCGCCTTGCGCGGTGAAAACCCGGTGGCGAGCGACCGGCCGCCATGGCCGCTGGCATAGCGATAGGCATAGGCTCCATAGCCCACCATCGTGGGCCCCCACATGACAGGCGACCAGCCTGTTACCAAGCGAAACAGCGCATCGAGCCGCTCTGCGTCGGCCTGCCGTGCAGGGGGTGACACAGTGGCCACGAATGCGGCAAAGCACACGGCTGTCGGCGTGGTCTCGGGGTCTGGCATGCCGCAAGCGTGGCACGAAATGCCCCCTGCCGCAACAGAGGCAGGGCGGGCGGGCGGGTGCCGTCCGCGCCTCAGGCGCCGGACGCAGGCGCCGGCCCGGCCTCGCCGTTGTCGCGCCAGCGGTTCACCAGCGGATAGCGCCGGTCGAGCCAGAACGCGCGTTTGGTCAGCCGCGTGCCAGGCGCGGACTGGAACCGCTTGTATTCGCTGATGTACACCAGATGTTCGACCTTCTTCACCACGGCCCGGTCATAGCCCGCCGCGACGCACTGCGCGACCGAGGCATCGCCATCCACCAGCATCTCGAGGATCCCGTCGAGGATGTCATAGGGCGGCAGGCTGTCGTCGTCGCGCTGGTCGGGGCGCAGTTCGGCGCTGGGCGGTTTCTCGATCACGCGCGGCGCGATCACCACGCCGGCGGGTGCGCGCATCCAGTCGCGATGCACCTCGTTGCGCCATCGGCAGGTGGCAAAGACGCGCGTCTTGTACAGGTCCTTGATCGGATTGTAGCCCCCCGCCATGTCGCCATAGATCGTCGCATAGCCCACCGCGACCTCGGATTTGTTGCCCGTGGTCAGCAGCATCTCGCCGAACTTGTTCGACTGGGCCATCAGCAACAGACCGCGCAGCCGCGACTGGATGTTCTCTTCGGTCAGATCCGCCGCGCGGCCTGCAAAGAGCGGCGCGAGTGCTGCCTCCACCGCCTCCTGCGGCCCGCCGATGGAGACCTCGTCGAGCGCGCAGCCCAGCGCGCGCGCCACTGCCGCCGCATCCTCGAGGCTCGCGCGCGAGGTGTGGCGCGAGGGCAGCATGACACAGCGCACATTCCCGGGCCCCAGTGCATCGGCGGCGATGGTGGCGACCAGCGCCGAGTCGATCCCCCCCGACAGGCCCAGCAAAGCGCGGCTGAACCCGGTCTTGGCGAAATAGTCCCGCAGGCTCACCACCATCGCGCGGTAGTCCTGTTCGATCGTCGGCGGCGCCACGGCGCGCAGCCCTGTCGCGGCCTCCCACCCTTGCGGGCCGCGGGTGAAATCGACATGCGCGACCGCCTCCTCGAACACCGGCAGTTGCACCGCCAGATGTCCGCCCCGGTTGAGCACAAAGGACCCGCCGTCGAACACCTGATCGTCCTGCCCGCCCACCATGTTGAGATAGACCAGCGGCAGCCCCGTTTCGGTCACGCGGGCGACCATCTGGTTCATGCGGATCGCGAATTTCTCGCGGAAATAGGGCGAGCCATTGGCGACGAGCAGCATCTGCGCCCCGCTTTCGGCCAGCGTCTCGGACACGTCGGGAAACCAGGCATCCTCGCAGATCGGTGTGCCGATGCGCAGCGCGCCCGCGTCAAAGGGGCCGCCCAGCGGGCCAGACGAAAAATGACGCAATTCGTCGAACACGTTGTAATTTGGCAATTCATGCTTCAATGCGCGGGCAATGACACGCCCGCCGCGCAGAATATGATAAGCGTTGTAGAGCCGGCCACCCTCGGCCCAGGGCCCGCCGATGGCCAGCATCGGCCCATCGGCGCAATCCGCAGCCAGCGTTTCGATCTGCGCCATCGCGGCCAGGTGAAAGGCGGGCTTCATCACCAGATCCTGGGTCTGGTAACCGGTCACGAACATCTCGGGCAGCGCCACGAGGTCGGCGCCGGCATCACGCCCCTGCGCCCAGGCGTCGCGGGCGCGGGCGGCATTGCCGGCCAGGTCGCCCAGCGTGGGGTTCAGTTGCGCCATGGTGAGGCGGAAATGGTCGGTCATGCAACACCTCTGACTGGTCCGCCCTGATGTAGCAGATGCACGCGCAAGGGAAAGCCGATGTTACTGCCGCGCGCCCTGGGGCCTGTTGTCACGCTGAATGGGCTCCGGTAGTCTGACGCTGATCCGGCGGGCGCCGGGCAGCAGGGGTGGGCACGGCATGACTTTCGGAAAAACGACGCGGCACGGCATCCATGCGGCCATGGTGGCGCTGGCGCTGACCGCACCGCTCGCGCTGCAGGCCCAGACCGTCGAGACCAAGCAATACGAGGATGGCGGCATCTACGAGGGCAGCTTCCTCAACGGCAAGCAGCACGGGCAAGGCACCTACCGCCTGCCCAATGGCTATGAATACACCGGCGAATGGTTCGAAGGCGAGATCCGCGGCCAGGGCACCGCGCGCTTTCCCAATGGCTCGGTCTATGTGGGCGCTTTCGCGCTGGGCAAGCCCGAGGGGCAAGGCCGCATCACCTTTGCCGATGGCGGCACCTATGAGGGCCAGTGGGAAGATGGCAAGATCACCGGCACCGGGATCGCCACCTATGCCAATGGCGTGGTCTATGAGGGCGAATTCCGCAACGCGATGCACCACGGCACAGGCACGATGACCAGCCCCGGCGGCTATGTCTATACCGGCCAGTGGATCAATGGCGTGAAAGAGGGCGAGGGCCGCATCACCTATCCTGACGGCGCGGTCTATGAGGGGACGCTTGCCAATGGCGAGCGCGAGGGCACCGGCACGCTGACCATGACCGACGGGCTGGTCTATTCCGGCACCTGGGTCAACGGCCAGCTCGAAGGGCGCGGGCGGCTGGTGCAGGCCAATGGCGATGTCTATGAGGGCGACCTTGTCGCCGGCCGCCGCCACGGCACCGGCACCGCGACCTATGCCAATGGCGATGTCTATACCGGCGGATTTCAGGACGACCAGCGCCACGGGCAGGGCAGCTTTACCGGCACCGATGGCTACCGCTATGTCGGCGCCTGGGTCGCCGGCCAGATCGAGGGGCAAGGCGAGGTCACCTATCCCGACGGGTCGGTCTATGTGGGCCAGTTCCGCGCCGACCTCGCCGATGGGCGGGGCCGCATCACCTATCCCGATGGCGCGACCTACGAAGGCGACTGGAAGGCCGGCGTGATCGACGGGCGCGGCATCGCCACCTATGCCAACGGGCTTGTCTATGAGGGCGAATTCCGCAATGCGCGCAACCACGGGCAAGGGCGCATGACCTTTGCCGACGGCTATGTCTATGACGGCCAATGGGCCGATGGCCAGCGCAACGGCGTGGGCACCGCGACCTATGCCGACGGCACGGTCTATGAGGGCGAGTTCCTGAACGGCCAGCGCCACGGCAGCGGCAAGATCACCATGCCTGACGGTTTTGTCTATGAAGGCCAGTGGGATAACGGAGAGATCAGCGGGCTGGGCGTCGCCACCTACACCAATGGCGATGTCTATGAGGGCATGTTCCAGAACGGCCGCCGGCAGGGCAACGGCACCATGCGCTATGCCACCGGCGAGACCGACACCGGCCAGTGGCAGGATGGCGCGCTGGCGCAGGCTGCCGCTGTCGCGCCGGTCGAGGCAGCCCCTGCCCCCGAGGCCGAACCGCTGCCCGAAGTGGACACCAGCGGCAACTGATCAGCGCTCGGTCAGCTTGAGCTCGATCCGGCGGTTCTGCGCGCGCGCCTCGGGCGTATCGGCGGGGTTGATCGGCTGATATTCGCCAAAACCGTTGGCCGCGAGCCGTTCGGGCGGGATGCCCTGTGTGTCGATCATGAACAGCACCACCGACAGCGCCCGCGCCTGGCTCAGTTCCCAATTGTTGCGGTATTGCCCGCTGCCCGAAAGCGGCTGGTTGTCGGTGTGCCCGTCCACCCGGATCACCCAGTCGATACCCTGCGGGATCTCGCCCGCGATATTGCGCAAGAGCGAGGCGACGGCGGCGATCTGGGCGCGCCCGGCCTCTGACAGGTCGGCCTGCGCGGGTTCGAACAGCACCTCGGAGGAGAACACGAACCGGTCGCCTTCGATGCGCACGCCGTCGCGCCCGTCGAGCACTTCGCGCAACCGGCCAAAGAAGTCGGATTTGTAGCGCTCCAGATCCTGCGCCTCGGCCGCGAGCCGCGCGGCTTCGGCCTCGAGCCGGGCACGCTCGGCCTCCTCCAGCGTGCGGCGGCGGCGTTCTTCGGCGGCGACACGGGCCAGCGCGGTGTTGAGCTGCGAGCCCAGCGCCTCGATCTGCACCTGCGACGCGGCATCCTGATCGGCCGAGACCTGCAACAGCGTCTGCAGCGTGCCGACCTGCGCGCGCAGTTCCGCCACCTGTTCGTTGAGCAGCGCGACCTGCCGCTGGCTTTCGGCCGACAGCGCCCGTTCGTCGCTGAGGCGCGCATTGGCCATGGCGAGCAGCGCCGCCTGCTGTTCAGCCTCGGTCATCTGCGCGGCGGTCTGGCTCTCGGCAGTGGCGAGCGCGGCCAGCGCCTCGGCCAGACGCGCCTCGAGGCTGGCGCGGTCCTGCTGCGTTTCGGTGGTCTGGTCCGACAGCGATGCGACCTCGGCGCGCAGCGTGTCCCCCGCCAGCAGCGCCTCGGCCAGCCGCTGTTCCAGCGTGGCGCGCGCGGCCTGCGCCGCGGCCCCTTCGGCCCGAGCGGCGTCCAGTTCCGCCGCGGCTGCCTGCCGGGCCAGCACCGCCGCCGCCAGCCGTTCCTCGACCTCGGCGCGGCTCAGCGCGCCCTCGGCCAGCGCCGCCTCGAGTGCCGCCTGCGCCGCGGCAAGATCGCCCGCGACCCCGGCCTGCGCGGCCAATGCCGCGGCCAGTTGCACCGACAGATCGTCGCGCGCCGCGGCCACCGCATCAAGCTCGGCGCGCGCGGCGGCAAGCTCTGCCGCGGTGTTCTCCTGCATCCCCAGCGCCGCGAGCAGCCGCGCGTCAAGGTCGTTGCCGGCGTTGAGGGCGGCTTGCAGGTCGTTCTCGGCCTGCTGGCGGGCCAGCAGCGCCGCCGCCAGCGCCATGTCGAGGTCATCGCGCGCGGATTGCGCGGCGGCGAGCAGCGTCAGCGTCTCTTCCGCCCGGCGGCGCTGCTCTTCGAGCGCCAGCGTCATCGCGGTCAGTTCGGTATCGGCATCGGCGAGCCGCGCGCGCAGCGCCTCGGCGGCGGCGGCATCGACCAGCCGCGCGGCCTCCAGGTCGCTGATCTGTGCGGCGGCGCTGTCGCGGTTGGCCTCAAGGTCGCTGATCTGTGCGGCGGCGCTGTCGCGGTTGGCCTCAAGGTCGCTGATCTGTGCGGCGGCGCTGTCGCGGTTGGCTTCGAGGTCGGCCACCAGCGATTCGAGCGCCGCGCGCCGCGCCGCAGCCAGCCGTGCGGCCTCGGCCCCGGCGTCGATCTCGTCGCGCGCCTGCGCCAGCGCGAGGTCGAGCGCCTCGGCCTCGCTCATCAGCCGGGTCTGGTCGGCCTCGAGCCCGGCGATGCGCGTCTCGGCCTGCGCCCGCTGCGCCAGCAGGCCCGCGACCTGCGCCTCGAACCCGGTGATGCGGTTTTCGGCCTCGGCCAGCGCCTGCGCCTGCGCGTCCCGCTCGCCGGTCAGCCGCGAGATCAGCGCCGCCTGCGCCTCGACCTCGTCGGTGGTGGCGGACAGCGTGGCGGCCAGCGTGGCAGTTCGGTCCTGTTCCAGCCCCAGCGCGGCCGAGAGGGCGGCCATCTCGCTGGTGAGCTGGTTGAGTTTGGATTCCTGCCCGGTGATCGTGTCGCGCAGCACGAATTGCACCACGGTAAAGATCGTGAGCACGAACATCAGCACCAGCAAGAGGCCGGTCATCGCATCGACGAAGCCCGGCCAGATATTCGCCTGAAACCTGTTGCCCGACCGCCGTTTCAGCGCCATGCCTAGCCCCGTTCGCTGTCACGCGCGGGCGGTCGGATGCCCCTGATCGCGCGGGTGAGCGCGCCCAGATCCGCGCGCAACTCGCCCATCGTTTCCTGCCGGCCGGCGGAAATCTCTTCGAGGATGCGCAGCATCTGCACGTCGATCGACCGCAGGCGCATCCGGCTTTCGGCATCGCCGCCGCCGTCGCCGCCGCTGCCCGCCCCGGCGGCCAGTTGCGCGATCAGCCGTTCCTGCCCCTGCGCGATGCGCAAGAGCGCGTCGCCGGCGGGGTCGGTCTCCATCCGCTGCGCCAGCCGGTTCATCGCAACGGCAAGCTCGCTGAGCCGTTCGTCCACCTGGCTGCGCCCGATGTCGGACTGGGTGAACATCAGTTGCAGCGCTTCCATCTGCTCGGCAAGGTTGTCGATCACGCCGGCCATCACCGCCGCGTCGCCGCCCGCGCCGTCCTCGCCGGTGGAAAAGCCGACGCGGGTGATGGTGGAGAGCCATTCCTCGAGTTCGCGGTAGAACCGGTTCTGCCCGTGCCCGGCGAAAAGCTCGAGCAGCCCCACGACGAGCGACCCCGCGAGCCCCAGCAGCGAGGAGGAGAAGGCCGTGCCCATGCCGCCCAATTGCGCTTCGAGCCCGTCCTGCAGACGCGCAAAGATGTCGGCGCCGCTTTCGCCCTCGGTCGGGTTGAGCGAGCGGATCGTGTCCACCAGCGCCGGCACGGTCGTGGCAAGGCCGTAGAATGTGCCCAGAAGGCCAAGGAAAATCAACGTGCTGCCCAGATAGCGCGTGATCTCGCGGTCCTCGTCGATGCGCTGCCCGACCGAATCGAGGATCGACCGGCTCGCGCTCGACGAAAGCTGCATCCGCGCCCCGCGCGAGCGCAGCAGCGTCGCCAGCGCCGCGAGCAGCGAAGGCGCCGCGGCGAGGCTGCGCACGCCCTGTTCGCGGGCAAACCCCTCGATCCAGCCGACCGAGCGCATCAGTTGCGCCACCTGCCGAAAACAGGACAGCACGCCCAGGATGAACACGAAAAGGATCAGCCCGTTGAGATAGGGGTTGGACAGAAAGATCAGCTCGATCGCGGTAAAGCCGATATAGGCCAGCCCCCCCACAAGCCCGAGCACGATCAGCATCGAGGTGATCTGCCGGACGGGTTGGGAAAAATGCGGCTCGGCCTCGGGTTCCAGCCTGTCCATCGCGGACGGGTTCCTCGCGTTTCTGCTTTGCGCCGGATCATAAGGGTCGCAGCGCACAAACCCAAATGAAATATCGGTTTATTCCGGCGCCGTGCCAGTGAGGACACGCACCCGCGCCGCGATCCAGGCCATCTCGGGGTCCTGGATGCCCATCGCGCGCAGATGTGCTGCGGTGTTGTAGAGGTATTCGGTATTGGGCCCCCGCCCGCCCCGCGCCCGCGCGATCATCCGCGCCTGCGTCTCGCGGTCGAACCGGCAATATTGCCGGTGCGCGGTATCCACCACATAGGCCAGCGCCGTCACCTCGCGCCCGTCGGCGAGCCGCAACGGAAGCCAGCGCTCCACATAGGCCGAGGACACCAGTTCGCGTTCGCGCAGCATGGCGAGCACCCCTGCGGTCTCGCCTTGTGCCACGCGCAGCGCCATGCCGTCGCAATGCGACTGGGCCATCGGGTCGAGTGCCAGCACGAGGCCGGGGTCGTCCTCGGTGCCGCGGTGATGGATCGAGAGCATGCAGAAGCAGCGCTGATACCCCGCAAGCTGGGCTGCGACCGCTTCGGCCGGGGTGAAACCGGGGTTCCACAAGAGCGATCCGTAGCCGAATACCCAAATCGGTGATGTCTGCATCTTGCAACTGGTCCTTGGTCCCTGCGCCCGCTAGATACCCCATTGCAGCAGAAGGGAAAGACCGCAGATGCGTTTCATGGCCATCATCATCGCGATCCTCGCCAGCCTTTATGGCGGCTATTGGTTCGTGGGGTCCAATGCGGTGCAAAAGGGCGCGGCGCTGGCCATCGACGGGATGCGCGCCGAGGGCTGGCATGTGGAATATGAGGCGATGAGCGTGCGCGGCTTTCCCTCGCGGTTCGACACGCGTTTTGACGCCGTGGCGCTGCGCGACCCTGCGCGGACCTTCGCCTGGCAGATGCCCGACTTCCGGCTTTTTGCCCTCAGCTACCAGCCCAACAAGGTGATCGCGCTCTGGCCCGCGCGCCAGACCCTCACCATCGCGGATGAGGTGTTCACGCTCGACAGCGACGGGCTGCGGGCGAGCGCCAAGGTGGGTGTCGCCGCGGCGCTGCCGCTCGACAGCGTGACGCTCGAGGCCGATGCGACGCGGCTCGCCTCGGACCAGGGGTGGGAGGCGACGCTCGACCATCTTGTCGCGGCTTTCCGCGTGGCGGGGCCGGCGCCGGGGCAATACGACGCCTTTGCCGAGGGGCGCGCCATCGTGCTGCCCGCGCAGGCGATGGCGCTGATCGACCCTGCCGGCACGATGCCAGCCGCGCTCGACATCCTGCGCGTCGATGCGGGGCTGACCTTTGACCGGCCGTTCGATGCGACAATGGGGTCGGACGGCGGGCCGAAGCTGACCGCGCTCACCCTGCGCGAGACGCGGCTTGGCTGGGGCGCGGTGTCGTTCAATGCAACGGGCGACATCACCGTGGATGCGGCTGGCGTGCCCGCCGGGGCGATCACGCTGGCGGTGAAGGACTGGTCGCAACTGATCGCGCTGGGGGTCTCTGCGGGCGCCATCGACCCCGGCGTCGCCCCCACCTGGGACCGCGCGGCGACGATGATGGCGGCGGGCGAGGACGAGTTGCGCGCGACGATCACCCTGCGCAACGGGATGATGGCGCTGGGGCCGATCCCGCTCGGCCCGGCGCCACAGCTGCGTTAGCGGCAGTAGCTGCCCGACCGATACCGCGCCGTATCAAAGTGGAAATGGTCGGCATGGAACCGGTTCGCGTTCGGCCCCAGCACCGTGCCGAACGGGCCGCAGGCCGCGCGGTGCATGGCGCGCAGACGCTCGCCATAGGGGCCGCTGTTCCAGCCGTTGAGGATACTGATGACGGTGCCGTTGCGCAGCACGATGCCCGAGATGTCGATGGCGCGGCCCTTGCCATGCTCTGACAGCCGCGCGCCGGCCTGATTGTTGCGCGGCCGGCAGGTGTAATGCCCGGCCACCTGCAGACCCGAGATGCCGCCGCCCAGATCGCCGATGGCAGGCCGCGCGCCGCGCTCGACCCAGGTCAGCAGGGCCGAGGCGGTCTGGCAGTCCATCGTGGAGGGCTGCGACAGCGACACGCCGCCGATCGAGCGGATGCGCACCGGTTCGGCCACGCCGCAGCCGCCATTGCCGCTGATCGCCGCGATCGCCTCGCCCTGAATGGCCGCATTGCCGCAGACGCTGCCGCGCTGCCGGGTGACGCGCGCGGTCTCCGCCCGCTGCACGACCTGCTGCGGGCGCAAGGTGGGGCGCAGCGCCCGCGGCGCGGCCAGCGCGGAAAGCTGCACCGGCGCAGGGCTGACAAGCGCTGCGGGGGTGATGACAGCTTCGGTCCCGGGCACTTCAGTCCCGGGCACTTCAGTCTCGGGCACTTCAGTCTCGGGCACTTCGGTCTCGGGCTCTTCGGTCTCGGGCACTTGGGGCGCAGGCGCGGCGTGCAGCGCCGGGCGCGGCGCGGGCCGCAGCACGGCGGGGCCGGCCAGTGGCGGCGCGACCACGGCAGCCGAGGCGAGCACGACCTGTTCGGGCGCGTCACCGGGCCGCGCGATCGGGCGGAACACGCGGGCGGGAACATCGGCGCCGCCACTGAAATCCCCCTCGGGGCGCAGTTCGGGCCACACGCCTGTCCAGACCGTCGCAACCAGACGCGGCGCCGGCGCGGCGCCCATGAGCGCTTCGGCCCTGTCCATCTGGCGCGCGCTGCGTTGCAGCGGCACGGCCACAGCGGCGGGAACCGGCACAAAGACCGCGGGCAGCGGAGCAAGCAGCGCTTCGGCCAGCGCCTCTTGTCGGGCGAGGGCCTGCGGCGGGCGCGAGATCGAGGAGATCGCCACCGTCTCCAGCACCGTCTCGGGCACCGTCTCGGGCACCGTCTCGGGCACCGTCTCGGGCACCGTCTCGGGCACCGCCACGACGGGGTCGCCGCCCCGCAGCACCGGACGGACAGGCTCGGGCGGAGCCGGGCGCGCGGCCGGCCGCAGGGCCCTGTCCGGCGCCTCGGCCGCCGCGGGGACCGCGCCCAATGCCGCGCAAAGCGACAGGATCAGCGCCAGCGCCTTCATGGCGCCTTGGCCGGGCTGCGGCCAAAGTCGGGCGCGGCGGTGTCCTGCCCGGCCTCGATGATCCCGCGCCGGATCGCGCGGGTGCGGGTGAAATAGGCGTGCAGGTGGTCACCATCGCCCATCCGGATCGCCCGCTGCAGCGCGAAAAGCTCTTCGGTAAAGCGGCCGAGGATGTCGAGCGTCGCCTCCTTGTTGGTCAGGAATACGTCGCGCCACATGGTCGGGTCGCTCGCCGCGATGCGGGTAAAGTCGCGAAAACCGGCGGCCGAATACTTGATGACCTCGCTGTCGGTCACGCGGCGCAGGTCGTCGGCCACGCCCACCATCGTATAGGCGATCAGGTGCGGCGTGTGGCTGGTGACGGCCAGCACGAGGTCGTGATGCTCGGCGTCCATCTCATCGACATTGGCCCCCATCCCCGCCCAAAGCGCGCGCAGGCGGTCCACGGCGGCGCGGTCGGCGTCGCCGGGCACGAGGATGCACCAGCGGTTGTCAAAGAGTTCGGCAAAGCCAGACCTTGGCCCGCTATGTTCGGTCCCGGCCAGCGGATGCGCGGGGATGAAATGCACGCCGGCGGGGAGATGCGGGCCGACAGCGGCGATGACGGCCGCCTTGACCGAGCCCACGTCGCTCACCGTGGCACCGGGGGCGAGCACCGGCGCGATCTCGGCCGCGACCTCTGCCATCGCCCCCACCGGCACGCAGAGCACCACGAGATCGGCGCCCGTCGCGGCCGCGGCGGCCGTGTCGCAGACCCGGTCGCAAAAGCCGACCTCGCGGGCGATGTCTCGGGTGGCGGCGGTGCGCGCATAGCCGGTGATCTCGCCCGCCAGCCCCGCGCGGCGCATCGCATGGGCCATCGACGAGGCGATCAGCCCCAGCCCGATCAGCGCGACCCGGCCATAGACCTGCGTCATCAGCGCACGCCCTTGAACTGGCCGATGGCATGGGCGACCCGGCGGCACGACGCCTCATCCCCCACGGTGATGCGCAGGCAATGCGGCAGGCCATAGCCCGCCACGCGGCGCACGATGATCCCCTCGCTGCGCAGATGGGCGTCGCAGGCATCGGCCTCGGCGGCTTCGGCAAAGCGGGCGAGCACGAAATTGGCGGTCGAGGTGTCGGACGGCACGCCCATCTCGGCCAGCGTGCGCGCCAGCCAGTCGCGCCATCTGGCGTTCTCGCTCTGGCATTTGCGCATGTAGGCGGTGTCGCGCACAGCGGCCTCGGCGGTGGCGAGTGCCGCGGTCGAGAGGTTGAACGGCCCCCGGATCCGGTTGATCACGTCGATCACCGCCTGCGGGCCATAGCCCCAGCCCACCCGCATCCCGCCCAGCCCGTAGATCTTGGAGAAGGTCCGCGTCATCACCACGTTGTCGCGCTCTGCCACCAGAGCCGCGCCCGCATCATAGCCTTCGACATATTCCGCATAGGCCCCGTCGAGCGCCAGCAGCACGCGCGGCGGCAGCCCTTCGGCGAGACGGCGCAGCTCGTTCGGGCCGATCATCGTGCCGGTCGGGTTGCCGGGGTTGGCGAGAAACACCAGCCGCGTGCGTTTCGTGCAGGCCTTGAGGATCGCATCGACATCCACCACGCGCTCGCGCTCGGGCGCCACGACGGGTTTGGCGCCGCAGGCATGGGCATAGATCGGATACATCGAAAAGCCGTGTTCGGTCATCACGATCTCGTCGCCCGGCCCGGCAAAGCCTTCGGCCAGGAGCTTGAGGATCTCGCCCGAGCCGACGCCGCAGACGATGCGGGCAGGGTCGAGCCCCCAGACCTCGCCGATCGCCGCGCGCAGGCTGGCGTGGTCGGTCGAGGGGTAGCGGTTGAGTTCGTGCATCGCGCGCGAAAACGCCTCGCGCGCGGCGTCGCAGGGGCCCAGCGGGTTTTCGTTCGACGACAGCTTGAGCACATTCGTCTTGCCCTCGACATGGCTCGCGCCACCCTCGTAGAGCGCGATATCCATGATGCCGGGCTGCGGGGTGATCTTGGTCATGCGGGCCTCCTGTCCGCGCTCTTCTAGCCGCGCGCGCGGGGCAATGCCATGGGGAAGTTGCGGCCCGCCGCTGCGGTCTCAGGTCGCGAGCACGTTGCGAAACTGCCAGGGATCGCTTTCGTCGATATCCTCGGGGAAATGCGCCCAGCGGTCCTGAAGCGGGGTCCAGTCGGTGTAATGCGCCTCGATCGGGCCGAGGTAGGGGCGCTGCACCGCCAGGCAGAAGGCGTGGTCCATCTCATCCGTCTCGACGATCCCGGCCAGAGGGTTGGCCAGCGCCCAGGCCATGCCGGCGATCACCGCGCTCGACACCTGGAGGCCGGTCGCGTTCTGATAGGGCGCGAGGCTGCGCGCCTCGGCGGTCGAGAGCCGCGAGCCATACCAGAGCGCGTTGCGGGCATGACCGTAGATCAGCACGCCCAGCTCGTCGCCCCCCTCGACGATCTCGTCGGGCGCCAGGATCTCGTGGCGGGTCTGCTTGCGGCCAGAGCCGAACATCTCGTGCAGGCTGAGCACCGCGTCGTCGCAGGGATGATAGGCATAATGGCAGGTCGGGCGATAGGCGGGCGCCGCCGGGTCGCCGACGGTATAGTAGTCGGCGATCGAGATGGCCTCGTTATGCGTGACAAGAAAGCCGAACTGCGGGCCCGGCGTCGGGCACCAGCTATGCACGCGGGTGATCGCGCCGGGCCTCTCGATCCAGATGGCCGCGCCGCAGCCGGTGTCATGGCGGTGGCCACCGTCGGGAAACCAGGTCTCGTGCGTGCCCCAGCCCAGTTCGGCCGGCTGGAACCCTTCGGCGATGAAGCCCTCGACCGACCATGTATTGACGAACGTCCCGCGCGGGCGCGGCAGCCGGCGGGCCTGGGTGTCACGCTCGGCGATGTGGATACCCTTGACCCCCAGCCCCTGCATCAGAGCGGCCCAGCCGGCGCGGTCTGCCGGAACGGCGCCGGGAAGGGCACCGGGAACGGCGCCGGGAAGGGCACCGGGGGCGACGCCGGGGGCGACGCCGGCCTCGCCACAATCCGCAGCAAGGCGCAGCAGCGCTTCCTTGACAAACCAGGACACCATGCCCGGGTTCGCGCCGCAGCAGCTCACCGCCGTCGGCCCGCCCGGCGCCCGCGCGGCCTCGTCCCGCACGGCCTGGCGCAGCGCGTAATTGCTGCGCGCGGCATTGTCGGTGGCGGCGGTGCTGTCAAAATAGAAACCCTTCCACGGCTCGGTCACCGTGTCGATGTAGAGCACCCCCATTTCGCGGCACAGACGCATCACGTCGCGCGACGCGACATCCACCGACAGGTTCACGCAGAACCCCGGCCCGCCGGCAAAGAGCCCGCCCAGCACGTCACGGTAATTGTCGGGTGTCAGCGCCACCTGGAGGTGGGCGATGCGGTGCTGCGACAGGAAGGTGGCGACGCCGGGGTCCGGGTCGATCACCGTCAGCCGCGCGGCGTCATAGTCGAAGTGCCGTTCGATCAGCGGCAAGGTGCCCTTGCCGATGGAGCCAAAGCCGATGATGACCACGGCGCCCTCGATGCGGCCATGCAGAGGGTAGGTGGTCATGCAGGTGGTCCTTCCCTCTGTGGCGCGGGCGGCAGACTGAAAACGGAAACCCGCCGCGGGTCTGCGGCGGGTTTGTGTCGTTGCAAAGGTCTGGCCGGCCGCCGGATCAGTTCTTGGCGTAGAACTCGACGACGAGGTTGGGTTCCATGATGACCGGATAGGGCACATCGGCCAGCGAGGGCTGACGCACGAACCGGGCCGTCATCTTGGAGTGATCGACCTCCACGTAGTCGGGCACGTCCCGCTCGGCCAGCGTCACGGCTTCGAGCACGACAGCCAACTGCTTGGACTTGCCACGCACCTCGATCAGGTCGCCTTCCTTGACGCGGTAGGAGGCGATGTTGACGCGACCGCCGTTGACGGTGACATGGCCGTGGTTGACGAACTGGCGGGCGGCGAAAATGGTCGGCACGAACTTGGCGCGGTAGACCACGGCGTCGAGGCGCCGCTCGAGCAGGCCGACGAGGTTCTCGCCGGTGTCACCTTTGACGCGCTCGGCCTCGGCATAGATGCGGCGGAACTGCTTTTCGGTCAGGTCGCCGTAGTAGCCCTTGAGCTTCTGCTTGGCGCGCAGCTGGGTGCCGAAATCCGACAGCTTGCCCTTGCGGCGCTGGCCGTGCTGGCCGGGACCGTATTCGCGGCGGTTGACGGGGGATTTCGGACGGCCCCAGATGTTTTCGCCCATGCGGCGGTCGATCTTGTACTTGGCAGCGGTGCGCTTGGTCACGGCTGATCTCCTTCTTTGGGCGCCACCGCGGATGCGGCGACTGTGAAGGGCGTTGTCCTCTTTCCCTCGCGGGACGACAGGCTTCCCCTTGCGGGGTCCACCAACACCATCGAGAGGCGGGTTATACGCGAGCAAGAGGCGGAGTCAACGCCCCTCACGCCACAGCGCCACCGGGCCAAAAATTTTCGTCGAAAATTTTTACCGGGCGCGCCCGGCGGCAGCCGGAGCGCCCGAAAAATCTTCGCAGAAGATTTTTCTCTTGCCTCAGGCGACGCGGCCCAGCGCGAGGTCGTGCTGCAGGATCGCCGCCTCGCTGGCCGACAACACCCGCCGCGCATAGGCGCCATAGCTCTGCGGATCGCCCGCCACATCGGGAAGCCGGTCGAGAAGCTGCGCGAGCTGCGCGTCCTCCATCGTGGCAAGGGCCGCGCTGGCGGGGTGAAAGCTTTCGGTCTCGACCGCATTGGCATAGACGATCTGGTGCTGGGGCAGCAGCAGGTGGATATAGGTCACCTCGCGCACGGCATGGTCGAACACAACCGACCGGTCGTTGACCAGATCGCGCGCCGTCACCAGAACCTCGTCGCAGTTGAACAGGGCGCGCGGACGGGCGCCGCGCAGCAGGATGCGGTGATCGGGCGATACCAGCAGCCCGGCATCGGGCACGCCCGCATCCAGCGCGCCGGCCCGCAGCCGCACCGGGCGCAGATGCGGCATCGCATGCATCCGCGCGCCGCTGACCCGGCGCTGCCCGATCCAGAGCACCGGCGCACAGCCATTGTCCCTGGTCTGCAGCCGGTCCCCCTCGCGCAGGTCCTCGACCGGGCAAGGGCCGGTCTCGGTCAGGATCGCGGTGCCGGGCGTAAAGCAGATCACGCCGCCCGCGACATCGGCCATCTGGTCGCGGTTGGCGAGGTCGATGTTGTGGCTGACCACCCAGAGGTCGGTCTGGCGCGGCGGCATCTCGCCCACGAACAGCGCGAGCGGCGGCTTGCCCGGGCCGGATTCGATCAGCGTGATGGTCCATGTGCCGCGCCCGTCGGTCACGGCAAAGCCGCTCTCCCCCCGGCGCGGCGCGGTGGCGGGGGCGGGGTCATCCTCCTGCGGCAGGTCATCGAGCCGCGCGACACCCGTCTCGACAGCCTGCAAGAGCCGCCTGACCTTGCGCGCCGCACGTCTGCGCAGTTCGCCGCCGCCGATGGGTTCGCCCAGCGGCAGGATATCGGCCGGTCCGTCCACCCGCACAGGCTCTCCGGCCCAGCTCCAGACCGTGCCGACCCGCAACGATGCGAGCGGCGCGGACCATTGCCCGTCCAGTTCCGTCTGCGACCAGGAGATGACGAACGTGCCCCGAGAGCCCGTTTTCATGCCTGTCACTCTGCCTCATCGTCCCCGCATCTGACGCGCAGGGTTCATGGGGCGCAGGCTACCACCCCGTCCGAAGACCGATCAAGTCACATCAAGAGGGGCCGTTAACTATTTCTTCAGAAGTTGAAATCGAGTGTCAGTGACCCGACGGTCTGGCCTTCGGGCTGGCCCACGAATTCGGGCGAGAGCCATGTCAGACCGTAGAAGAACGAGGCCCGGGGTCCGGTCTGCCAGTGGATACCGGCCCTTGCCCGGGCGCGCCGGGGCTCGGCGGCATAGCCGCGCGCCTCGGGCAGATAGAGGCTGCCTCCCACCTGTGCCAGATCTGCACCAATCACCAGCGCCAGCCCCTCTTGCGGGGCCCGGATCCCGCGGTAGGGCTGCCCGGTCGTCACATCGCGCAGCCACAGGTCATGGTGGCCGATCGTGCCGATCACCAGATCGCCACCGACGCGCAGCATGTCCTCGACCCCCGCCTGCGCCTCGACAAAGGGGCGCAGCGTGACGCGGTCGGACAGCCGCAGCGGCCGCGTCAGCGCGAGCGTGACGGCCGGATGCACCCCGTTGCCGATCTGGGTGTCCGTGCCGCGCACCGGCTGAAAGCCGAAATATTCGTGAAACGCCTCCTGCACCGCGCTGACCCGCGTCTGCGGGCCGGTGGCGATCAGGTCGAGCCCGAGGCCGACCTCGGTCGCCCCCAGCGCATAATGGGTGTGCAGGCCAAAGCTCAGCGCGCCGACATAGGGCCGGTCGGTCCGGTCGCGCGGGCCGGAAAGGCCGCCCTCGAAGGGCGAGATGATCTCGTTGCGCAGGCGGTATTCGATGATCGCGCCGGGCTCGACCGGCAGCCTGCCCTGCCAGTCCTCGCCGATCCGCCGATCGCCGCGCAAGAGCGACAGGCTGTAGCTGCCGCTGCGCCAGCGGTCGCGCCCGTCGATCAGAGCGTCGTTGCTGAAAAGCCTGCCAAAGCCGAGCGTGACCCGGTCCTGCGCGGCCACGGGATGCGCCTGCCCCAGCAGCACCCCGGCGACAAGTGCCGCCTGCAGGGCGCGAAAGACGAGACGGGCAACCATGCGACACTCCGGCTTGCACCCCCGGCAAACCACCGGAGTGATCCCTTTCTAGCCTCGCGCTGCGCCGCTTCACCAGCAGGCGCTGCACAGGAACGTCGGGGCGCGGGCGACTATGGCAAGATCGCCACAACCGCAAGCAGGCCCATTGCGGCCCGCCCGACTTTGCCTGCATACACCACCTGCCCGTCAAACAGGAAACCGTCACCCCAGCAAACCGTCACCCGGGAAACCGTCACCCCGGAAACCGCCTCCCCGGAGACCACCATGCCGAACCGCCGCGCCCGTCCATCCCGCAAGGCCCACCCGCGATGCGCCTGATCGACCTCGCCGCAGCCTTCGGCACCGGCGGGCTGCTCACGCTCATGGTGCTGTTCAATGGCGAGATGGCAGCCCATAGCACCGCCCTGTTCTCGAGCCTCGCGGCCCATGGCACCGGCACCATCGCCGCCGCGCTGGCGTTGCTGGTCATGTCGCGACGCGGGGTGGCGGCCGGCCCCGCCCTGCCGCGCGCGCCGCTCTGGGCCTATCTGGGCGGGGTGTCGGGCGCGGTGACGGTCATGCTCACCTCGACGGCCGTGAATGGCGCGCTGGCGCTGTCGGGCACATTGGCGCTGGGCCTTGCCGGTCAGATGGTGTTCGGCCTGCTGGCTGACCGCCTTGGCCTGTTCGGCCTGCCACGCCGCCGCGCGACGCCACGCGACATGGCGGCGCTGGGGCTGATCGGGGCGGGCAGCGTGCTCATCATCTTTGCGGGAGGGGCGACATGACGCTGATGGTGACACTCGCCTTTGCCGCCGGGCTGCTGGTGAGCCTCAGCCGGCAGATCAACGGGCGGCTGGCGCTGTCCACCTCGCCGCTGGCGGCCTCGTTCTGGAACCACCTCGTCGGGCTGGTCGTGCTGGTGGCGGCGGGGCTCGCTGTCGGCGAACTGGTCCCGGCGGGCCTGCGGGCCGCGCCCTGGCACGCCTGGATCGGCGGGCCGATCGGCGTGCTCTTTGTCGCGGCGGGAAGCTGGCTGATCGCGCGGATCGGCGCGGTGAACACGGCGCTTCTGGTGATCGCGGGGCAGATGGTATCGGGCGTGGTGCTCGACCTCACCCGCGGCGCGCCGGGCGACATCACGATGCGCGCGGCGGGCGTGGCGCTGATCATCGCGGGGATGGCGCTGACCCTGCGCCGCGCCGGCTAGACCACGACCGCCAGCCGCGCGGCAAGCCCGCCAACCCCCGCGCGGACCTGATCGCGCACCGGCCCCCCGCGCGGCGCGTCGGCCAGCGTCGTCACCCAGTCCGCAGGCGGCCCGGCAAAGCGCTTGCGCCCCGGCCAGTCGAGAGCGCGCAGTACCGCCTGCGCGGGTTCCGGCAACCGGTCGGGCAACGCCTCGCCCGCGAGGATCCCCCAGACGCCGGTCCACATCCGCCCGACCGACCAGGGATTATAGCCCCCGCCGCCCAGCACCATATAGCGTGGCGCCATGTCCCGCAGCGCCGCCACCACCGCGAAATGCGCGGCGTTGGACAGGCACAGCCGCGACTGCGGGTCCTCCGTCACCCCGTCCGCGCCGCATTGCAGCACCACCGCATCGGGGCGAAAGGCCGCGACCGCAGGCAGGATCAGCGCATCCCTCACCAGCGCCAACTCGTCATCATGAAACCCCGCCGGCACCGGCAGGTTGAACACCTGCCCGACCCCCCTGTCAGTGATCGCGCCCGTGCGCGGCCAGCGGTTCTCCTCGTGGACCGAGACCATCAGCACCCCCGGATCGGCGGCAAAGGCATGCTCCACCCCATCCGGATGATGCGCGTCGATATCCACATAGGCCACCCGCCGCGCGCCGAAATGGCGCAGCGCCAGGATGGCAAGCACCGGGTCGTTGAAGTAGCAGAACCCGTTCGCGCGGTCGGGCATCCCGTGATGCGTGCCGCCACCCGGCACATGCACCACGCCACCGCCCGCGATCATCTCGGCGCCCAGGATCACACCGCCCGCCCCTGTCGCGGGCCTGCGGAACATCTGGGCAAAGACCGGGTTGGCGGGGGTGCCGATCTGGTGGCGCGCGCGCACCTCGGCGCTCACCGCCTGCGCCGCCTCGGCCGCGCGCAGGGCCGCGATATAGTCGGGCGTGTGGAACGCGGCGAGCGCGCGGTCCGTGGCACGCGGCGAGGTCACATAGCGGTCTGCGCCCAGCCATCCCAGCGCGCGCGCGAGGTCCATCACCGTGCTCACCCGCGGCACCCGCAGCGGATGCCAGGGACCATAGGACGACCCGCGATAGACCTCTGACCCGATGAAACGTGCGCGCATCCTGCCCCTCCCGGACAGCCAAATAGCACGCCCACGCCCGCAGGCCATTGCCAGCGCCGCCGCAACCCTTATCTCTACGACAGAAAGGTGACAGGTTCCGGAAATGATCCGCTATTCGCTCATATGCAGGCAAGGGCACAGCTTTGACAGCTGGTTCCAGTCCGCCGCCGCCTTTGACACCTTGCGCGACGGCGGGCACCTCGCCTGCGCGACCTGCGGCGACAGAACGGTGACCAAGGCGCTGATGGCCCCCGCCGTGGCGACCACCCCCGCCGCGCCCGCCACCCCCGCCGCGCCCGCCACGCCTGCCGCGCCCGCCACGCCTGCCGCGCAGGAACAGGCCCTCGCCGCACTGCGCCGCAAGGTCGAGGCGGAGTCCGAATATGTCGGACTCTCCTTCGCGACCGAGGCGCGCGCGATCCATGACGGCGACGCGCCCGAACGCGCCATCTGGGGCGAGGCGCGGCTGGACGAGGCCCGCCGCCTGCTCGAGGACGGCATCCCCGTGGCCCCCCTGCCCTTTGTCCCCACGCGCAAGGCGAACTGACATGATCCTGATCACCGGCGCCAACCGCGGCATCGGCGCGGCGCTGCTCGCGGGCTACCGCGCGGCGGGCAGCCCCGCGCAGGGCACCGCGCGCCACCCCGCGGGCGATCTGCTGCCGCTCGACGTCACCGCCCCCGCGAGCCTCGCGGCGCTGGCCCGGCATCTCGGCGGCGCGCCCGTCAGCCTCCTGGTGTGCAACGCCGGCACCTACCCCGACCGGGGCGAGCGGCTCGACGACGGCTATGCCCCCGCGCTCTGGGCCGAAGGCTTTGCCACCAATGTCACCGGCGTGTTCCTGACCGTGCAGGCGCTCCTGCCCAACCTGCGCGCCGCCGCGGGCGCCAGGATCGCCATCATCTCCAGCCAGATGGGCTCCACCAGCCGCGCGCCGGGCGGCAGCTACATCTACCGCGCGTCCAAGGCCGCCGCCCTCAACCTCGGGCGCAACCTCGCCACCGACCTCGCGCGCGAGGGCATCAGCGTCGGCATCTACCACCCCGGCTGGGTGCGCACCGACATGGGCGGCGCAGGCGCCGAGATCAGCCCGGACGAGGCCGCGCGCGGCCTCATCGCCCGCTTCGCCGCCCTCTCTCCCGCCACCACCGGCTGTTTCGAGACCTGGGACGGCCGCCCCCACCCATTCTGACGCCGCCACATCTTTTGGCCCCAAATATCCCCGCCGGAGGCTCCGCACCCCGCCACGGGCGATGCCGATTGATCCATTGCCCTCGCCCCCGCCTGCGACTATGACAGCGCCGATTTTGCAGGGAATGCGCAATGCCCCTCCTCGTGATGAAATTCGGCGGCACCTCGGTCGCCAATATCGACCGCATCCACCGCGCGGCCAAGCGCGTCGCGCTCGAAGTGGCCAAGGGGTATGACGTGATCGTCATCGTCTCGGCCATGTCGGGCAAGACCAACGAGCTTGTCGGCTGGGTGGGCGAAACCTCGCCCCTCTATGACGCGCGCGAATACGACGCCGTGGTGTCCTCGGGCGAGAACGTGACCGCGGGGCTGATGGCGCTGCGGCTGCAGGAAATGGACATCCCCGCGCGGTCCTGGCAGGGCTGGCAGGTGCCGATCCTGACCACCTCGGCGCATTCCGCCGCGCGCTTCATCGACATCCCCCGCGCCAATATCGACCAGAAATTCGCCGAAGGCTTCCGCGTCGCCGTGGTCGCGGGCTTTCAGGGCGTCTCGGCCGAGGGTCGCATCACCACACTGGGCCGGGGCGGATCCGACACCACCGCCGTGGCCTTTGCCGCGGCCTTTGGCGCAGAACGCTGCGACATCTACACCGATGTGGACGGCGTCTATACCACCGACCCGCGCATCTGCGACCGCGCGCGCAAGCTCGACCGCATCGCCTTCGAAGAGATGCTCGAACTCGCGTCGCTCGGCGCCAAGGTGCTGCAAACCCGCTCGGTCGAGCTTGCCATGCGCTACAAGGTGCGCCTGCGCGTGCTGTCGTCATTCGAGGAACCATCCGACACGGCCGGCACGCTGGTCTGCGGCGAGGAGGAAATCATGGAAAGCAATGCAGTCGCCGGCGTCGCCTTTTCGCGCGACGAGGCCAAGATGACGCTCATTTCAGTGGCCGACCGCCCCGGCATCGCCGCCGCGATCTTCGGCCCGCTGGCCGAGGCCGGGGTCAATGTGGACATGATCGTGCAGAACATCTCCGAGGATGGGCGCACCGACATGACATTCTCCTGTCCCAACGATCAAGTGCTGCGTGCCGAAAAGGCCATCGCCGAGGCCAAGGCGCGCGGCGATTTCAACTTCTCCGACCTGGTGACAGACCTCGCCGTGGCCAAGGTCTCGGTCGTGGGCATCGGGATGCGCAGCCATGCGGGCGTCGCGGCCCAGATGTTCAAGGCGCTCTCGGCCGAAGGCATCAACATCAAGGTCATCACCACCTCCGAGATCAAGATCTCGGTGCTGATCGACCGCAAATACATGGAACTGGCGGTGCAGGCCCTGCACGACATCTTCGGCCTCGACAAAGCCGCCTGAGGCGGCACGATGTCCGGGGACGCGGACATCCGGGCCGCGCCGCCCGCAGCTATGATACGCCCGGCACCTGCATCTTCGCGCCGGGCGTGATCGGCCCCATCGTGGCACGGCTCAAGTCGCTGGCGGCCGGCGGCCCCGCGCTCGCGTTTTCCATCGGCACTGGCCGCATCGCGCTCAGGCTCCTCGCTGCGGGCGTCGCCAAGACCGGGATCGCGCTCTCGCCCGTCATGCTCGCCCGTCATGCTCGCCCGTCATGCTCGCCCGTCATGCTCGCCCGCCATGCTCGGCCGTCATGCTCGCCCGCCATGCTCGGCCGCCATGCTCGCCCGCCATGCTCGGCCGCCTGCGCGAGACGGCAGATGCGGCCGCCCTGCCCGTCTGCCACGGCGACATGGCGCAAACCCGCGTGCCGGGCGACTTCGCCCTCGTCCCTCTCGTCGTCAACACCATCGCGAACCTGCTCACTCAGGACGCCCAGGTCGCCTGTTTTCAGAATGCCGCCCGCCACCTGCGCCCGGGCGGCTGCCTTGTGGTCGAACTCTGGGTGCCTGAATTGCAGAAACTCCCCGGGGGCAGAGCGCCGTGGTCCGGGCGACCGAACCCGACACCATCGGGCTCGACACCTACGATGTCCTCGATCAGCAGGTCGTCTCGCATCACATCACCCATGACCGGACCGGCGCCGCCCGCCTCGCCCGCCCACCTCACCCGCCTCGCCGGCCTGACGCTGGAACACCGCTGGGCCGACCGGGCCGACCGGGCCGGCGCCTTTCCCCGCCACCTCCCGCAGCCAAGTCTCGGTCTATCGCCTGACCTGACCCGCCCCCATCTTTTGGCCCCAAATATCCCGGGGGGAGGCGCCCGCAGGGCGGCGGGGGGCAGCGCCCCCCAATTCCTGTTCCGCTTTCGCGGCGGTTGTGCTTTAAGCACAGCGGCCCGGCCACCGACGGCCCAGGCGAAGGAACCCGGCAGAATGCCCGAACGGACCGAAACCGAAAGCCGCAAGCTCCTGGGCCGCCTGCGCGCGGCGCTGGCCGAGACGACCGCCGGGCAGGCGCGGCTCGACCGGATCGTGGCGCTGATCGCGGAATCGATGCAGACCGAGGTCTGCTCGATCTACCTGTTCCGCGATGCGGAAACGCTCGAACTTTGCGCCACGAGGGGGCTCGAATCCGCCTCCGTGCACAAGACCCGGCTGCGGCTGGGCGAAGGGCTCGTCGGGCGCACCGCGCGCACGCGCCAGATCGTCAACACCGCCAATGCCCCCGCCGCACGCGGTTTCCGCTACATGCCCGAGACCGGCGAAGAGCGGTATTCAAGCTTTTGCGGCATCCCGATCCAGCGTCTGGGCGATGCGCTGGGCGTGCTCGTGGTGCAGTCGCGCGCCGCGCGCGAGTTTACCGCCGACGAGGTCTATGCGCTCGAGGTCGTGGCCATGGTGCTGGCCGAGATGACCGAGCTTGGCGCCTTTGTCGGCGACGGCGCGGCGCTCTCGGCGCGCCACCAGCAGCCGGTGATGTTCCGCGGCACGGTGGGGCAAGAAGGCGCGGTCGAGGGCCGCGTCTATCTGCACGAGCCGCGCGTCGTCGTCACCAACCCGATCTCGGACGATCCCGACCGCGAGTTGATCCGCCTGCGCGAGGCGGTGGACACGCTGCGCCGCACGCTCGACGACATCCTTGCCACGGCGACCAGCATCGACCCCGAACAGGCGCAGGTGCTCGATGCCTACCGCATGTTCGCCAATTCGCGCAGCTGGATGCGACGGATGGAGGATGACGTGGCCAATGGCCTTTCGGCCGAGGCGGCGGTGGAAAAGGAACAGTCGCTCGCCCGCTCGCGCATGGGACAGGCGGGCGACCCCTATCTGCGCGACCGCCTGCACGACCTCGACGACATCTCGAACCGGCTCTTGCGCATCCTCACCGGCCAGGGTCAGGACACCGGCGCCGCAATGCCCGACAACCCGGTGCTGGTCGCGCGCAACATCGGGCCGGGCGAGCTTCTCGAATATGGCAAGGCGCTGCGCGGGATCGTGCTCCAGGAAGGGTCGGTCGGCAGCCATGCCGCCATCGTCGCGCGCGCCTGGGCCATTCCGCTGGTGATCCATGCCGAGGGGATCGCGACCGAGGCGCTCAACGGCGATACCATCCTCGTGGACGGCGACCAGGGCATCGCGCATCTGCGGCCCGACGAAGCGGTGAAAAAGGCCTTTGGCGAAAAGATCGCGATGCAGGCCCGCGCGCAGGAACGCTATGTCTCGATCCGCGACCTGCCGGCGCAGGCGCTCTGCGGCAGCACCGTGGCCTTGCACATGAACGCCGGCCTGATGGCCGACCTGCCCTCGCTTCAGGGCTCGGGCGCCGAGGGCGTGGGGCTGTTTCGCACCGAATTGCAGTTCCTCGTGCGCAACCAGATGCCGCGCCGGGCCGAGCTTTCGGCGCTTTATGCGCGCGTGCTCGACGCCGCGCAGGGCAAGCGGGTCGCCTTTCGCACGCTCGACATCGGGTCGGACAAGGTGCTGTCCTACATGAAACCCAATGACGAACCCAACCCCGCGATGGGCTGGCGTGCGATCCGCGTGGGGCTGGACAAGCCCGGTGTGCTGCGCATGCAGTTGCAGGCGCTGATCCGCGCCGCGGCCGGCCGGCCGATCAGCGTGATGTTCCCCTTCATCGCGCAGGCCGACGAATTCCGCGCCGCGCGGGCCGAATGGGACAAGGCGCTGGCGCGCGAGCGCATTCTCGGCCACCCGCTGCCAGAGCGCGCCGAAATCGGCGCGATGCTCGAGACGCCCAGCCTCGCCTTTGCCAGCGAGACGTTCTTTGGCGAGGTCGATTTCCTGTCGGTGGGGGGCAATGACCTCAAGCAGTTCTTCTTTGCGGCCGACCGCGAGAACGAGCGGGTGCGGCGGCGTTATGACACGCTCGACACCGGCTTTCTGACCTTCCTCGAGAGCATCGTCGCGCGCTGCGACCGCGCAGGCACGCCGCTGAGTTTCTGCGGCGAGGATGCCGGCCGCCCGGTCGAGGCGCTGGCCCTGGCCGCGCTCGGCTTTCGGATGCTGTCGATGCGCCCGGCCTCGGTCGGGCCGGTCAAGCACCTCTTGCGCCGGGTGCGGCTGGACGAGGCGCGCGCCGTGATCGATGCCGCGCGGGCGGCAGGCGAGCAAAGCGCGCGGGGCCGGCTGATGGACTGGCTGGGCGGGTTGGGGTGAGCGCAGAGCTGGGGTGAGCTGGGCAGAGCTGGGCTGGGCAGCGCTGGGCAGAGCTGGGCTGGGCTGGGCTGGGCAGAGGTGGGTTGAGCTGACCTGATCTCAGGCGCGGTTGGCGGGCAGGCGGCCCTCGGCCAGCACCTTGTGGAACAGGTCGAGCACATGGCGCTCGCCATGCACGGCCGTCAGCCGGCGCAGGCCGAAATGCACATGCGCCATTTCGATGTAGTAGTCCACAAAGGCATAATTCGTGCCCGCCCCCGCCGCAGCACCGATCACCGGCACCGCCTGCGCGGCAAGCTTCTGGCTCAGCACCGCGGCAAATTTCGGCGCGACCTTGGCGATCAGCTTGTGCAGCGCGGGCCCGGTCAGGCCGATACGCGCGCCGATGAACGTGGTGTCCACGCCGTCATCCTCCTCGCCCTGACCACCCGCGCCAAAGACGCGCAGGCATTCGAGCCGCGTGGCGGGATCGGCCGGGTCCTCGTCATATGCGGCGGCCACGCCCTGCACGGCGCGAAAGATCACGGTGGTCGCGATGGGCAGTTCGGCCAGCGCGGTGGGCAGCCCGCCAAGCCCGCCCAGCGCACCGGAAATCGTGGCGATCACCCGGTGCGCGCGGTCGCTGTTGACCTGCCGCGCGAGCAACCCCGTGCCGCGCGTGCGCCCGGCCATGTCATAGCTCTGCGTCAGCGCCCCGCGCGCGGCGGCTTCGAGCTGGTCGCGAAAGCCCTTGGGCAGCATCTTCATGCCGTCCTCGACCTGCCCGCCGGCAAAGGTGACGACGCGCATCAGCAGGCTTTGCGCGCGGCGCTGGCGTTCGGCCAGTGCGGCGACGGTCGCGCGCGCCTCATCTGTCAGCGGCGCGTGGGGCGCATCGGGGTTGATCTCGATCATCTGCGGCGCGGTCGGGTCCATACACCGATAAATGTGCATGGCGCCGCGCAATTCAATGGCCGCTTTGCTCGGGCGGCGGCACCGGCCGCGTCACCGGCCCCACGACCCCGTCCCAGGCACCGGGCCGCAGCGCCAGCCCCAGCACCCGCGCCGGGTTGGTTGGCGGCGGCATCCCGACGCCATCGAGCCGCTGGAACCCGAATCGGCTGTAATAGGGCGCGTCGCCCACCAGCAGGATGCGGCTCCACCCGCCCTCGCGCGCCAGTTCGATCGCGCGGTAGATCAAAAGCGCGCCCAGCCCCTCGCCCTGCCGCGTCGGGTGCACGGCGACGGGGCCCAGCAGCAGCGCCCATTTGCCGCCCACCCGCACCGGCCAGTTGCGGATCGCGCCCGCCAGCGTGCCGTCATCGTCGCGCGCGACAAGGCAAAGTGTCGCGACCGGCGCCACCCCGTCGCGCAGCCGGTAGGACGACAGCGCCTCGCGCCCCGGCGCAAAGCAGAGGTCATAAAGCGCCTCGACCTCCCACCAGTCGTCGGCCGCCTCCTGCGCCAGTCGGATCATCGGTTGCCACGTCCCCTTACCGCACAGCCATGGCCCGCCAGCGGGGCTGGTCATGGCCCTAACATGCCGCTACCCCTTTGGGCAAACCATAGGATCACGCCCGATGTTCTACCGCCCCGCCGATGGCCACGGCCTGCCACACAACCCGTTCAACGCCATCGTCACGCCGCGCCCGATCGGCTGGATCGCCACCCGCGGCGCGGACGGGCAGGACAACCTCGCGCCCTATTCCTTCTTCAACGCGGTGGCCTACGATCCGCCGCAGGTGATGTTCGCCTCGACCAGCGCCAAGCCGGATCGCGGCGACACCAAGGACAGCCTCGCCAATATCCGCGAAACCGGGGTCTTTTGCGTCAATATCGTGGCCCATGACCTGCGCGACGCGATGAACGCGACCGCCGCCCCCTGGCCGCGCGGGGTGGACGAATTTGCCCAGGCGGGGATCGCCCGCGCCGAATGCACCACCATCGCCTGCGCCCGCGTGGCCGACGCGCCTGCCGCGCTGGAATGCCGGCTGGGGCAGATCGTGCGGCTGCCGGGGGCACATAACCTTGTGGTGTTCGGCGAGGTTGTCGGCGTGCACATGCGCGACGACTGCCTGGTGGATGGCCGGTTCGACGTGACGCGCTACGCCCCTCTCGCGCGGATGGGCTATCAGGATTATGCCGTCGTGCGCGAGGTGTTCGCGCTGGAGCGGCCGCGCTAGAGCGTCTGGACCCGCGCGCCGGGGCAGACCCTGCGAGCGATGTCGCAGAGATGATGGTGATGGGTGAAATAGATCACTTGCCCCTTGTGCGACATCTCGGCCAGAAGCGTGAACGCCTCGGCCGAGCGGTCGTCGTCAAAGGTCTCCATGATGTCGTCGGCGATAAAGGGCACGGGCCGGCGCGAGGCGGCCAGTTCGTGATAGCCCGCGATGCGCAGCGCCAGGTAGAGCTGGAACCGCGTGCCCTTGGACAGGTCCGGGGCCAGTTTCGCGCCGCCGCCCGCCGCGAGCGCCACCAGCACCTCGCGCGGGCCGTCGGGCTGGGCGGCGAGGCCGCTATAGGCGTTGCGGCTCAGGATGCGAAACGCCTCTGACGCGCGGGCAAGCATCGCGCTGCGGTGGCTGTCGCGATAGGCGCGCAGGCCCTGTTCCACCACCTGCACCCCCAGCCGCAGCGCCAGATGCGCACGCGCCTGATCCTCGAGGTCGAGCAGCAGGTTGCGCCGGGCGGCCTCGATCCGGGCTGCGGCATCGTCGCCCCCCACGGCCTCGAGCTGGCGGCGCGTCTCGGACAGATGGGCAAAGCTGCTTTCCGCGCGCGCCCGCAAGAGATCGACCCCGGCGCGGGTCTCATCGGCCTGCGCCGCAAGGGTTGCGATGTCGCCCGGCGTGGCGATGGCATCGGCGCCGGGCGTGGCGTCGAGTGTCTGTTGCGTCTCGGTGATCTCGCGGCGCAGGGCCGCAGCCGCGCGGCAGGCCGCGAGCCGGCCGTCAAGGTCGGCGTTGGCCTCCACGCCCAGCGTCGCCGCCAGCGCGGCGCGCCGGTCGATGAGGTGATCGCGCAAGAGCAGGTCATCGGCGGCGAGGGCCTGCGCCTCGGCCAGCTCGACGTCGATCGCGGCGGCAGCGCGCGCGGCCTCCTGCGCGGCACGCAGCCGTGCCAGGATGTCGGCCCAGGGGGTCGCCCCGGGCAGGGCGAGCGCGTCACGGATCGCCTGTGCCGCAGCGCCAAAGGCGTCACGGTTCGCCTCCATCCCGCCGATGCGATGGGCCAGCGCGTCCTGCGCCGCCACGGCCTGCCCCAGTTCCCCCAGCAGGTCGAGCGTGCGGCCCAGCGCCGCCACATCGCGCGGCAGCGCGGCGAGCGGATGGCCCGCCGTGCGCGCGGCCCAGTCGGCCTCCCAGGCGGTGATGGCGGCGGCGCAGGCCCCGCGCGCGGCGGCACGCGCCTGCGCCTCTTCGCGCGCCTCGTCCAGGTTCCGGCGCAGGTCGCCGGCCTGACGGTCCGCCAGGATCCGCGCCTCGGCCTCGGCCCAGAGCGCGGCATAGCCGCCCGCCCTCACCGCCGGATCGACCGGAGCGAGCAGGGCGGCCAGCGCCGTGGCGGCCTCGGCCAGGGCCTCTTTCGCGCGGGTGAGGGCCTGCTGCGCCACGGTCGCGGCAGCATGCGCCTCGCAGGCCAGCCGGCGGGCCTCGAGCCAGTCCCGCAGCGCCGCGAGGTCGGTGGCGCGCAGGCCGAGCGCCCCGCAGGCGGCGGCAATCTCGCCCAGAACCTGCGCGCTGTCGGCCTCGGCCTGCCGCAGGTCCGCAGCGGCGGCCGCCAGCGCCGCGGCGCGGGCGGCGGCGGCGGCCTCCCCGGCGGCCTGCATCCGCTGGGCCAGGCGGGCCTCGGCGGTCTCGGCCAGGATCCGGTCGTCGTCGCGCAGCGCGGCCTCGAAAGTGACGGCGCTCTGCGGGCTCAGGCTCTGGCGATGCGCGGCCCAGAGCGCCTCGCGGCGGATGCGGGCCGCGACCGCGTCGGCGGGGGTCGGACCGGCGGCCAGCGGCGGCGCTTCGGCGGCGTCATGCGCCCGCAGCGCCGCTTGGGCCGCCGTCACGGCGCGCGTGGCATCCGCCTGCGCCGCCCGCGCCGCGTCGCGCCGCGCCTGCCACGCGGCAATCTGGCCCGCATCGGGCACATCGAGGGCGGCAAGGTCTGCCGCCGCCCCGCGCCAGGGCGCCAGCGCGGCGAGCCGCGCATCCAGCCCCTGCCCTGCGGCATCGCTGTCGCGCTGCGCCCGGCGCAGGGCCTCGGCCGGGTCGTCGCGGCGCAACGCGGCGGTGAGCGCCACGAGCGCCGCGCTGTCGCGGGCCGCGCCGGTCGCCGCCAGACGGTCCTGCAACCGCGCCACGCGGTCATTGGCGGCCATCTGCGCCGCGGCTGCTGCATCGCGGGCCGCGTCGAGCCCTGACCACCGGGCGAGGAGCGCGCGCAACCCCGCAAGCCGCGCCTCATCGCACAAAAGCGGGCGCGGGTCCGCCGCCTCATGGCCCCCGGCAAGGCCCAGCGCCAGAAGCGCCGCGCGCAGCCGCGCCGCGGCCTCCTGCGCGTCCTGCCTGCGGCCGGGCAGATCGGCGACCGCCGCGTCATGCAGGGCGCGCAGCGCCTCGGCCTCGCGGATGGCGGCGGCCTGCGCCAGGACCGCCGCATCGGGGTCAAGCGCCGCGCGCGCCGCCTGTCTGCGCGCGACATGGCCGGTGCGCTCGGCGATCCGCGCCTGCACGGCGGACAGGTCCTGCGCCAGCCGGGCCAGCGCCGCCCCGGTGCCTTGGGGCGGATCGGGCAGGTCGGCGGACGGGGCAAGCTGCGCGCGCAGCCGCGCCAGCCGCTCACGCTGCGGCACCACGGCCAGTTGCGCAACCAGCGCGGCGAGCGCCGCCTCGGCGTGGGCCAGTTCGGCGCGCGCCGCGCGCCAGTCGGCCTCGGCGGTGGTGGCGGCCTGGGTCAGGCGCAGATATTCGCCCGCCTCCACATCGATCTCGCGGCGGCGCTGGCCCAGATCGGCGAGCGTGGCCTTGGCGTCGCTCAGCGGCCCCTTGCGGCCGCCGGGCCGGTGAAAGGCATCGGCCTTCTCGCGCAGGCCGGCCAGGCGCGCGCTCATCCTTGCGAGACCGGCGCTCGCCGCAAAGAGCATCTCGCCCAGATCGCCCTTGCTGGCCAGGATGCTGTCGCCGCCCTCTTCCAGCGTCTCGTCGTCGAGCGAGAACATCGCCTTGTAGCCATCGCGCCCGATCCCACCCAGCGCCGCCTGCAACAGCGCCTCTGGCAGCGGCATGTCCGCCCCGTCCAGCAGGCTGCCGGCCGTCTTCTTGACCCGCGCGACCTCGATCACCCGGTCGCCGAGGTCAAGCTGCGCGCCGATGCGCAGGGTCGGGCCGGGATGCAGGAAGTCGTGGCGCGTGCGCGGCGGGATGCCGAACAGCAGGTCGAGCCATGCGGCAAAGGCGGTGGATTTGCCCGCCTCGTTGGGACCATAGACAATGTGCAGATCCGGCCCGCCGGGCGCATCCGGCGGCGCAAAGGTCAGCGCCCGGTCGGTAAAGCGGCCAAAGCGGGTGAGGTCGAGCCGGTTGAGCCGCATCAGCCTGCCCCGCCGTCGGGTGAAGGCGCGGCAAGCGCGGCCAGCACCGCCGCCGCCCCGTCGCGCAGCAGCGCATCGCGCGCCGCCGCCACGCTGGCGGCATCCGCGCCCAGCATGTTGCGCAGGTCTGGCGGCAGCGCCTGGATCAGCGCGGCGATGGCGCGGTCGGCCTCGGCCAGAACGCCGGGATCTTGCGGCAGATCCTCCAGCACCAGCCGGGCGAGGTCATCGGGCAGCCCGTCAGGAGTGCCATCAGGAGTGCCACCGGGGGGGCCACCGGGGGGGCCACCGGGGGGGCCACCGGGGGGGCCATCGGGGGGGCCATCACGGAGACCCAAGGCGTCGCCCCCGCCCAGCGCCGTCGCCTCGATCTTGTCGAGCCAGAGCGAACCCACCTCCTCGCCTGCCAACGCCGCCTCGGCCCGCAACAGGTCAAGGTCGCGCTGCACCCGCCAGCGCAGCGGCGTGGCCCCGCTCAGCACCAGCCGCACGACCAGATGCGCGGCCGTCCCGCCGCGCCGCGCGGCCCGCATCGCGCCGGTGACGGCCTCAATGACCTCGCCCCAGTCGCCACAGCCGGTCAGACCGACCTCGACCCGGTCGAACTGCACGCTGGCCACGCCATGCTCGGCCAGGGTCACGCGGCCATCGGGGGCAATCTCGGCCAGCGTCACCGATTTCGGCCCCGCCTCGCCGATGTCGCGGCCCTGCGGGATGCCGGGCATCACCACCGTCGCGCGGCCCCGATACACGGCGCGTTTGTGGATATGGCCCAGCGCCCAATAGTCGTAGCCCGCGGCGTCCAGGTCAGCTGTGGCGCAGGGCGCATAGACATCATGCGCGGCGCTGCCGTTCAGGCTGGTATGCATCAGCCCGATGTTGATCGCGCCAGGCACCGGTGCGGGATAATGCGGCAGCAGGCTGTCGGGCGCCTGCGGCTTGGCAAAGCTCATCCCGTGAAGGGCCACACGCGTGCCGCGGACAGTCAGGTGATGGGTATGGGCCCGGGTGCCAAAGACGGTCACAGACGCGGGCAATTGCAGTTCGCGCGTGATCCTGGACGCCGCGTCGTGGTTGCCCCGGATGATGAAGGTCGCGATTCCGGCCCGGTCGAGGCGGCGCAATTCCTGCGCGAGAAACCCCGCCGTCTTCATCGAGACCTGCGCACCGTCATAAAGATCGCCCGCGATCAGCAGCGCATCGACCCGCTGCGCGAGGCACAGATCGACGATCCCGCCGAGCGCGGCGCGCGTGGCGACGCCGACCGTCTCGGCCAGCACCCCGTTGCGCAGCGCCAGCGAGCGCAGCGGCGAATCGAGGTGCAGATCGGCGGTATGGACGAAACGGAAGGTCACGGGAGCGGGGCACCTGCTGGCGGTCTCGCGCCACCGGGCGCGCCGCAGCGAGCATGGCAGCACCGCCCGCCCCCCACAACCCGCGCGCGTCGGTTTTCCCATCCCGGCCCGCCGTGATGCGGTCACTCAGGTGGCCACCGCCACCAAAGGCCGCCACTTTTCAGCGCAGCGGCCCAGACCCGGACTGTCCGCGCGCCGGCCGAGCGGCCGGGGCGGGCCGGCGCGCAAGCCAGGTCTCAGGCTGCGGGCACCTCGGGCAGGTAGCTGCCGGCGAGGTCGAGGATCGCGCCATGCAGGTGCTGCGCCGCCTGACCGATCCGCGCATCCTGCGGATAGACCAGAAACCAGTGCCGCACGATGGGAAGCTGCGGCGCGCCCAGTTGCACCAGCGTGCCGAAGCGAAGCTCGTTCGTCACCGTGTGCAGCGACAGAAAGGCGATGCCGAGCCCTGCGATGACGGCCTGCTTGATCGTCTCGTTCGAGCCGAATTCGACCATCGCCGGCATCACCCCCTCGCCCAGATTGTCGAGATAGCGCGTCATCAGGATCCGCGTGCCCGACCCCTCTTCGCGCGACAGGAAGGTATGCGCCAGCAGATCGCCCCCCGACAGCGGCCCGCGCCCCGCGAGCGGATGGTCGGGGGCGGCGACGATGCCATGCGGATGCGGGCCGATCGGTGTCGCCTGCAACAGCGGCACCCGGGGCGGGCGCCCCATGATGGCGAGATCGACGCTGTGGCGCGCAAGCCGGCCGATGATGTCGTCGCGGTTGCCGATCTGCAGCGTCACGCGGATCTGCGGGCAGATGGCGGCAAGCTGGCGCACCAGCAGCGGCGCGAAATACTTGGCCGTGGACACCACGCCCAGCGTCACCTCGCCCGCCTCACCGCGCGCGAGCGAGGCCACCTGCCCGCCGCACTGCGACAAGATGACCTCGATCCGGCGCATCGCATCGACCACGGCGGCGCCCTGGGGCGTCAGCCCGCCCTCGGCCTGATCGGCGCCCCGCGCGAGCAGCGGCGTCTCGAACGCGGCCTCCAGGTTCTTGATCTGACTATGGATTGCGGGCGGCGTCAGGCCCAGCCGCGCGGCCGCTGCGGTCATCGACCCGGTGTCGGTGATGGCTTGCAAGGCGCGCATCTGCTTGAGCGTGACGGCATCGAGGCGGATCATCTTAGATTTTCCTGAATGATGTATCAGAATTATTAAATTTCATGAAAGCCGTCTCTGCGCAATCCTCGTCTCGTGGCTGATGGGAGGAGACATCATGCGGCTCGATCTCAAGGATTTTCCGACCGCCGGTGTGCCCGACGCGTTGCACGACGTCATGGCGCGTCTCGCCACGGTGGGGGCGCAGATCGCGCTGCGCATCGCACGGGGCGGGATCGACGACCTCGACCTGTCCGGCGCGGTCGGCACCAATTCCGACGGGGACGGGCAAAAGGCGCTCGACGTCATCGCCGACGACGCGTTTCGCCAGATCCTCACCGGCTCTGCAGTGCGCTTCTTTGCCTCCGAAGAGCAGGAGACCGCGATCGAGACAAACCCCGAGGGCCGCTTTGCCCTCGCCATCGACCCGCTGGACGGGTCGTCCAACATCAACGCCAATGTCGCGATCGGCACGATCTTTGCGATCTATCCCGCAGAGGCGACGCCGGAGGCGAGCTTTCTGCGGCCGGGCACCGACCTGGTGGCGGGGGGCTATATCATCTACGGGCCGCAGACCGTCTTTGTCGTGACCTTCGGCGATGGCGTGCAGCAATACGTGCTCGACCCGCTCACCGGGGCGTTCACGCTGACCAAGACCCGGGTCCAGGTGCCGCCGCAATCGACCGAGTTTGCGATCAACGCTTCGAACTATCGGCATTGGTCGGCCCCTGTGCGCGCCTATATCGACGACTGCGTGGCCGGTGACGAAGGCCCGCGCGAGCAGAATTTCAACATGCGCTGGGTGGCCTCGCTGGTGGCGGAAACGCACCGCATCCTGTCGCGCGGCGGCGTGTTCCTTTACCCCCGCGACGACCGCAAGGGCTATGACAAGGGGCGCCTGCGCTACCTCTACGAATGCGCGCCGATCGCCTTTGTCATCACGCAGGCGGGCGGCGGGGCCACCGATGGTGCCGACCCGATCCTGCCCAAGGTGCCCGCCGGCCTGCACCAGCGCACGCCTTTCATCTTTGGCAGCATCGAAAAGGTGGCGCGCATCACCGCCTACCACGACCTGCCCGACCACGAAACCTCGGCCCTTTTTGGCAAACGCGGCCTGTTCCGGAGCTGACGACATGAGCAAGAAACACCCCATCATCTCCGTCACCGGATCGTCCGGCGCGGGCACTTCGACGGTCAAGCACACCTTTGACCAGATCTTTCGCCGCGAGGGGATCAAGGCCGTGTCGATCGAGGGCGACGCGTTCCACCGCTACAACCGCGCCGAGATGAAGGCCGAGCTGACCCGGCGCACCGCCGAAGGCGACATGACATTCTCGCATTTCAGCTTTGAAGCCAATGAGCTGGGCGAGCTCGAGCGGGTGTTTCGCGACTATGGCGAAACCGGCACCGGGCGGCGCCGCTACTACGTCCATGACGAGGCCGAGGCCGCGACCCATGGCGTGCCGCCGGGCGAATTCACCGGCTGGATGGCATTCGAGGACAACAGCGACCTGCTGTTCTACGAAGGCTTGCACGGGTCGGTCGTCAATGACGAGGTGAACCTCGCGGCGCTGGCCGACCTCAAGATCGGGGTGGTGCCGGTGATCAACCTGGAGTGGATCCAGAAGATCCACCGCGACCGGGCGCAGCGCGGCTATTCGACCGAGGCCGTCACCGATGTGATCCTGCGCCGGATGCATGCCTATGTGCATTGCATCACGCCGCAATTCACCGAAACCGACATCAACTTTCAGCGCGTGCCGGTGGTCGATACGTCAAACCCCTTTGTGGCGCGCTGGATCCCCACCGCCGACGAAAGCCTCGTCGTGATCCGGTTCCGCAACCCGCGCGGCATCGACTTTCCCTATCTCACCACCATGATCCACGGGTCATGGATGAGCCGGGCCAATTCCATCGTGGTGCCGGGCAACAAGCTCGACCTCGCCATGCAACTCATCCTCACCCCGCTGATCGAACGGCTGGTGCGCGACGCGCGCCGCGCCTGAGCCGGCTGACCCGCCTGAAAAGGACATCCAGATGAACGCCCACATGACCCTGGCGACGGAAAAGGACATGGCCAACGCGATCCGCGCGCTGGCGATGGATGCGGTGCAAAAGGCCAATTCCGGCCACCCCGGGATGCCGATGGGCATGGCCGATGTGGCCACCGTGCTGTTCAACCGCTTCATGATGATCGACCCGGCCGATGCCGCCTGGCCCGACCGCGACCGCTTTGTGCTCTCGGCCGGGCATGGGTCGATGCTGGTCTATGCGATCAATCACCTGCTGGGCTATGACGACATGGGGATGGACCAGCTTCAGGCTTTCCGCCAGCTCGGCAGCCGCACGGCGGGCCACCCGGAATACGGCCATGCCAAGGGGATCGAGGTCACGACCGGGCCGCTGGGCCAGGGGATTTCGACTGCCGTCGGCATGGCGCTCGCCGAACGGATGGCGGCGGCGCGGTTCCCCGATCTGGTCGATCACTATACCTATGTCATCGCCGGCGACGGCTGCCTGATGGAGGGGATCAGCCACGAGGCGATCGACCTCGCCGGCCACCTCGGCCTTGGCCGGCTGATCGTGATGTGGGACGACAACCGCATCACCATCGACGGCGACACCGGGCTTTCGACCTCGACCGACCAGGTGGCGCGCTTTGCCGCCTGTGGCTGGCATGTGCAGGCGGTTGACGGGCACGACCCCGAGGCCGTGGCGGCCGCCATCGCCGCCGCGCGGGCCGATGCGCGCCCCTCGATGATCGCCTGCCGCACCATCATCGGCTTTGGCGCGCCCAACAAGCAGGGCAGCCATGACGTGCATGGCGCGCCGCTGGGCGATGCGGAAATCGCCGCCGCCCGCGAGGCGCTGGGCTGGCCACATGCGCCTTTCGTGATCCCGGGCGAGGTCTATGCCGCCTGGCACGCGGTTGCCGCACGCGGGGCCTCGGCCCGGACCGCCTGGACGGCCCGCCACGCCGGCTCGGCCAATCGCGCGGCCTTTGACGTGGCGCTGGCCTGCGACAGCGCGCCGCTCGCCGCCCCGATGGCCGCGCACAAGGCGCAACTGATCGCGGACAAGACCAAGGTCGCCACCCGCAAGGCGTCCGAGATGGCGCTGGGCGTGGTCAATGCGGCGCTGCCCTTTACCGCCGGCGGGTCGGCCGACCTCACCGGGTCGAACCTGACGCGGTCGAAGGGGATGGTGTCGGTCACGCGCGACAATTACGCGGGCAGCTACATCCATTACGGCATCCGCGAACACGCGATGGCCGCGGCGATGAACGGCATCGCGCTGCACGGCATGTTCCGGCCCTACGGCGGCACCTTCATGGCATTCGCCGACTATTGCCGCCCGTCGATCCGGCTGTCGGCGCTGATGGGGCTGCCGGTGACCTATGTCATGACCCATGACAGCATCGGTCTGGGCGAGGATGGCCCGACGCACCAGCCGGTCGAACATCTGGCCGCGCTGCGCGCGATCCCGAACCTCAACGTGATCCGCCCCTGCGACGCGGTCGAGACGGCGGAGGCCTGGGAGGTCGCCATGGCCGCGACCTGCACCCCGACGCTGCTGGTGCTGTCGCGCCAGAACCTGCCTCTGCTGCGTGACGACGCGCCCGAGAACCTGACCGCGCGCGGCGCCTATCTGCTGCGCGACCCCGGACGCCGCGACGTGACGCTGATCGCCACGGGCTCGGAGGTCGAGATCGCGATGGCCGCCGCCGAGGCGCTCGCCGCCACCGGGGTCAGCGCCGCGATCGTCTCGGCCCCCTGTTTCGAAGCCTTTGCCGCGCAGCCCGAGGCCTACCGTGCCGCCGTGCTGGGCACCGCGCCCCGCGTGGGCGTCGAGGCCGCGATCCAGCAAGGCTGGGACCTGTTCCTGCGCCACAAGGACGCCTTTGTCGGCATGACCGGCTTTGGCGCCTCGGCCCCGGCCCCGGCCCTCTACACCCATTTCGGCATCACGGCCGAGGCCGTCGCCGCCACCGCCCGCGACCTGATTGCAAAAGGATAACGACCATGGCCCTCATCACCCTGCGCCAGCTTCTCGACCATGCGGCCGAACATGACTACGGCGTGCCCGCCTTCAACATCAACAACATGGAACAGGGACTGGCGATCATGGAGGCCGCAAAGGCCGTCGATGCGCCGGTCATCATCCAGGCATCGCGCGGCGCGCGCAGCTATGCCAACGACATCATGCTGGCCAAGATGATCGAGGCGCTGGCCGCGATCTATCCCGAGATCCCGCTCTGCATGCACCAGGACCATGGCAACAACGAGGCCACCTGCATGTCGGCGGTCAAGCACGGCTTTACCTCGGTGATGATGGACGGCAGCCTGATGGGCGACGCCAAGACGCCGGCCTCCTATGATTACAACGTCGCGATCACCGCCCGCGTGGCCGAGATGGCGCATTGGGTCGGCGCCTCGGTCGAGGGCGAGCTGGGCGTGCTGGGCTCGCTCGAGACCGGCGAGAGCGAGGCCGAGGACGGCCATGGCGCCGAAGGCAAGCTCGACCACAGCCAGCTCCTGACCGACCCCGATCAGGCGGTGGATTTCGTCGCGCGCACCAAGGTCGATGCGCTGGCCATCGCCTGCGGCACCTCGCATGGCGCCTACAAGTTCTCGCGCAAGCCGACCGGCGACATCCTCGCCATGAACGTGATCGAGGCGATCCACCAGAAACTGCCCAACACCCACCTCGTGATGCACGGCTCGTCGAGCGTGCCGCAGGATCTTCAGGACATCATCAACGCCTATGGCGGGCAGATGCCGCAGACCTTTGGCGTGCCGGTCGAAGAAATCGTGCGCGGCATCCGACACGGCGTGCGCAAGGTCAATATCGACACCGATTGCCGCATGGCGATGACCGGCCAGTTCCGCAAGATCGCGACCGAAAACCCGGGGGAGTTCGACCCGCGCAAGTTCCTCAAGCCCGCGATGGACGCCATGCGCGACCTGTGCCAGGCGCGGCTCGAAGCCTTCGGCACCGCCGGGAATGCCAGCAAGATCAAGGTCATCGCGATGGATGCCATGGCCAAACGCTACGCCTCTGGCGCGCTGTGACGCGCGCACCATCACCGACCGCACCATCACCGACCGCACCATCACCGACTGCACCGTCAGACATAGACCGTTCACCAGCCCCGGCGCGCGCGCCCGCGCGCCCCGGCCAGACAAGGGAAGCCGACCATGGACCAATCAAACCGCTACGCCAACCTGAACCTCAAGGAGGCAGACCTGATTGCCGGCGGGCGTCATGTGCTCGTGGCCTATATCATGCGGCCCAAGGCCGGGCATGGCTACCTCGAGACGGCCGCGCATTTCGCCGCCGAAAGCTCGACCGGGACCAATGTCGAAACCTCCACCACCGATGATTTCACCCGGGGCGTCGATGCCCTGGTCTATGAGATCGACGAGGAAAGGGAGCTGATGAAGATCGCCTTTCCGGTCGATCTGTTCGACCGCAACATCATCGACGGGCGCGCGATGATCGCGTCCTTCCTGACGCTGACGATCGGCAACAATCAGGGCATGGGTGACGTCGCCCATGCCAAGATGCATGACTTCTGGGTGCCGCCCGCCTATCTGCGCCTGTTCGACGGCCCCGCGACCACGATCAGCGACCTGTGGCGCGTGCTCGACCGGCCTGTGGTCAACGGCGGCTTCATCGTCGGCACGATCATCAAGCCGAAACTGGGCCTGCGCCCCGAACCCTTTGCCCGGGCCTGCTATGACTTCTGGCTCGGCGGCGATTTCATCAAGAATGACGAGCCGCAGGGCAACCAGGTGTTTTCGCCGCTCAAGGAAACCGTGCGGCTGGTGCATGACGCGATGAAGCGCGCGCAGGACGAAACCGGGCAGGCCAAGCTGTTTTCGTGGAACATCACCGCGGACGACTACCGCGAATCGATCGCGCGGGGCGAGTTCATCCTCGAAACCTTCGGCCCCGATGCCGACCATTGCGCCTTTCTGGTCGATGGCTATGTGACCGGACCGCAGGCGATCACCACCGCGCGGCGGCACTTTCCCAAGCAGTATCTGCACTACCACCGCGCCGGCCACGGCGCGATCACCAGCCCCAGCGCGATGCGCGGCTATACCGCCCTGGTGCTGGCCAAGATGGCGCGCCTTCAGGGGGCGTCGGGGATCCATGTCGGCACCATGGGCTACGGCAAGATGGAGGGCGAGAAGGACGACACGATCATCGCCCACATGATCACCGAGGACAGCATCACCGGCCCCTATTTCCACCAGGAATGGCTGGGCATGGCGCCCACCACGCCGATCATCTCGGGCGGGATGAACGCGCTGCGGATGCCGGGCTTTTTCCAGAACCTCGGTCATTCGAACCTGATCATGACCGCAGGCGGCGGGTCGTTCGGGCATATCGACGGGGCGGCGGCGGGGGCGATTTCGCTGCGCCAGGCCGAACAGTGCTGGAAGGTGGGGGCCGATCCGCTCGACTTTGCCAAGGACCACAAGGAGTTCGCCCGCGCCTTTGAAAGCTTTCCCAAGGATGCCGATGCGCTCTATCCTGACTGGCGCGGTGCGCTTAGGATCAACTCGGCCGCGTGATCGTGGCCTGCGGGGGCGCCGCCGCGCGCCCCTTTTCCCAACCTCCGCGGAGACCTGCCATGACTTTCAACCGTGCCATCAAGATCGCGCCGTCGATCCTCTCTGCCGATTTCGCCAATTTCGGCGCCGAATGCGAGGCGATCGAGGCGCAGGGCTGCGACTGGGTGCATGTCGATGTGATGGACGGGCATTTCGTGCCCAACATCACCTTTGGCCCCGCGACCTGCGCCGCGATCCGCCCGCATATCAAGGGCGTGATGGACGTGCATCTGATGATCGCCCCCGTGGACCCCTATATCGACGCCTTTGCAAAGGCCGGCGCCGATGTGATCTCGGCCCATCTCGAGGCGGGACCGCATATCCACCGCACCTTGCAGGCGATCCGCGGCGCGGGGGCCAAGGCGGGGCTTGCCATCAACCCCGGCACGCCGGTCGCGGCGCTGGAGTATCTGCTCGACATGGTGGATCTGGTCTGCGTGATGACCGTGAACCCCGGCTTTGGCGGGCAGAAGTTCATCACGTCCCAGGTGGCCAAGGTCCGCACCCTGCGCGCGATGATCGGCGACCGGCCGATCCATATCGAGATCGACGGCGGCGTGACGCCCGAGACCGCGCCGCTGGTGGCGGCGGCGGGGGCGGATGTGCTGGTGGCAGGCTCGGCGGTGTTCAAGGGCGGGTCGGTGGGCAACCCCGCGCGTTATGGTGACAATATCCGCGCGATCCGGGCCGCGGCCGAGGGCGCGGCGGGGACGGTCCTTGCCTGAGGCGCTGATCCTTGACGTGGACGGCACGCTGGCCGAAACCGAAGAGCTGCACCGCCGCGCCTTCAACGCGGCCTTTGCCGGTGCCGGGCTCGGCTGGCACTGGTCGCAGGACGCCTACCGCGCGCTGCTCTCCACCACCGGCGGCAAGGAGCGGATGGCGCGCTTTGCCGCCGAGCAGGGGCGCGACCCGGCCACCCTGCCCATCGCCGACCTGCACCGCGCCAAGACCGCGCAGTATGTCGCGCTGATGGACAGCGGCGCCATCGCGCTGCGCCCGGGCATCGCGGCCCTGATCGACGAGGCGCGCGCGGCGGGGCTGCGGCTCGCCATCGCGACCACCACCACGCCCGCCAATGTCGCGGCGCTGTGTCGGGCGGTCTTTGGCCAGCCGATGGAGCAGGTGTTCGACGTGATCGCCGCGGGCGACGAGGTCGCGGCCAAGAAACCCGCGCCCGATGTCTATCTGCTCGCGCTCGCCCGGCTGGGGCTGCGGGCCGATCAGGCCGTGGCCTTTGAGGATTCGCGCAACGGGCTGCGGGCGGCGCAGGCTGCCGGGCTGCGCTGCATCGTGTCACCCGGCCTTTATACCGCGCATGAGGACCTCACGGCTGCGACGCGCCTCCTGGCCTGTTTTTCCGATCTGGGCGGGCTCGCGGGCCTGCGGAGGGCTCTTGCATGAGCGTGGTGATCTTTGACCTCGACGGCACGCTGATCGACAGCGCGCCCGACATCCACGCCGCGTCGAACCGCGTGCTGGCCGAGGATGGTCTGCCGCCGCTGAGCTTTGATCAGGTGCGCAGCTTTATCGGCAAGGGCGTGCCGCATCTGGTGGCGCGTCTGCTCGACGCCTCGGGCGAGGCAGCCGATGGGCCGCGCCATGCGGCGATGGTGGCGCGCTTTACCGCCGGATACGAGGATGCAGTCGGGCTGACGCGGCCCTATCCGGGCGTGCTCGACGCGCTCGACGCGCTGGCGGGGCGGCGGCTGGGGATCTGCACGAACAAGCCGCTGGCGCCGACGCTTGCGGTGCTGCGCCATCTGGGGATGGAGGCGCGCTTTGCCGCCATTCTGGGGGGTGACAGCCTGCCCGTGCGCAAACCCGACCCCGCGCCGCTGCTTGCGACGCGCGAGCGGCTCGGCGGCGGGCCGGTGGTCTATGTGGGCGACAGCGAGGTCGATGCGCAGACCGCCGCCGCCGCCGGGCTGCCCTTTGCTCTTTATACCCGGGGCTATCGTCATACTCCGGTCGCGGATCTGCCGCATGACGCGGCCTTTGACGATTTCGCGGAACTGCCCGGCATCGTGGCGCGGCTTCTGCGGGGCTGAAAGCGGCCCGCGGCCGGTGCCGAAAACGTGTCGGCAAATGCCTGCCAATTGTGGATCGGGCGTTTCGCTCAGCCAGATCTTGCGGTAACGATGGGAACTGACTGCTCACCCCACGACCAGCGACAGGACCATACATGACCCTGCCCCGCAGCCTTGCCCTGATTGCCGGTCTCTGGGCCATGGCTGCGCAGGCGCAAGAGGTGACGGTGACCCTGCCCGAGCCGGCCGAGGACCTGCGCGGCGCGCTGGAAGGTGCCGCGCTGAGCCTGACGCTGGGTGACACCGACATGACCGCGCCGCAGGATTACGTCGCCGCCGCGCGCGCCGATTACCGCCGCCTGCTCAGCGCGCTCTATTCCGAGGGCTATTACGGAGGAACCGTGTCGATCCGCGTGGACGGGCGCGAGGCGGCCGAGATCGCGCCGCTGGTCGCGCCGGCACGGGTGGCGCGGGTCGAGATCACGGTCGATCCCGGCCCGCGCTTCAGCTTTGGCCGCGCCGTGGTGGCGCCGCTCGCGCCCGGCACCGTGCTGCCTGATGGTTTTGCAAGCGGCGCAGTGGCGCAAAGCGGTGTGATCCGGCAGGCGGTGGCGGCGGGCGTCGATGGCTGGCGCGAGGTCGGCCATGCCAAGGCCGCGCCGGGTGGCCAGCAGATCGTGGCGCAGCATGCCAGCGAAACCCTGGATGTGGACGTGGCCCTCGCCCCCGGCCCGCGCCTGACCTTTGGCCCGCTTTCGGTGAACGGCAACCAGCGCGTGCGCACGGAGCGGATCGTCGAGATCGCGGGCCTGCCGGTGGGCCGCGTCTACAGCCCTGCCGATATCGCCATTGCCACCGCGCGCTTGCGGCGCGCGGGCGCGTTCCAGTCGGTCGCTCTGGTCGAGGCCGATGCCTATACCGGCGATTTCGCCCTGCCGATGGAATTGCAGGTGATCGAGATGAAGCCGCGCCGGCTGGGCTTTGGCGCCGAACTGTCCTCGCACGACGGGCTGGCGCTCACCGCCTACTGGCTGCACCGCAACCTGCTGGGCGGGGCCGAACGGTTTCGGGTCGAGGCCGACATATCGGGCATCGGCGACCCGGACAGCGGGCCTGACCTGACCCTTGGCGCGACCTTCGGGCGGCCGGCGACCTTCAACGCGGATACCGATTTTCAGGCCGCCGCCGACGTCTCGCGGCTGGACGCGCCCGATTACCTGCTCACGCGGGCCAATGTGCAGGCGGGGTTCGTCAAATATGTGCGCGACGACCTGACCTATGAGGCCAATCTGGGCCTGCTGGTCGCGCATGAGGAAACGGCGTTCCGCACCCGTGACTATGTGCTGGCGACCCTGCCGCTGCGCGCCACGCTCGACCGGCGCGACGTGCCGCTTGACGCGCAGCGGGGCTATTACATCGACCTGCAGGCGACACCTTTTCTGGCCATCGAGGGTGGCGACAGCGGCGTGCGGCTTTATGCGGACGCGCGCGCCTATCGCAGCTTTGGCGAGGGCGACCGATTTACCTTTGCCGCGCGGGCGCAGGTCGGGTCGGTGATCGGGGCGAGCAACCTCGACGCGCCGACCGATTTCCTGTTCTATTCCGGCGGCGGCGGCACCGTGCGCGGGCAGCGCTACAACGCGCTCGCCGTGAGCCTCGCGCGCGATCTGGGCACCGGCCCGGTCGAGGGCGCGCGGATCGGCGGCGCATCCTTTGCGGGCGGCCAGTTCGAGGCGCGCATCGGCATCACCGACAGGATCGAGGCGGTGGGGTTCTACGACTACGGCTATGTCAGCGCCGACGCCGTGCCGCTGCAGGGCGGCGACTGGCACGCGGGCGCTGGCATCGGGCTGCGCTATGACACGCCGATCGGGCCGGTGCGGCTCGACCTTGCCACGCCGGCGAGTGGCGACAAGGCAGGGCAGGAATTGCAGATCTACCTCGGCATCGGGCAATCGTTTTGAAACGTCTCGCGATCCTCCTTCTTTGGCTCTGGCCCTTCACGCTCGCCGCGCAGACCGCGCAGGAAGAGGCCGACACGGGCTTTCTCGCCTCGCTCATTTCGGACAACCTGTCGGGGGTGAGCCGCGATGTGCGGATCATCGGCTTCGAGGGCGCGCTGAGCTCGCGCTCTACCGTGCGGGTGCTGACCGTGGCCGATGCCGAAGGCGTCTGGCTGCGGATGGAGGGGCTCACGCTCGACTGGACGCGGTCGGCGCTGTTTTCGGGCGCGCTGTCGGTCAATGAACTGTCGGCCCGCCAGATCACCCTCCTGCGCGCCCCGGTGAGCGAGGGCAGCGCGCCCCCCTCGCCCGAGGCGTCACCCTTTGCGCTGCCCAACCTGCCCATTTCGGTCGAGATCGGGGCGCTGCGGGTGGACCGCATCACGCTGGGCGCGCCGCTGCTGGGTGAAGAAATCACGCTGTCGCTGGACGGGCGCGCGGCGCTGTCGGGGGGCGAAGGCACGGCGGTGGTGACGGCTGACCGTCTGGACGGGGCCGAGGGGCATTTCGAGCTGTCCGGCGCCTATTCCAACACCACGCGCATCCTGGCGCTGACCGCCGATCTGACCGAGGCGCCCGAGGGCATCATCGCGCGGCTGCTGGACCTGCCGGGCAAGCCTGCGGTGCGCCTCACGCTCGACGGGACGGCGCCGATCGACGACTATACCGCCAACCTCGCCATCGCCACCGACGGGCAGGACCGGATCACCGGCACCTTTGGCCAGCTCACCCGGCCCGATGCCGATGGCGGGCCGCCCGCACGCGATTTCCGGCTCAATGTGCAGGGCGACGTGACCCCGCTCATCGCGCCCGCCTACAGCGACTTCTTCGGCCCCGACGTGCGGCTCTCGCTGGCCGGAACGCGGGCGGGCGACGGGGCGCTGTCGCTGTCGCAACTCTTTGTCTTGTCACAGGCGCTGCGCCTGTCGGGCAGCCTCGAGCTGACGCCAGACGGCTGGCCGCTGCGGCTCGACCTTGCGGGCGAGATCAGTGCCGATGACGGCAGCCCGGTGCTGCTGCCGGTCGCGGGCGCCGCCACCTATGTCGAGGCGATGACGCTGGATGTGACCTATGACCTTGCGGATGGCGACCGGTGGGAAGGCGCGTTCGATCTGACCGGTTTCGCGCGGCCTGGGATGTTCATCCCCGCGCTCACGCTGGCGGGCGACGGCGTGATCCAGCCTGCGCGGCCAGAGGTTGCGGGCCTGTTTTCCGCCGACCTCGCCTATGGCGCACGCGGCCTGCGGCTCGAGGATCCGGCGCTGGCGGAGGCGATCGGGCCGTCGATCGCCGGCGTGATCCGCCTCGCCCGGCGCGACGACGGCCCGTTCGAGATCGCGCAACTGACGCTCGACGGGCCGGGTGTCGCGATGTCGGCCGAAGGCACCATCGCCGGGCCCGGCGAAGGATTTCGCACGCGCACTTCGGTCGCGCTGACCGCTGACAGGCTGGACCGTTTCGCGCGTCTCACCGGGCTCGACCTTGGCGGGGCGGCGGCGCTCACCATCCTGTCGGACATCCGTCCGCTTGACGGGCTCTACGACCTGATCCTGTCCGGCCAGACCCGCGATCTGGCCCTCGGGATCGACGCGGCAGACAGGCTTCTGGCGGGCGAGGGCGTGCTGAGCGTGGCCGCCGTGCGCGACACCGCCGGCACCCGGGTCGAACAGCTTGACGTCACGACCCCGGCGCTGCGCGCGACGGGCGCGGCCGATATCACGAGCGGTCAAAGCGAGGCGCGCTTTGACCTGACGATCACCGATGCGGCGCTGGTGCTGCCCGACCTGGCCGGGCCGGCCACGCTCAGCGGCACCGCCACCCGCGATGCGGCGGGGCTGGTGGTGGCCGATGTCCGTGCGGCACTGGGCAATGCGCTGGCCGAGATCACGGCGCAGATGGACGCCGCCGGCGTGATCAGCACGCAGGCGCTCGCCAGCGTGGACAGCCTGGAACCGTTTTCCGCCCTCGCCGGGCGCGACATTGCGGGCAGCCTCGAGGCGATCGTCACCGGCACGGCACAGCGCGACGGCACCACCCTGGACATCACCGTGATCGGGCAGAGCCGCGATCTGACCATCGACCAGCCGCAGGCCGATGCGCTGCTCGCGGGCGAAGGCCGCATCGCCGCGCGGCTGATCCGCAGTGGCGCGGTCAGCCTGCGCCTCGAGGATGTCACCGTCACCACCCCGGCCCTGACAGGCAGCGGGCGCGGGTCGGTGGACGGGGTCGGCGCAGAGGCGGCGTTCGATCTGCGGCTCGCCGATATGGCGCTGCTGCTGCCCGACCTCGCGGGGCCTGCGACCCTCACCGGCACCGCCACGCGCGACGCGGTCGGGGCGGTGACGCTGGATGTTGCGGCGCAGGCGCCGGGCGGACAGGCGCAATTGCAGGCGGTGGTGACGGATGCGGGTGACGGGCCTGTGGCCGAGGGGCAGGTCGAGGCCGCCATCGCCGACCTCGCGCCGTTTTCGCCGCTCGCCGGCCGGGCGCTGCGCGGTGCCCTCAGTGCCACCCTCACCGGCAAGACCCGCGCCGACCTGGCCCTGTTCGACCTGCGTCTTGACGGGCAGAGCCGCGATCTTGGCACCGGCATCGCGCAACTGGACCCGCTCCTGCGCGGCGCGGGCCGCTTTGGCCTGCGGATGCAGCGCACGGGGGCGCAGAACCTGCAGATCGACGATCTGGAGGTCGCCACCCCTGCCCTGCTGGCCAACGGCGACGCGCGGCTGACCGGCGCCGCGGGCGACGCGCGGATCCATGTGGAATTGCCACAGGCGGGGGTCCTGCTGCCCGGCCTGTCAGGGCCCGCGGCCCTGGCCGGCACGGCGCGGCGCGACGACACGGGTGTGATCACGCTCGCGGCAGAGGCGACCGGGCCCGGCACATCGGCGCAGGTGGATGCCACCATCGCCGCACCCGCCGACGGGATGCTGGTCAATACCGTCATCACGGCCGAAGTGCGCAACCTCGCGCCCTTTTCCGCCCTCGCGGGGCGCAGGCTTTCGGGCGCGGTGCAGGGGCGGGTGGCGGGGCAGTTCCTGCCGGACGCGAGCCGCCTTGACCTGCGGCTGGACAGCACGCTGACGAACCTCGACCCGGGCATTGCGGCGGTGGCCACGGTGCTGCGCGGCACCGGCACGCTGGGCGCCCGGGTGGCGCGCGGCCCTGGCGGAGGCCTGCGGGTCGAGGATTTCGCCGCGCGCTTTCCCAACCTCACCGTGACCGGCAGCCTGGACGGCGCAGGCAGCACCGGGCAGGCCCGGTTCGACGCGCGGCTGGCCGACATCGGCCTCTTTACCCCCGATTTCAGCGGGCCGGTGACGGCGGTGGGCACCGCTGCGCTGGATGCCGCATCGAACTGGCGGGTGCAGACCGAGGCCACCGGGCCAGGCGGCACCGGCGCCACCATCGGCGGGCAGATCGGCGCAGACGGGCGGCTCGCGCTCTCCATCACCGGGACGGCGCCGCTCGGGCTGGTCAATGGCAGCATCGAGCCGCGCAGGCTCGACGGGCTGGCCAGTTTCGATCTCACGGTGAATGGCCCCGCCGCGCTGTCCTCGCTGGGCGGCACGGTGCGGATCGCCGGCGCGCGTCTGTCGGCGCCGGTGCTGGGGCAGGCGCTCACGGATCTCGGCGGGACGATCACGCTGGGTGGCAGCCGCGCCACGCTGGCGCTCGCGGCGGCGGCCGAGGCGGGCGGGCGGGTCGCCATCGACGGCAGTGTGGGGCTCGACGCGCCCTTTGCCGCCGACCTGCGCGTGAGGCTCGACCGTCTGGGCCTGCGCGACCCACAGCTTTACGCCACCACAGCGACCGGCACCATCTCCGTCACCGGGCCGATCACGGGCGGCGCGCGGATCGCCGGGGTGATCGACCTCGGCCCGACCGAGGTGCAGGTGCCGTCGTCCGGCGTTAGCGCGCTGGGCAACCTGCCCGATGTGGTGCATCTGGACGCCCCCACCGACGTGCGCCGCACGCTTGAGCGGGCCGGGCTTGGCCTGAACGGGCGGGCGGCCGGGGCCGATGGCAGCGGCGCGGGCGGACCGGGCATCGCGCTCGACATCACGATCCGCGCACCGGCGCGCGTCTTCATCCGGGGCCGCGGGCTCGATGCCGAACTGGGCGGAGAGCTGCGGCTGACCGGCACCACCCGGCAGGTGATCCCGGTGGGGCGGTTCGAGCTCTTGCGCGGGCGGCTGTCGATCCTGCAGCAACGGTTCGACCTGACCGAAGGCTATGCCTCGGTGCAAGGCGATTTCGCGCCCTTCCTGCGGCTGGTCGCGACCACCACAGCGCGCACCGGCACCTTGGTGAGCATCATCGTCGAGGGGGTGGCGACCGAACCCGAAGTCCGCTTTGTCTCGTCGCCCGAACTGCCGCAGGACGAGGTGCTGGCGCAGCTCATATTCGGACGCGACATCTCCTCCATCTCACCGCTTCAGGCGGTGCAGCTTGCCGCAGCGATCGGCACGCTGGCGGGGCGCGGCGGTGGCGGGCTGATCGACGGGCTGCGGCAGGGGATCGGGCTTGATGACCTCGATTTCGCCGCCGATGCCGAGGGCAACGCCGCCGTGCGGGCCGGTAAGTATCTGAGCGAGAATGTCTATACCGACGTGACCATCGGCAGCGCCTCGACCGAGATCAACCTCAACCTCGATCTGACCGACAGCCTGACCGTGCGCGGCAGCGTCGATACGACCGGCGACACGAGCCTGGGGATCTTTTTCGAGCGCGATTACTGACGGGCCTCCGCAGGGCCCAGCCTCCGCAGGGCCCGGGCGCGGATCCGGCTTCATCTTGCCATAAGTATCCCCGCCGGAGGCTCCGACTGCGCCGATGCGCAGGAAGATGAGTATTTGGGGCACAAAGAAGCCGATTTTTCAGGCCGGTGCGATCGCCTCCATCGGGACCTGGTGCGGGCAGGCGACGCCGTGGCCATCGCCCAGATCCACCATCGCGGGCCGGGCACCGGCGCAATCGGGCTGGACCCGCGGGCAGCGGGTGCGGAACACGCAGCCCGAGGGCGGGGCCAGCGGCGAGGGCAGTTCACCCTCGAGCACCGGGCGGCGGCGCGTTTTCTCGAGCACCGGGTCGGGGATCGGCACAGAGGAGATCAGCGCCTGCGTATAGGGGTGGCGCGGGTCGGTGGTGAGGCGGCGCGCGGTGGCCTGCTCCATCAGGCGGCCCAGATACATCACCACGATCCGGTCCGAGACATGTTTGACCACGCTCAGGTCATGGGCGATGAAGATCATCGACAGGCCCATGTCGCGCTGCAATTCGCGCAGCAGGTTGACCACCTGCGCCTGCACAGACACGTCCAGCGCGCTCACCGGTTCGTCGCAGATCACCAGCTTGGGCTGCAGGATCAGTGCGCGGGCGATGCCGATGCGCTGGCACTGGCCACCGGAAAACTCGTGCGGATAGCGGTTGATGAGGTTGGGCAGCAGGCCCACGCGCTCCATCAGCTCGGCCACGCGCCGCTTGACCTCGGCGCGCGGGGTTTGCGGCGCATGGGTGATGAGCGGCTCTGCGATGATGTCGCCCACCGGCATCCGCGGGTTCAGCGCGGCGAGCGGGTCCTGGAAGATCATCTGCACATCCTTGCGGTGCACCCGGCGCTGCGACACGTTCATCGCGGCGAGGTCGTGCCCCTCGAACAGGATCTTGCCGTGCGACGAGGGCACCGTGCCCACGATCGCGCGCGCCAGCGTCGATTTGCCAGAGCCGCTTTCGCCGACAACGCCAAGGCATTCCCCGGCGGCGAGGTCAAAGGACACATCGCCCACCGCATGCAGCTTGAGCGGGGAGGACCAGGGCCAGGCGCCGCGCGGGCGCACATCGAAGGTCACGGCGAGGTCTTGCACCGACAGGATCGTGGACATCAGGCCTCCTCCGTCCAGGGTTGGTGACAGGCGCGGCGGCGGCCGGCACCAAAGGCCAGAAGCGGCGGGCGCTGGCCCGGGCATTCGGGGCGCACCACGTCGCAGCGCGGCGAAAACGGGCAACCGGCCGGCAGGTGCGACATGTCGGGCGGCTCTCCGGCGATGGTGGCCAGTTCGTCATCGTCGCGGTCGATACGCGGCACGGCGGACAACAGACCCTGCGTATAGGGATGGGAGGGCGCGGCAAAGACCTGCTCGGTCGTGCCCTCCTCCATCACCTGCCCGCCATACATCACCAGCGTGCGGTCGCAGAAGCCCGCCACGACACCGAGGTCATGCGTGATGAGGATCACGGCGGTGCCGAAATCACGCCGGATTTCGCCCAGAAGCTGCATGATCTGTGCCTGCACGGTCACGTCGAGCGCGGTCGTGGGTTCATCCGCGATCAGCAGGCGCGGTTTGCACAAGAGCGCCATCGCGATCATGATGCGCTGCCGCATCCCGCCGGAAAACTCGTGCGGATACATGGTGATGCGCGCCCGCGCGTCGGGGATGCGCACGGCGTCGAGCATCTGCGCCGCCTCTGTGACCGCCTGCCGCTTGCTCATGCCCTTGTGCAGCATCAGCACCTCGGCCATCTGGTCGCTGATCCGCATATAGGGGTTGAGCGAGGTCATCGGGTCCTGGAAGATCATCGAGATCTGGGTCGAGCGCACCTTGTTGAGCGCCTTTTGCGGCAGCGTCAGCAGGTTCTGCCCGTCGAACAGCACCTCGCCCCGCGCCGCGCCGTTGCGCGCCAGAAGGCCCATCGCGGCAAAGGCGGTCTGCGACTTGCCCGATCCGCTTTCGCCCACGATGGCCAGCGTCTCGCCCGCGTCGATGCCGAGCGACACGCCGTTGACCGCGTTCACCTCGCCGTCGCCGGTCTGGAAGGTGACGGTTAGGTCGTTGATTTCCAGCAGGCGCATGTCAGCGGTCCTTGGGGTCAAGCGCGTCACGCAGGCCGTCGCCGACAAAGAAGAAGGCGAAGAGCGTGACGATGAAGAAGAACAGCGGAAAGGCCAATTGCCAGATCACGCCGTATTGCATCTGGCTCGCCCCGCGCGAAATCAGCGCGCCGAGCGATGTGTTGGGCTCCTGCACGCCCAGCCCCAGAAAGCTGATGAAGCTTTCGGTGATGATCATGCCGGGGATCAGCAGGGTGGAATAGACCACCACGATGCCCGCGAGGTTGGGCACGATATGGCGCAGGATGATCGTCATCGGGCGCACGCCGATGGCGACGGCGGCCTCCACGAACTCCTTGTTCTTGATGGTCAGGGTCTGGCCGCGCGCGATCCGCGCCATGTCGAGCCAGGAGATCAGGCCGATGCCGACAAACAGCATCAGGATGGATTTGCCAAAGATCACCAGCAGCAGGATCAGCACGAACATGTAGGGCACCGACATCAGGATATCGACGGTGCGCATCATCGCGCCGTCGGTGCGGCCGCCGAAATAGCCCGAGATCGCGCCATAGAGCGTGCCGACGATCACCGCGATCAACGCGCCGACGATGCCCACCAGCAGCGAGATGCGCGTGCCCTGCACCGTGCGCGCAAAGAGGTCGCGCCCGTCGGCGTCGGTGCCGAAGTAATGCCCGGTGGCAAAGGACGGCACGCCCTTGTAGGCGTTCGGCCCGCTCAGCGCAAAGTCGATGGCGTCGCGTTCATGCTGCGCCGCCCAGCCGCCGAAAAAGGCAAAAATGCAGATCGCCACCAGCATGTAGAGCGCGACCACCGCGGCCTTGTTGCGGAAAAACCGGATGCGCGCATCCTTCCACAGCGACCGGCCCTGCACTTCGGCGAGTTGCGCGGCCTGGCCCAGCCCTTCGGCGACAGCTTTGTCGGGAAACATCGGCGCCCCTCTCAGTAGCGGATCTTGGGGTCGATCCATGCGTAAAGCAGGTCCACCACAAGGTTGAACAGGATGGTCAGCACCCCCACGAGGATGGTGATGCCCATGATGACCGAATAGTCCCGGCTGAAGGCCGAGTTGACAAAGAACTGCCCGATGCCGCCGGTCGAGAAATAGACGTCGATCACGACCGACCCCGTCACCATCGACACAAAGGCCGGCCCGAGGTAGGACAGCACCGGCAAGAGCGCCGGCTTCATCGCGTGTTTCCAGATGACGCGGTGCATCGGAAGCCCCTTGGCCCGCGCGGTGCGGATGAAACCGGCGTTCATGACCTCGAGCATCGAGGACCGCATGATCCGCGCGATCGAGGCCATATAGGAGGTGGACAGCGCGATTACCGGCAGGATCACATATTGCCATTGCCCGCCGTTCCAGCCGCCACCGGGCAGCCAGCCCAGCCAGAGCGTGAACACCAGCACGAGGATCGGCGCCATCACAAAGTTCGGCAGCACCTGCGCGCCGATCGAGATGCCGACAGCGAGGTAATCGAGCCAGGTGTTGTGCCTGATGGCCGCCACCACGCCCAGCCCGAGGCCAAAGACCACCGCCACCACAAAGGACCAGAACCCGTATTTCAGCGTCACCGGAAAGCCCTGGGCGATCACGTCATTCACCGTCCGGTCGCGATACTGGAACGAGGGGCCAAAGTCGAAGCGGGTGACGACATTGACCGTGTAGTCGAACATCTGCTTCCAATAGGGCTGATCGAGGCCATAGCGCGCCTCGATATTCGCCATGACCGTCGGCGAGAGCGGACGCTCGGAGTTGAACGGCCCGCCAGGCGCGGCGAACATCAGCATGAAGGACATCACGATCAGGATCAGGATCGTGGGCACAGCCACGGCAAGGCGGCGGATGATGTAGCTGAACATGGAATGGGCCCCCACCTGTTGCAAAGCAGTCAGACCGCGCCCCCGGTGACAGGGGGCGCGGCCGGTTTTGCGGCGTCAGGGTTTATTCAGCGACCTTGTAGAGGTCGCGCGCGTACCAGTTCTGCTGCACGTTGTTCACGGGCCAGTTCTTGATCGCGTCGTTGAGCATATAGACCGAGGCGTAGTGGTAGATCGGCAGCACCGGCAGTTCGGTGGCGATGATCTGCTCGGCCTGGGTATAGAGCGGCAGCGGGTCGTCCGAGGTCTTGGCCTGCGCCATCAGCGCATCGAAGTCGGCGTTCGAGAACTTGCTGTCGTTGTAGCCCGAGTTGGTGCTCACGATATCGAGGAAGGTCGAGGCTTCGTTATAGTCGCCGCACCAGCCGGCGCGGGCCAGTTCGTAGTTCTGGTTGCCGCGCGCATCGAGGAAGGTCTGCCATTCCTGATTGGCCAGCGTCGTCTCCACGCCCAGCGTCGTCTTCCACATCTGGCCGATGGCGACCGCGATCTTCTGGTGCGCTTCGGAGGTGTTGTAGAGGATCTCGAGCGACAGCGGCGCGCCGCCGGTGCCGAAGCCAGCCTCGGCCAGCAGGGCCTGGGCGGCGGCGTTACGCTCTTCCTGGGTCATCGTCGCGGCGGCCACTTGGGGCACTTCGAACCCGGCCGTCGCCCAATGGGTCAGCGTATAGGCGGGCACCTGGCCCCCGGCGAGCACGTTTTCGACGATCACGTCACGGTCGATGGCAAGGCTGAGCGCCTGCCGCACGCGCACGTCACGCAGCGCCTCGGGGCCGCTGTCGGTCAGGTTGACGTTGAAGTAGTAGGAGCACAGCAGCGGAAAGCTCAGCGCTTCGGTCGGGTATTCCTCGTGCAGGCGCGGATACTGGCCGGCGGGCACTTCGGTGCGGTCAAGCTCGCCCGCGAGGTAGCGGGTCAGCGCCTGGTTCTCGTCGTTGATGACCAGCGCCACGACCTTTTCGATGATCGTGTTCTCGTTGTCCCAATACATCGGGTTGCGTTCCCGCACAGAGCGTTCGGCGGGGATGTGTTCGGTCAGCACATAGGCGCCGTTCGACACGATGTTTTCCGGCCGGGTCCACTGGTCGCCAAAGGCCTCGACGGTGGCCTGATGGGTCGGGAAGGTGGTGAAATGCGTGGTCATCTGCGCGAAGTAGGGCAGCGGTTCGGACAGGGTGACGACCAGCGTATGGTCATCCTCGGCCCGCACGCCCAGCGCATCGGTCGGCATCTCGCCCGCGACGACGGCAGAGGCGTTTTCCAGCGCCATCAGTTCGATGAACCAGGCGTATTCCGACGCGGTCGCCGGATCGGCGGCGCGGCGCCAGGCATAGACGAAATCGCCGGCCACGACCGGGTCGCCGTTCGACCATTTGGCATTGTCGCGCAGGGTGAAGGTATAGGTCAGCTTGTCATCCGACACGGTATAGCCGGTGGCGACACCGGGCACGAGGTTGCCCTCGGCATCCTGGTTCATCAGACCTTCGAACAGGTCGCGGATGAGCTCGCCGCCCGACACGTCCTCGGCCAGTTGCGGGTCGTAGGAGGGGAATTCGTCGAGAATGCGGTAGGTAAAGGTCTGGTCCTCGGCCAGCGTCTCGCCAGTCACCGGATGGGTGGCGGCAAGGGCCGCGCCCGACATCGCGATGAATACGGCCGCGCCAGAGGCCAGAAGTGTTGCCTTGATGGACATGCGTCTCTCCCTTTTGATTTGTGGCGGAACGGTGTTTCGGCCCCGTCCCGCAGTCATGAACGTCGTCCCGTATGACACGGGCATGACGTGATCCTTTGAGGGATCAACGGAAAGTGCAAGGGGGATTGCAGATTGACCCTACGGTAGATCGGCCGTTTCGGTTTGCGCGCGGGTTTGCGCAAGAAAGCGCATGATTCTTGTCCGCCCGCGCCCAGGACGCCGGGCCAGCGACGGGTGATGGCCCGGCGAATCAGGCAAGCCCAAGGATCGAACGCGCCTGCGCGGGGGTCGCCACCGGCCGGTCATGGCGGGCGCAGAGATCGACGACCCGCCGCACCAGCGCCGCGTTCGACGGCGCGAGCGTCGCGCGGTCGAGCCGCACGTTGTCCTCGAGCCCGGTGCGCGCATGGCCGCCCGCCGCCACCGCCCATTCGTTGAGCGTGATCTGCGCCGCCCCGATCCCCGCCGCACACCAGGGCGCGCCGGGCCAGAAGCGGTTGACCGTCCGCACATAGAAGTCGAACACGTCGCGGTCTGCGGGCATCGCGTTCCTGACCCCCATGACGAATTGCACATAGGGCCGGCCCGCAAGCTGGCCGCGCGCCGCCATCTCGGCGGCCTTGAAGATGTGGGACAGGTCGAACGCCTCGATCTCGGGCTTCACCCCATGCTCCAGCATCCGCGCCGCCAGCCAATCGACCAGATCGGGCGGGTTCTCATAGACGCGGGTGGGAAAGTTGTTCGACCCGACCGAGAGCGAGGCCATGTGGGGCCGCAGGCCGAGCATCGCGCCGCGCGCCCGCCCCGCGCCCGACCGCCCCCCGGTCGAGAACTGGATGATCATGCCGGGGCAATGTGTCTCGATCCCCTCTTTCAGCCGCGCGAATTTCTCGGGGTCCGCCGAAGGCGTCTCGTCCTCGTTGCGCACATGGGCATGCACGATCGCGGCACCGGCCTCATAGGCCGCATGGGTGCTCTCCACCTGTTCGCTCACCGTGACCGGCACCGCCGGATTGTCGGCCTTGCGCGGCAGCGAGCCGGTGATGGCCACGCAGATGATGCAGGGGGTGGTCATGTCGCGGGGGCCAGGACGAAATCATGGGTGACGGCATAGAACGGCTGGGTGAACCCCTCGGCCGCGATGCGCGCGGGGTCATCGACGAGGTCGAACCGGGCCATCAGGCTCTGTTTGACGCCAAAGACGGCATCCGAATGGATATAGGGGTCGTCGGGGTCGAAAATATGCGTGGTGAGCCGCTCATGCCCGGCCGCCTCGATGATGTAATGCAGATGCGCGGGCCGGTAGGGGTGGCGCCCCAGCGCCACCAGCAACTGCCCCACCGGTCCGTCATCGGGGATGGGGTAGTATTTCGGCTTGACCCCTTTGAACCAGTATTCACCCGCCGCATTGGTGCGGAACACGCCACGCAGGTTGAAGTCGGGCTGGATGCCCTTTTGCTGGACGTCATAGAACCCTTCGTCATTGGCCTGCCAGACATCCACCCTGG
>JAACUH010000154.1 GCA_009993005.1 Rhodobacterales bacterium
CATCATGGACCGCGCGCCCGTCACCGACGAGGTGATCCGCCACTGGAAGGAGAAGGCGGGCGACCGGCAGACCGTGGTGTTCTGCTCCACCGTCGCGCATGCCGAACACGTCACCGAGGCGTTCCGGGCGGCGGGCGTTTCCGCCGCGCTGATCCATGGCGATCTGGCGGCCGAGACCCGCAAGGCGCTCCTCGCCGACTACGCGGCGGGCGGCATCCGCGTCGTGGTCAACGTTGCGGTGCTGACCGAGGGCTGGGACCACCCGCCCACCTCCTGCGTCGTGCTGCTGCGCCCCAGCTCCTACAAGTCCACGATGATCCAGATGGTCGGGCGCGGCCTGCGCACCGTCGATCCCGAGGAACACCCCGGCATCGTCAAGACCGACTGCATCGTTTTGGACTTCGGGACGTCGAGCCTGACGCACGGCACGCTGGAACAGGATGTCGATCTCGACGGCCGCGTGCCGACGCCGGGGGAAGCCCCCACGAAACTCTGCCCCGAATGCAAGGCCGAGATCCCGATCGCGGTCACCGAATGCCCGATCTGCGGGTGCGAGTTGCCGCGCGAAGGCGCGGAGCCCATCGACAGCTTCGTCATGACCGAGCTCGATCTTCTCGAGCGATCGAGTTTCGCGTGGGTGGATCTCTTTGGCGACGACGCCGCGCTGATGGCCAACGGCTTTCGTGCCTGGGGCGGCGTGTTCTTCCTCGATGGCCGGTGGCACGCGGTCGGCGGCGCCACAGGCAGAGCGACACGGCTTCTCGGCGTGGGCGAGCGACTCGTCTGCCTCGCGCAGGCCGACGACTGGCTGAACGAGCACGAGACCGACGAAAGCGCCTTCAAGTCGAAGGGCTGGCTGAAGCAGGACGCGACGGAGAAGCAGCTGAATTGCCTGCCGCCCGAGTTCCGGCGGGATTACGGCCTGACGCGCTATCGCGCCTCTGCGCTGATCTCGTTCCAGTTCAACAAGCGCGACATCCGGCGCCTCGTCACGGCGGCCGAGCCCGAGCGGAGGGCAGCTTGAACCATGTCGCGCAAATCGCATCCCCGCCCGCAGCGCCTGCGGATTGCCCGGAGCGTATTCGGCTCTGGCACCCGCGCCTCAAGCCTTGCGCCGTCTGTCTGCGCCCCGCGCGCGGCTTCGGTTTCTTCAACCCGAACAAACCCCGCCCCCGCGAGTACCGCTGGTTCTGCTCGATGCACTGCCAGGCGTTCTTCGCGGCTCGCCACCGGAAAGGACTGACCATGCAGGGAACCACT
>JAACUH010000155.1 GCA_009993005.1 Rhodobacterales bacterium
GAGGCCTTCATCGAGCTCAAGCAGGACCGCATCCCCGCCATCGTGATCGAGGCCGACGAGAGCGATTGCCTCGTCATGAGCCTCGTGGAGAACTGCGCGCGGCGGCAGCACAACCCCATCGACCTGATGCGCGAGATCGGCGCGCTCCGCCAGCGCGGCTACAACGACCGCCAGATCGGCGAGAAGATCGGCGTGTCCACCGAATACGTGAACATGATCGCCGGGCTGCTCGATAAGGGCGAGGAGCGCCTGGTCTCGGCCGTGGAAACCGGGGTCTTGCCGCTGAACCTCGCCATCCAGATTTCCAAGACAGACGCGAAGGGGGCGCAGAAAGCGCTCATGGACGCCTACACCCAGAACAAGCTGCGGGGACGGAAGCTGGCGCTGGTGCGCCGCCTGATTCAGCAGCGCGAACTGCGTGGTCCGCAGATCCAGACCAACCCGCTCGGACGCCGGATTGGGAAACGCGCGCTGACGAGCGAAGGCCTCGTGCGGGCCTATCAACAGGAGGCCACACGCCAGAAGCTGCTGATCAAGAAGGCAGAGCTCACCCAGAGCCGACTGATGTTCGTGCGCGAGGCCTTCCGCAAGCTCTGCGCGGATGCGCATTTCATGACCCTGCTCCGGGCTGAGGGGCTTGAGTCAATGCCGGCAGATCTCGCCCGGTCTGTCACTGAGGGGGCATCCGCATGAAACGCGAGGCCCCGCGCAGCGTCAATCGCGGGTTCGAGGACGACTGCATTACCCTCCCCATCGACGCGATCCTGCCGCTGCACGCTCTTGGCAAGTCCGCGAAATCCAGCCGGAAGTATCGGCAGATCGTGGCCTCCATCGCCCAGATCGGGATCGTCGAGCCGCCCGTCGTGGTTCGGAACCCCGACAAGTCCGCGACCTGGTTGCTGCTCGACGGACACCTGCGGATCGAGGCGCTGAAGGACGCAGGCGCGAGCGAGGTGGAATGCTTGGTCTCCAAGGACGATGAGGCCTTCACCTACAACCGCCAGGTCAGCCGCCTCGCGCCGATCCAGGAACACAAGATGATCCGCAAGGCGATCGAGCGCGGCGTGCCGGAGGAAAAGATCGCGCTCGCGCTCGATCTCAACATGAGCAGCATCCGGCGCAAGGTGCGCCTGCTGGACGGTATCTGCGAGGAAGCGGTTGCGATCCTGAAAGACAAACCCGCGACCGGCGCGGTGTTCGACGCGCTTCGAAAAATGAAGACCATGCGCCAGATCGAGGCGGCCGAACTGCTGGTCAACGCGAACAACTATTCTGTCGCCTACGTGAACGCGATCCTCGCGGGAACACCGCAGGCCCAGCTGGTCGAGTCCTCCAAGCCGAAGAAGGTCAAGGGCATCACGCCGGAGGCGATGGCACGGATGGAACAGGAACTGGCCCGCCTGCAAGAAGGGATCGCGTCCATCCAGGACACATACGGTCAGGACCATCTGCATCTGACCGTGATCAAGGGCTACGTCGGCAAGCTGATCGGGAACGCACGGATCGTGCGCTACCTGGCGCAAAACCACCCGGAGTTCCTCGGTGAGTTCCAGACAATCACCGAGATCACGCCGGTGGAAGCCGCCAGCTCCGAATAACGGGGCGCTGGCGGAGGATGGGGACCCGGACCCGATAAGCGCGGGGACCGCGGGAGACGCCGGACCGTGGGCCGGATCGAGCGCGGCGGTGGGGATGGCGGCGAACCCGCTCGGAGCCCACCAGGCCGGCTCGAGTTTTCGCCGACCGCGCGGCCGCGCATCATGTGGCTGCGTTCAATTCGGGGCGTGTCGGAGGCGAGGCCACTCCGGCACGCCCGCTTCTTGCCACACATGTATGGGGCGATCGGCCCGCCTTGCGGCGCGCACGGCTTCGCAACTATCTGACTTTACTCGTATTTCCTTTCACGCCTTCGTTTGGGAGCAACCAAACCGAGTTGCTCGAATGGAGGACGACATGAAACGGAATTGCATGACTCAGAAGGAACTCGCGGACCGCTGGACCATCTCGCATCGCACCCTGGAGCGGTGGCGGTGGGCTGGCGAAGGCCCGGCATACATG
>JAACUH010000156.1 GCA_009993005.1 Rhodobacterales bacterium
AGAACGCAGGGCGCTGTTCATCGATCACAACGGCGCCGAGTGCACCTACGGCTACGTCTCGCGATGCTGGAGCCGCTATCTCGGCACGGGCGTGCACATCGCGCGCAGCCGGATGCACGATCTGCTCGGCCTGTCCGGCGACGCCGGCGTGCGCCAGGCGATGCTCATGTGCGGACATGTCTCCGACGGCATCGCGCAGGAGTACCAGACCCGCGCTACCATCACGAATGCGATCGCGCGGGCGCAGAAGTGGCTCGCGGACGAGATCGACGACGCGACGCTCGACGCCTTTCCGCCGGTGGTGTTCTAACCGCCGCCCGACGGCGCGCCGAACGGCACGGGTTCGTTTGCAACGATCCACCCTGCTGTCCTTGGCGAAGCCGACGGCGCGATGAACAGACCGAAAGCTGACAGGAAAGCGGCAGGGGAAGCGGGAGGATCGACCAACGATTGTTCTGCGCCCCGCGCCTGCGCCGACCCGGCCTTGCGAGGCCGGCGCAGGAGCGGGGCGACCAATATAAAAGAAGGAAAAAAGGAAAAGGGCGCGAGCGACACAGAGACCATCAGCGCGGCTGAAGCCGCCCTCGATCCGCCTCAACCGGCAGATCCCTTGACCACGCAAATCAATGCCCGGTCGCTTTTTGGGAGCTCCCGATGTCTTTCTCCAGACCAGTTTCTTTCTGTTCCGATCAGCGTCACAGCGCGCTGTGCGCCGATCTCGGCGCGCGCCGTCGCGCGCTGCAAGTCAACGTCGGTATCATCGCGCGTCAGCACGGCGACGCGATCGCGATCCTTGTCCGCCGCTATGGCGATAAAAGGGGTCGCGCGTCGGCCGCGCGGTTTGTGGCGGCGGGCGTCGAGGGCGCACCCTGGTCGCCTTCCATCGCACGCGATCTGGGCGCACTCATCTGTGGACTTGCCGCCTCCGCCCCGCGCAAAGCCCCCGCACGCGATCTCACGCGTCTGGACTGGATGCTCGATCGTCTATGCGAGATCGAAGCTCAGGGCGACAAGGTCGCGGCGCTCACGCAGGCGATCGACGCGTTGTCGCCAACGAAGATGGGCGCGCTGACCTTGCGCCAGAAGCGGGACGGACAGCCCCTGCGCGGCGCGCGGCGCCACTGACTGCGCTGACACCACCGCGGGCCGCACATGTTGCGGCCCGCGATCGCGCCAGGCTGACGCGCAGATCGTCGCTGGCGCCTTTGACCCCCACACTGTTCACCCGGGT
>JAACUH010000152.1 GCA_009993005.1 Rhodobacterales bacterium
CAACGCCTTTCTGTCCGCCGCTGCGACACCCGACGGCTTTGTCGAGATTGTCGCGGCCCCTGAGGGACGCGGGGCCTTTCTCCAGGGCTGGTCTATGGCGCTCGCCGCCGGGACGGCGAATTTCGCCATCGCAGGAGACGACATCGCCTTCACCGGCGTGGCGGTGGCGCACTTCGGGCGTGACGATATCTTGCCGCCCGGCGCGGGCTTCTGCGCATACAGCAAGGATCCGGCCGCCATCGCCGATATCAGGGCGGTTTTTTTTGAGACTGGCGATCGTCTGCGCCGACTCGATGTCTCTCGGGATGGGCCGGTCAGGCTCGCGGACGACGCCGCTGTGGAGCATATCCGGAGTTTCGCTCCGCGCCTGTCCGGCCCGGAGGCGACGCTGCGCGCGTTTCGCCGGGTGTGTCGCCCGCGCTTCGTCGGCGTTGATACGTTGAACCAGACCACATTGCCGGTCGCAGCGGCGCTGGATGCGGTCCTTCGCGCCCCCGACGGCGGATTGCTGGTTGTCGGTTGGCTGCTTGACCCGACCCATATTGTGGAGCGCGCCATCCTGCGTGGCGCGGAGGGGACCCATGCGCCGCTCCACGGCGACTGGATCGCCCTGCCCCGCCCCGACCTCGTCGCAGGCTTCGGTCGTGATCCGCGGTTCGCCAATCTGCTTGGTGAAAAGGAGGCGATGTACGGGTTCGTTTGCCATGCGCCTGCTCAAGAACAAAATGAAGCGCGGACATCGACGATCGCGCCCGACAGCGAAGATCTGTATTTCGAGCTGGTGTTGAGTAATGAGAGTTGTCTGTTTCTGCCGGTCGTAGCCACCAGGATCGAGGCGGCGGATCACAGACTGGATGTGCTTTGCGGGTTGGGGCCCGACAATCCGGACCTGGACGTGATCGTGCGACAGCATCTGGCCCCCTTCTTCCGGGGCATCCGGCCCTCGGCGGCGACCACCGCGAGGCGGGCGAACCCGCCGACTCCTCTCGGTGCAGATCCTGGCGAAAACCGTGGTGGCGACTCCGGCGCCAATTCTGGATACTGCGCATCCCGGCGCCCGGTGTCCGCGGTGATGCCTTTCGAGCGTCTTGCCGATCTTCAGCCGATCTTCTCTGCGCTCATGGGCAAACCAGAGGCGGAGATGCTCGATCTCACGCTGGTCGCGAGTCGGCGGACGGCGAGCGAGACGCTCGAGATGGTGCGGCAGGCGTTCGACTTCTATCGGCT
>JAACUH010000153.1 GCA_009993005.1 Rhodobacterales bacterium
CGCCGCGCCGACGCCGGAGGATCCCGCTGTCGAGCGCCGCTGCGATCTCACGCCAGGAATTTCCCCGAGCCCACCTCCGAGCGTCGATACGCTCCTGGCCATGCAGGCGCGACGCCCGGCGCTGATGGTCGCCCCGCCGCACCCCGGCCCAGCGCCGCTGAAGCGTCGACTTACGCCGCCTGCGAGCGCAGCGAGCGCCGCCGCTGAATCCACAATCGCCGCGCTGACGACAGGTCGTCGCAAGGCGCCGCGCCGCGCCCAGCGTCGGGCGCGGCCGGACGACAGGATGCTGGCGCTGCGTCAGGTCGGCAAGGAAGACGTCTGGAATCTGAGCCTTGAGGAAGCCTTCGCGCTGACCCGCGACCGCCACTCCATCGGCGGGACAAACCAGAAATGGATGAAAGGATCGAGCCGGGGCTTCGACGCCACCACGAAACTTGCACTCGCCTGGTTCCGGCGCGCGGACGGAAAGCCGACGGCGTTGAGCGCCATCACCGAAGGCGACTGTCGCGAGTTTGTCGAGCGCCTCGGCGACGTCCCGAACAATTGGGGAAAGAGCGCCGCGCTCGACTTGCCGATGCGCAGCCTGGTGGATCGCGCCAACGATGATGAAGAAGCCGCGCTCACGGCCATCGAGCAGCTCGCAGAGGTCGAGGGATGGTCTGGCGACCGCTTCGCTGAGGCCTGCGCAGCGGCGCGCATCGCGCGTCTGGCGCCAAGGACGCAGTACAAACACCAGACCTATGTCAGCATGGTGTTCAAATGCATCATCGGCGTCGCGCGCGCCGGCGAGAACCCGATGGCTGACGCGATTTGGCCCAAGAAACATCTCAAGCAGTTGATCGCCTTCGACGGGCCGCGGCGGCGCGCCCTGGGGCGCGATGGTCTCGCGGCGCTGTTCTCACGGCCGATCTTCACCTCAGGCCCCGAGCGCAGCAACGATCCGCTCTACTGGCTGCCGCTGATGGGGCGCTACGCCGGTCTTCGGATGGAGGAGGGCTGCCAGCTGAAGCCTTGCGACATCGCGATAGAGGCTGGCGCGCCGGTGATCCTGGTGCGCGCCAGCAGCGACCAGGCCGTCAAATCCGTCAACGCGATCCGCACCATGCCGATCCATCCAGAACTCTTGCGCTGCGGCATCCTGAAGCTCGTCGCCGCGAAGCGCGCCGCAGGCTCGCCATGGCTGTTCGACGTCGAGCGCAATGCGGACGGC
>JAACUH010000062.1 GCA_009993005.1 Rhodobacterales bacterium
CGCGCCTTGCCGTCGCGCCCGCGCCCCTACCGCCGCTTGCCCCGCACCCCGCATGCTGCGGCGTGGTCCCCCGGCCCTGCCCGCGACGGCAGCCGCGAATCGTCCCATCACAGGATCAGCCTAAGCCAACAACCCGCAAGCCGCAAATGCGGCGCCGCCTTGCAGACCAAGGTGTTAGAGGGTGTGCTTGATCTTGGGGTGCGGCCTGATATGAGGCTGATCGGGGCGGCTGCGTCCCGCCTCTCGCCCCGCCGCCGTTCATTCGGCTGACAAAGGATACCCGCCCATGGACATCGCCACCCTGCGCCAGCGCCACCCCGATCACTGGATGCGCGCCGCCGCAATCCGCACCTTGACGCTCGACGCGGTGGCTGCCGCCAATTCGGGCCACTCCGGGATGCCCATGGGCATGGCCGATGTCGCCACGGTCCTGTTTGCCAATCACCTGCGCTTTGACCCGCGCGATGCGCTCTGGCCCGACCGCGACCGGTTCATCCTGTCGGCGGGGCATGGCTCGATGCTGCTCTATTCCCTGCTCTACCTGACCGGCTACGCGGGCATGACGCTCGACCAGTTGCGCAATTTCCGCCAATGGGGCGCCAAGACCGCGGGCCACCCCGAATACGGCCATGCCGCCGGGATCGAGACGACGACCGGGCCGCTGGGTCAGGGCATCGCCAATGCGGTCGGCTTTGCCATGGCCGAAGAAGTGCTGCGCGCCCGCTATGGCGCCCGAGTGTTCGACCACCACACCTATGTCATCGCCGGCGACGGCTGCCTGATGGAAGGGGTGAGCCAGGAGGCGCTGACCCTCGCGGGCATGCAGCAGCTTGGCCATCTCATCGTGCTGTGGGACAACAACAACATCACCATCGACGGCCCCGTGGACATCACCGACACCACCGATCAGGGCGCGCGCTTTGCCGCTTCGGGCTGGCATGTGCAGGCGATCGACGGGCATGACCCCGTGGCGATCGACGCCGCGATCACCGCCGCAAAGGCCGACCCGCGCCCCTCGATGATCGCCTGCAAGACGCATATCGCGCTGGGATCATCGGCGCAGGACACGTCCAAGGGGCATGGCGCGCTGACCGATGCCAAGCTCATCGCCGACACCCGCGCCGCCTATGGCTGGACCCATGGCGCCTTTGACATCCCCGCCGGGATCAAGGCCGAGTGGGAGGCGATGGGGGCCAAGGGCGCTGCGTCGCGCGCGCTCTGGCAGGCCGAATTCGACCGCCTGCCCAAGGCCCGGCAAGAGGACATCACCCGCGCCTTTGCGCAGGACGCGCCCAAGGCGCTGGCCGGACGCATCCGCGCGCTCAAGAAGCAGATCAGCGATGCCGCGCCCAAGGTCGCCACGCGCAAATCGTCGGAAATGGTGCTCGAGGTCGTCAACCCGGTGATGGTCGAGACGCTGGGCGGCTCGGCCGACCTGACCGGGTCGAACAACACCAAGACCGCCGATCTGGGCGTGTTTTCGCCGAAAAACCGCAAGGGGCGCTATGTCCATTTCGGCGTGCGCGAACATGGGATGGCGGCCGCGATGAATGGCATGGCGCTGCATGGCGGCATCCGGCCCTATGGCGGCACCTTCATGTGTTTCACTGATTATGCCCGCGGCGCGATGCGGCTGTCGGCGCTGATGGGCATCCCCGTCGTCTATGTGATGACCCATGACAGCATCGGTCTGGGCGAGGATGGGCCGACGCACCAGCCGGTCGAACACCTTGCCATGCTGCGCGCGACGCCGAACCTGCATGTGTTCCGCCCCGCCGACACGGTGGAAACAGCCGAAGCCTGGGAGATCGCGCTGACCGCGAAAACCACGCCGTCGGTGCTGGCCCTGTCGCGCCAGAACCTGCCCACGGTGCGCCGCAGCCATACCGCGCGCAACCTCACCGCGCAGGGCGCCTATGTGCTGGCCGAGGCGGTGGCGAAACGGCAGGCGATCCTGATGGCGACGGGGTCCGAGGTCGAGGTGGCACTCGCCGCGCGCGACCTGCTCGAGGCCGAAGGCATTGGCACCCGTGTCGTATCCGTTCCCTGCATGGAGCTCTTTGCCGCCCAGGACGAGGCCTATCGCAAGCGCGTGCTGCCCGCCGGGCCGGTGCGCGTCGCCATCGAGGCTGGCGTGCGGCAAGGCTGGGACGCGCTCTTGCTGGGCGAACGCGGGCGCGAGGCCAAGGCGGGCTTTGTCGGGATGGAGGGCTTTGGCGCCTCTGCCCCTTCCGACGTGCTTTACGAGAAATTCGGCATCACCGCTGCCGACACCGCCGCCAGGGTCAAGGCCTTGCTGCAATAACCGCCTGAAAGCCCGCGCAACATGACCAACACCATCGCCATATGGATTGTGGTCCTGATCGCGGGCTTTTTCCTGCTCGACCACTTCGTGCTGCACCTCGACGCCGCGCTGTTTCTGGCGCGCAAGGGGCTGCTGGCTCTCGACTATCTCGCCTTCTGGCGGTGAACGGCGTTAGCGCTAACTGGCGCGACACAGTTGCCAGTTGACCTTTGGTCCGAAATCGCAAGATTGGCGCAACAGGCCGGGTCACACCGGCCATCATTCAAAGTCCCGGAGGAATACCCATGGCAGTCAAAGTGGCAATCAACGGCTTTGGCCGGATCGGGCGCAACGTGTTGCGCGCAATCATCGAATCCGGGCGCACCGATATCGAGGTCGTGGCGATCAACGATCTGGGCCCGGTGGAAACCAACGCCCATCTGCTGCGCTACGATTCGGTCCATGGCCGTTTTCCCGCGACCGTGACCACCACCGAGACGACGATCGACGTCGGCCGCGGGCCGATTGCCGTGACCGCCATCCGCAACCCGGCCGAACTGCCCTGGGGGCATATCGACATCGTTCTGGAATGCACCGGCATCTTTACCGACAAGGACAAGGCCAAGATCCACCTCGAAAACGGCGCGAGCCGGGTTCTGGTCTCGGCCCCCTCGGCCGGCGCGGACAAGACCATTGTCTATGGCGTCAACCACGACACGCTGACCGCCGAGGACCTGATCGTGTCCAATGCGTCCTGCACCACGAACTGCCTGTCGCCGGTGGCCAAGGTGCTCAACGACACGATCGGGATCACCAAGGGCTTCATGACCACGATCCACAGCTATACCGGCGATCAGCCGACGCTGGACACGATGCACAAGGACCTCTACCGCGCCCGCGCCGCGGCCCTGTCGATGATCCCGACCTCGACGGGGGCCGCCAAGGCCGTGGGTCTGGTGCTGCCCGAACTCAAGGGCAAGCTTGACGGCGTGGCGATCCGCGTGCCCACGCCCAATGTGTCGGTGGTGGACCTGACCTTTGAGGCCAGCCGCGCGACCAGCGTCGAAGAGATCAACGCCGCGATCCGCGCCGCCGCGACCGCCGGCCCGCTCAAGGGGATCCTGGGCTTCACGGACGAGTCGCTGGTGTCGTCGGATTTCAACCACGACCCGCATTCGTCGATCTTCCACATGGACCAGACCAAGGTGATGGATAGCACGATGTGCCGCATCCTGACCTGGTATGACAACGAATGGGGTTTCTCGAACCGCATGTCTGACACCGCCGTCGCGATGGGCAAACTGATCTGATCTGGCGTTTCAGCGTTGAATAACACCAAGGCCACCCTGATCGGGTGGCCTTGTTGCATTTTCAACCATGCGCCAGGCGCATGGCCGTTAGCGCAATCATGGGCATTGTGCTGCACTGCAGCATCACTAGATTGCAATCAACGAAACGGACCATCACAAAGGAGATGCACATGACCGTTCTGTCGAATATCCGCGTCGCCGTTCAAAAGCACGCCGCCTACATCCGCACCCGCAACGAAATTGCGGCCATGCCGCAGGATGTGGCCATCGACCTCGGCCTGTTCCGCGAAGATGCGGACAAGATTGCCTGGCGCGCCGTTTACGGCTGACCCGCCACCATGCACAGGACCAGGGCCGCCCGGGGAACGGGCGGCCTTTTTCATGACTTGGCGCCTGCGCTGCGCAAACCGCGGCGCGCCATCGCTGGTGGCGCCTCCGCGGCCTGTATGGGCGGACCTGAGACAATAACGCGGTTGCGGCCCGCTTCCTTGGCCCGGTAGAGCGCCGCGTCGGCGGCCACGAGGGCGGCAACGACCCCTCCCTCCCCGGGTGCGAGGCGCGCGACCCCGATGCTGACCGTACAGGGGATCGCGGTGGCGCCATGCATCACCGGCGCCCCGGCCACCGCCTGCCGCATCCGTTCGGCCACCAGCGCCCCCTCGACAGGATCGGCCCTCGGAATGAAGGCCGCAAATTCCTCGCCTCCGAGGCGGCCAAGCGCCGCAACAGGGCCGGCCGAGCGCCCGAGGCGCGCCGCCAGATCCACCAGCACCGCATCGCCCGCCGGATGGCCCCAGGTGTCATTGACCACTTTGAAATAGTCCGCATCGAGCATGATCAGCACCCCGGCGGGAGATGCCTCTACAACCGCAAGAAAGGCGCGCCTGTTGAGCAACCCGGTGAGCGGATCGCGGCGCACCAATTCGTTGAGTTGCCGATTGAGCGCGATGATCCGCGCATTCTGCCGCGCCATCCAGGTCGAGACCGGCAGGGCGATCACCAGCGGGATGATCACCGACGTGAACATCCCCTCGTTCCAGCCAAATTGCCAATAGGTCAGGATGAACGAGGAAATCACCGAAACCGACGTGATCGACGCCACAAAGATCACGTCGCGCCATGTCAACGGCACCCTCATCGCCCGCGCAGAGGGTGGGGGGACCGAGAAAAACGGTGTGATCTGGGACATCGGCAGCACTCCACTCACGCAGTATGCCGGACAACCCTTAACAAGCCGTCAAGAACGCCTCAGGTGGAACCGTGCCTCGAGCGCTGATTTGACCGCAGGCGGCACGAATTTGGTCACATCGCCGCCCAGCCGGGCGATTTCCTTCACCAGTTTCGAGGCAATCGCCTGATTCTTGGCATCCGCCATCAGGAAAACCGTCTCGATGGAGTTGTCGAGCGACCGGTTCATGCCGACCATCTGGAATTCATACTCAAAATCCGCCACCGCGCGCAGCCCCCGGATGATGACCCCTGCGCCCACATCCCGCGCGCAGGAAATGAGCAGGTTTTCAAAGGGATGCACCACAATCTCGCAGCCGGTGTCTGCCGCGATCGGCGCCGTTTCGGCCGCAAGCATCGCCACACGTTCATCGAGGGCAAAAAGCGGGCCCTTGTCGCGGTTGATCGCCACGCCGATCACCAGTTTGTCCACCAGCGAACAGGCGCGGCGGATGATGTCGATATGCCCGTGGGTCACCGGGTCAAAGGTGCCGGGGTAAAGTCCTGTGCGCATGGCGTTCCTCGCGTCTTCATTGCAACCGCAAGCAACAATATTACCGGCGCCGAGGCAAGCCGCCTGTGGCCCGGGGTCAATACCCCATGATCATCCCTTCGAGCGCCGATTTCTCGACCTCGAGTTCCGACAGCCGCGCCTTGACCACATCCCCGATCGAGATCAGGCCGATCATCCGCCCCTCCTCGACCACCGGCAGATGGCGGAACCGGCCATCGGTCATCTTTTGCAGCACGCCATCTGCGGTCTCGCTGCTGGTGCAGGTGACGAGCGCCCGGGTCATGATCTGGCTCAACTGGTCGGTCAGGCAGACGCTGCCGCGCCGCCCGACCTCGCGCACGATGTCGCGTTCCGACAGGATGCCTTCTGCATGGACCCCGTCCGACGACACGACGAGTGACCCGATCCGCTTTTCCGACAACATCGCAGCCGCATCGCCGATCGTCATGTCCGGCGAGACTGTCATCACCTTGTCGTCAGCCTTGGATCGCAGGATTTGTTGCACGAGCATGATCTGTCCTCCCCGACATTGCATGGAATCAAGGTCGGGCCATCCAGCGGACCTGTCAAGCCATCGTTGCGGACCCGCCTTGCGCCACCTCCGCCTCGCGCCGCGCGACCTCGGCCCGCAGGCCGGCCAACAGCGCCGCGGCAAAACGGTTGATGCGGTCCGACCGGCGGTCTGCGGCATGGCGCACCAGATAGAAGGCGCGGGTGAGGCTGACCTGCGACACCAGAACCCGGTGCAATTCGGGCGCAAAGGGCAATGCAAAGTCATGCACGATCCCGACACCACCCGCGCGCAGCATCTGCAACTGCACCGCGACCGAGTTTGACGCCATCTGCACCCCGCCCATCCCCAGATCGCCCAGGTAATCAAGCTCGCGGTCAAAGATCATGTCGGGGATATAGCCGACCATGGCCTGCCCGCGCAGGTCGCCCAATGTCTGCGGCACCGGACCGTCGCGGCGCATCGCCAGATGCAGGTGGTAGTCGGTGATCTTCTGCACGGTGAGACGCCCGGCATCCGGTGGGCTCACGGTCACGGCCATGTCGGCCTCGCGCTTGGAGAGGTTGACCACGCGCGGCAGCGCCAGCACCTGCACCTCGAGCCCCGGATTGTCGGCCCGGATCGCGGCGCAGACCCGGGGCAGCAGGAAATTGGCGCAGCCATCCGGCGCGCCGATGCGGATCTGCCCGGTGAGCCCTGCCGCACCCTGCCCTTCCTCCACCGCCTGCGTCAGCGCCTCTTCTGCGCGCGCGGCATGCTCGCGCATCCGCAGCCCCCGGTCGGTCAGCGCATAGCCTTGCGGCGATTTGACGAACAGCGCCGCGCCCAGCCGGTCCTCCAGCCGCGCAATGCGCCGCCCGACGGTGGCCGGATCCATCCTGAGCCCCGGCGCCGCGGCAGTCAGGCTTTCGGCGCGGGCGACAGCCAGAAACACGCGCAGGTCGTCCCAGTCCCCCATACCGACATCCTTGCAAGATGATTTTGGAATACTGCCGCTTTCAAGTTGGTTTTTGCAAGGCTACCCTGCGCCAACCCAAGGGAGGATACCATGCGCGAACTCACCCATTACATCGGCGGCGAGCACGTCCGCGGCACGTCCGGCCGTTTTGCCGACGTGTTCAACCCCGCAACTGGCGAGGTGCAGGCCCGCGTGCCGCTCGCCGATGCGGCCGAGATGGACCGCGCCGTGGCGGTCGCCGCCGCTGCGCAGCCGAAATGGGCCGCGGTCAATCCGCAGCGCCGTGCCCGCGTGATGATGAAATTCGTCGATCTGCTCAACCGCGACATGGACAAGCTGGCCGAGGCGCTGTCGCGCGAGCATGGCAAGACGCTGCCAGATGCGGCGGGCGACGTGCAGCGCGGCCTCGAAGTGGTGGAGTATTGCATCGGCGCGCCGGAACTGCTCAAGGGGGCGTTCACCGACGGCGCCGGTCCCGGCATCGACATGTATTCCATGCGCCAGGCGCTGGGTGTCTGCGCCGGCATCACGCCCTTCAACTTTCCCGCGATGATCCCGATGTGGATGTTTGCCCCGGCCATCGCCTGCGGCAATGCCTTCATCCTCAAGCCGTCAGAGCGTGACCCCTCGGTGCCGCTGATGCTCGCCGAACTGATGGAGGAAGCCGGCCTGCCCAAGGGCATCCTGCAGGTCGTGAACGGCGACAAGGCCGCGGTGGACGCGATCATCGACCATCCGGTGATCCAGTCGATCGGCTTTGTCGGCTCTACCCCCATCGCCGAATATATCTACGGGCGCGGCTGTTCCATGGGCAAGCGGGTGCAGTGTTTTGGCGGCGCCAAGAACCACATGATCGTCATGCCCGACGCCGACCTCGACCTGGCCGCCGATGCGCTGATCGGCGCTGGCTATGGCGCGGCGGGCGAACGCTGCATGGCAATCTCGGTTGCCGTGCCGGTGGGCGAGGCCACCGCCGATGCGCTGATCGCCAGGCTGATCCCGCGGATCGAAAAGCTGAAAGTGGGCCCCTATACCTCGGGCAAGGACGTGGACTATGGCCCGGTCGTCACCGCCGCCGCCAAGGCCAATATCCTGCGGCTGGTGGAAAGCGGCGTGGCCGAGGGCGCGAAACTGGTCGTCGATGGCCGCGATTTCAGCCTGCAGGGCTACGAGAACGGGTTCTTCGTCGGCCCCCACCTCTTTGACCATGTGACACCCGAGATGGAGATCTATCGCAAGGAGATCTTTGGCCCGGTCCTGTCCACCGTGCGCGCGGCGAGCTATGAGGAGGCGCTGAAGCTCGCCATGGACCACGAATACGGCAACGGCACCGCGATATTCACCCGTGATGGTGACGCCGCGCGCGATTTCGCGGCGCGTGTGAATGTCGGCATGATCGGGATCAATGTGCCGATCCCGGTGCCCCTGGCCTATCACACCTTTGGCGGCTGGAAGAAATCGGCCTTTGGCGATCTCAACCAGCACGGGCCCGACGCCTTCCGCTTCTACACCCGCACGAAAACCGTCACCTCGCGCTGGCCCTCGGGGATCAAGCAAGGCTCTGCCTTCAATTTCAAACCGATGGAGTGACGCGCGCGGCAATTTCTGGTTTTCTCGGGTGGCCCGGCGAATCCCTTGCCGGGCCGCATGGCGTGAACGGGGGCAACCTTGCCTGTTGTCTTTCGCATCCTGCCCGAACATGGGCTGATCCGCGTCCGCTACAGCGGCACGGCCGGGATGGACGAGACCCTGCGCGCGATGGACGCCTGCGCGAACCACCCCGATTTCCGCCCGCATTTCCGCCATCTGGTCGATTTCCGCGCGATCGACGCGATCGACGCGGATTACCCGGCCTTTCTGGCGATCCAGGCCCGCGCCATCGATCAGTTGCTGCCACAAGACATCGCCCCCTTCGTCATCTACCTCGCCGACAGCCCCCTGTCGCAAAAGGCCGCCCGCATGGCGATGCGGTCATGGGAAGGTGTGACCAGCATCGTCGCCATGATCCTCGAGGACGAAAGCGCCGCCTTTGAACTGCTTGGCGTCACGGGGCAGAGCCTCGATCCGCTCGGAGCCGGGTAAGCCGCCCCGGCTTCATCTTGCCCCAAATATCCCCGCCGGAGGCTCCCCCCTCCCCGACCGCAGAGCGCGGGGTGGATTGCGCCGGACATCCGCGCCACCTAAACCAGAGAGACCGGCCCGGCGGAGAGCCTCATGGATTTCGCACTCAGCCCTGAACAACAGGCGCTATTCGACCTCACCGCGGCGCGTCAGGTGCTGCGGCATGCCGCATGGCCCTTTGACAAGGATGCGCCAGAGGCGACGGTTTCCTGTGCCATGGCACAGCGCCACGTCTCCGGATCCGCCAGCAGCATCGCCGACGGCGGCCTGCAACCGCACGGCGGCCGTGGCGGCCCGGCCGATTGCGGGATCGAAAAGAGCGTCCGCGACCTGCGCGTGCACCAGATCCTGGAAGGGACCAACGAGATCATGCGCCGGATCATCGCGCGCGCCATGGTGGGCCGATGCGCGATGTGCTGATCCGGCAGGAGGGCCGCACCGGGCGCATCACGCTCAACCGGCCCGCGGCGCTCAACGCGCTGACGCTGGAGATGATCGGCGCCATCGACGCGGCGCTGCGCGACTGGGCGCGCGATGATGGCATCGCCATGCTGGTGATCGACGCCGCAGGGCAGCGGGCCTTTTGCGCGGGCGGCGACCTGACGCAATTCCATGGCAGCGGCGCCGACCCGGCCCCGGGCCGCGCCTTCTGGCAGCAGGAATACCGGCTCAACGCCCGGCTCTTTCATTTTCCCAAGCCGGTGGCGAGTTTCATGCAGGGCCATGCGCTGGGCGGCGGGGTCGGCATCGGCTGCCACGGGTCGCACCGGGTTGTGGGGGCCGGCACGCGCATCGCCTTGCCGGAATGCTCCATTGGCCTTGTCCCCGATGTCGGCAGCACGCTTCTGCTGGCGCAGGCCCCGGGACGGCTGGGCGAATACCTCGGGATCACTGGCGACAGGATGGCTGCCGCCGACGCTCTGCATTGCGGCTTTGCCGACTACCACATCCCCGAGGCCGCCTGGCCCGCCCTGATCGCGGCATTGTGCGACAGCGGCGACTGGACGCTGATCGACGCCGCGCATGTCCCGCCGGGGCCAAGCCGTCTTGCCGGCTGGCAGGGCGATATCGACACGGCTTTTGGCGGTGAGACGCTGGGCGACATCTACCGCGGTCTGCCCCCCGCCCAGCCCCCCGACCTGCCTCCCGCCCTGCCCCCCGCCCTTGCCCATGCTCTGCCGCTGATGGCGCGCAATGCGCCGCTCGCCATGGCCTGCACGGTCGAATTCATCCACCGCGTCCGGATGCGCCCGACGATCGAGACCGCGCTGGGCCTGGAATACCGCTATGCGCACCGCGCGCTGGCGCAGGGCGATTTTCCCGAAGGCATCCGCGCCGCGCTGATCGACCGGGACGGTGCCCCGCGCTGGGCCCATGCCGACTGGACCCGCCTGCCCGCGCGTGATGTCCTGGCGATGACGCTGCCGCTGGGCCCTGACGCCCTGAACCTGGAGGATGACGGATGAAGATCGGCTTTGTCGGGCTGGGCAACATGGGCGCGCCGATGGCGGCAAACCTTGCGGCTGCGGGACATGCGGTGACGGGCTATGACCCGGTGGCGAGGCCCGATGGATTGCGCATGGCTGCGTCGGCTACCGCAGCGGCGCAAGGGGCGGATGTTGTCATCACCATGCTGCCCGACGGGGCGATCCTGCGCGCCGTGGCGGCCCGGATCCACCCCGCGATGCGCACCGGTGCCATCCACCTCGACTGCTCCACCGTCGATGTGCAAAGCGCCCGCGCCGTCGCGCAGGCCGCTGGCGCCCTGCGCCTCGGCGCCATGGATGCGCCCGTGTCAGGCGGGATCGGTGGCGCGACGCAGGGCACACTCACCTTCATGGCAGGAGGTCCGGCGGAAACCTTCGCCACCCTCGCGCCGCTCTTTGACACGATGGGCAGCCGCGCGATCCTCTGTGGCGCGGCGGGCGCCGGACAGGCGGCCAAGCTGTGCAACAACATGATCCTGGGCGTCACGATGATCGCCACCTGCGAGGCCTTCGTGCTGGGAGACAGCCTTGGCCTCGACCGGCAGGCGCTGTTTGACGTGGTCTCGACCTCTTCGGGCCAAAGCTGGAGCCTGACAAGCTATTGCCCCGCCCCCGGCATCGGCCCTGCGAGCCCTGCCGACAACGGCTATAGGCCCGGTTTCGCCGCCGCGCTGATGCGCAAGGACCTCGACCTTGCGCAGCAGGCGGCAGCAGAGGGCGGTGCCGAGACGCCTTTGGGGGCGCAGGCCGCCGACCTCTACCGGCAGTTCGTGGCAGAGGGCGGCGGCGGGCAGGATTTCAGCGCCGTTCTGCCCTGGCTTGCACGACGCAGCCGCACCTGACCCGCGCCTGACTTGCGCCAGACCTGCGTCAGGGGGGTGCGTCAGGCGGTGCGACATCGCTTCACGCAGACGCGACGTGACACACGGCGCAAAACATGCTAGCTTTGCAATATATCAACCCGAGCATCGGAGTTTCATCATGTTCGCCAAGAATGTCGGCTCGATCGACCGTATCCTGCGAATCGTCATCGGCCTCGCCCTGATCGCGGGCTTTTTCCTCAACACCGATGGCAGCTATCGCTGGCTCTATCTGCTCGGCGTGATCCCGCTGGCCACCGGGCTGATGTCCACCTGTCCGCTCTATTCGATTTTCGGCTTCTCAACCTGCCCGATGAAGCGCTGAAACATCAAGGGGTTGCGCGTTAGACTTCGCGCAACCCTATTCCGCCGCCACCTCGCGCGGTTTCAGCATCTGGGCCAGATAGCGCCCGGTATGGCTCGCCGCGACCTTGGCCACATCCTCGGGCGTGCCGACCGCCACAACCTGCCCGCCGCCATCGCCGCCCTCGGGGCCGATATCGACCACCCAGTCGGCGGTCTTGACCACGTCGAGGTTGTGTTCGATCACGATCATCGAATTGCCCTGGTCAACCAGGTGGTGCAGCACCTCGAGCAGTTTCTTCACATCCTCGAAATGCAGCCCCGTCGTGGGCTCGTCGAGGATATAAAGCGTGCGCCCCGTGGACCGGCGGGCGAGCTCTTTTGACAGCTTCACGCGCTGCGCCTCGCCCCCCGAGAGCGTCGTCGCCTGCTGGCCGACCTTGATATAGCCCAGCCCCACCTGCACCAGCGCGTCCATCTTTTCGCGGATCGCGGGCACGGCGCGGAAAAACTCCTGCGCATCCTCGACCGTCATCTCAAGAACGTCTGATATGTTCTTGTTCTTGAACTTTATTTCCAGGGTCTCGCGGTTGTAGCGTTTGCCCTTGCAGGTCTCGCAGGTGACATAGACATCGGGGAGGAAGTTCATCTCGATCTTGAGCACCCCGTCGCCCTGACAGGCTTCACAACGCCCGCCCTTGACGTTGAAGCTGAATCGCCCGGACTTGTAGCCGCGCGCCTTGGCCTCGGGCAGCCCCGCGAACCAGTCGCGGATGGGGGTAAAGGCGCCGGTATAGGTCGCGGGGTTCGACCGGGGCGTGCGGCCGATGGGGCGCTGGTCGATGTCGATCACCTTGTCCAGATGTTCGAACCCCTTGATCGTCTCGCAGGGCGCGGGTGTCTCGCGCGCGCCGTTGAGGCGCATCGCGGCATTCTTGTAAAGCGTCTCGATGGTCAGCGTCGATTTGCCGCCGCCCGACACGCCGGTCACGCAGACGAACTTGCCCAGCGGGAAATCGACCGTGATGTCGCGCAGGTTGTTGCCCGTGGCCTTGACCACGCTCAGCACCTTGCCGTTGCCACGGCGCCGCTGTGCCGGCACCGCGACCTCGCGCGCGCCCGACAGGTATTGCCCGGTGATCGAGGCCGCATCGGCCATGATCTGCGCCGGCGTGCCATGCGACACCACATGCCCGCCATGCACCCCGGCCCCCGGCCCCATGTCGAACACATAGTCCGCCTCGCGGATCGCCTCTTCGTCATGTTCGACCACGATCACGGTATTGCCTTGATCGCGCAGGTTTTTCAGCGTGGTGAGCAGCCGGTCGTTGTCGCGCTGGTGAAGCCCGATGGAGGGCTCGTCGAGCACATAGAGCACGCCGGTCAGCCCCGAGCCGATCTGGCTCGCGAGCCGGATGCGCTGGCTCTCGCCGCCTGACAAAGTGCCCGCGTTGCGGCTGAGCGTCAGGTATTCGAGGCCCACATTGTTGAGAAAACCCAGCCGCTCGCGGATTTCCTTGAGGATCGCGCGCGCGATTTCATTCTTCTGGTTGGTCAGCGCCTCGGGCACGGTGAGGCACCAGTCATAGGCCTCCCTGATCGACATCCGCACCACCTGCCCCGCATGCAGCAGCGCCTGCGGCCCGTCCTTGGCCACCCCGATCTTGACCGCGAGCGCCTCGGGCCGCAGCCGGTAGCCGCCGCAGGCGCCGCAGGACCGGTTGTTCTGATATTGCTCGAATTCCTCGCGCACCCAGGCGCTGTCGGTCTCCTTGTAGCGCCGCTCCATGTTCGGGATCACACCCTCAAAGGCGCGGCTGACCTGATAGACGCGCCCGCCCTCGTCATAGCGGAACTGGATTTCCTCGGTCCCGGACCCGCGCAGGAACACCTCCTGGACCGCAGGGTCGAGGTCTTTCCACCGGGCGTTCTTGTTGAAGCCGTAATGTTTGGCGATGGCTTCAATCGTTTGCAGGAAATAGGGCGACTTGCCCTTGCGCCAGGGCGCCAGCGCCCCATCCGCGATCTTGAGCGTCACATCCGGCACCACGAGCCGTTCGTCGAAAAACAGCTCGACCCCAAGCCCGTCACAGACCGGGCAGGCCCCAAAGGGCGCGTTGAAGGAAAACAGCCGCGGCTCGATCTCGGGGATGGTAAAGCCCGACACCGGGCAGGCGAATTTCTCGGAGAATGTAATGCGCTCCGGCTCGCCCTCCTCCGGGGCGGTTTCCAGATGCGCGATGCCATCGGCGAGGTCGAGCGCGGTGCGCAGGCTGTCGGCGAGCCGCGTCTCGATCCCCTCGCGCACCACGATCCGGTCCACCACCACGTCGATGTCATGGCGCAGCTTCTTGTCCAGCGCGGGCGGCTCGTCGAGCTCGTAGAACTGCCCGTCAACCTTGACCCGCTGGAACCCCTGCTTGCGCAGGTCGAGGAATTCCTTGCGGTATTCGCCCTTGCGGTCGCGGATGATCGGGGCAAGCAGATAGCCGCGCGTGCCCTCGGGCAGGGCCATCACCCGGTCCACCATGTCCTGCACCTGCTGCGCCTCGATCGGCAGGCCGGTCGCGGGGCTGTAGGGGGTGCCGACGCGGGCGAACAGCAGGCGCAGGTAGTCGTAGATCTCGGTCACGGTGCCGACGGTCGAACGGGGGTTCTTCGACGTCGTCTTCTGCTCGATCGAAATCGCGGGGCTCAGACCCGTGATATGGTCCACGTCCGGCTTTTCCATCATGTCGAGGAACTGGCGCGCATAGGCCGACAGGCTTTCGACATAGCGGCGCTGCCCTTCGGCATAGATCGTGTCAAAGGCAAGCGAGGATTTGCCCGAGCCCGACAGGCCGGTGATGACGACAAGCTGGTCGCGCGGGATATCCACGTCGATGTTCTTGAGGTTGTGCTCGCGTGCGCCGCGCACCGAGATCGTCTTAAGCTCTGCCATCGTCGCCCCCACACACAGTGATGAACAGATAGTGGACGGTGCGCCGCGCGCCAATCGAAAAGTGAGAACGTTGCATGAACATATGTCAAACCGATCAAATAAGCCGAAGCGCGCCCCTTTACATTACGCTTTTCTAATGTATCTTCAGTTCAATTCCTCCGTTCAGACAGGACACCTGCAATGCTCTCGATGTTTTCACGCTCCCCCAAGCCTGCCGCCCTTGACGCCCGCGCCGCGATCCCGCTGGTGGCACAGGGCGCATTGACCCTGATCGACATTCGCGACCCGGCCGAAATCGCGGCCTCGGGAAAGGCCAAAGGCGCGCTCGCCATCCCGCTCTCGGTCATCCGCATGAAGGCCGACCCGCGCAGCCCCGAGTGCCACCCCGACCTCAAGACCGACAGGCCGGTCGCGCTCTATTGTGCGTCGGGCGCGCGGGCCAACATGGCGGCGCAGATGCTGCGCGAGATGGGCTACGGCGAAGTGCACAATCTCGGCGGTCTGATGCACTGGCAAATGGCAGGCGGCGAAGTCATCCGCTGACCGGTCTGGTATTCCAGACCACGCGACGGCTAGCCAGAAGCGCAAAGCTATGATTACCTTTGGGCAATTCAAACCAAAGGGGATTGACCCATGCGCATGCTGGCTGCCGCAACCGCTGTTTTCCTTGGCCTGACGGGTTTTGCCGTCGCGCAGGAACGGCCCAACACGATTCTCGTGCTCGACGCCTCCGGCTCCATGTGGGGCCAGATCGACGGGGTCAACAAGATCGTCATCGCCCGCGAAGTGATCGCCGGCCTGCTCGCGGATTTTCCCGCCGACCAGAATCTGGGCCTGACCGTCTATGGCCATCGCACCCGTGGCGAATGCACCGATATCGAGACGATCATCGCGCCCGGACTCGACAACCGTGACGCCATCGCAGCGGCGGTCAACGCGATCAACCCGCGCGGCATGACGCCGATGACGGATTCGGTGATCGCCGCTGCCGAGGCGCTGCGCTTTACCGAACAGAAGGCGACGGTGATCCTCGTCTCGGACGGGATCGAGACCTGCAACCCCGACCCCTGCGCCGCCGCCCGCGTGCTCGAAGAGGCGGGTATCGATTTCACGGCGCATGTCGTCGGCTTCGACGTGACCGAGGCCGAGGCGCTGCGCCAGATGCAATGCCTCGCGGATGAGACCGGAGGGCTGTTCCTGACGGCCTCCAATGCCGATGAACTCACCTCGGCACTGGAACAGGTCGCGGCCGCAGAGCCTGCCCTGCCGTTCCAGATCACGCACCGCGCCTATCTGGGCGACACCAGCAACGAGATCACCGCCGATGTGCTGTGGGATCTGTCGTTTGACAACGTCGCCTACAACACCGACATGCGGGGCGATCCGCTTGTCATCGACCTCTTTGCCGGAGACTACAGCGCCACCGCCTATTACCTGATCGGCGAGGTTGAAGCCTCGGTGGACTACACCGTCGATGATGCCGACATGACCGTCACGGTGATCTTTCCAAAGCCGGAGCCGGCGCCGGGGCCGATGACCTTTGTGGCGGCCGTCGGCCGCAATGGCCCCGCAGAGACCCTCGATCTGGCCTGGACCATTACCTCGGATGGCGGGGGATCGCAGCTCAGCTTCAGCGGCAATACCTTTGACGTCGATCTGGCGCGCGGAGCCTATCAGGCGCAGGTCACACGCCCCATCGACGGCGCCACCGCCGCGGCACCCTTTGTTGTCGTGGGGCCGGCACAGACGATCACGCTGGTCCTGCCGCCGTTCCAGCCCGCCGCCAGCCTGATCGCGCAATCGAGCGCGCCACTGGGCGCCACCATCCCCGTGGGCTGGGAAGGCCCGAACGAGCGCGGCGACTACGTCGCCGTGGCCCGGCCGGGTGAGGCGCGCTATATCAACTACACCTACCTGCGCGACGGCAACCCGGTCGGCCTGCAAATGCCCGCTGCCGCCGGCAGCTACGAATTGCGCTACGTGCGCCAGGACGGGACAGTGACGCTGGCCACCCTGCCGATCGAGGTGACGCCCCTCACGGTTACGCTCACCGCACCGGCGACGGGTGTCGCGGGGGCGACGATCCCGGTAGGCTACGAAGGGCCGAACTATCCGAGCGACTACATTTCGGTCGCCCGCCCCGGCGATGACCGCTATGCCAACTACACCTGGACGAACAGTGGCAACCCGGTTGACCTCGTCCTGCCGACCGAGACGGGCGAGTGGGAAATCCGCTACATGCTCAATCAGGGGCCGACCGTGATGGCGACCACCGCGATCACCGTCACCGATGTCACGGCCAGCCTGACCGCGCCCGAGACCGCTGCGGCGGGGTCCACGGTGCAGGTGGTCTGGGACGGGCCGAACTATCAGAGCGACTATATCGAAGTCGGCCGCCCCGGTGAGGAGGGCTATGTCAACTATACCTGGACCAGGGAAGGCTCACCGCTCGGCCTTGTGATGCCGACCGAGCCGGGCGAGTGGGAAATCCGCTATGTGGTCAATCAGGACCGGTCGATCCTCGCGCGGCGCAGCATCACCATTGTCGCAGTCGGCGCCAGTCTGAGCGCCCCGGCGCAAGCGCCTGCCGGCTCCACCGTCGAGGTCATCTGGGACGGGCCCAACTATCAGAGTGACTACATCGAAATCGGCCGGCGCGGAGAGGAAGGCTATGCGGAATACAGTCGGACCAGCGATGGCTCGCCGCTCACCCTGCAGATGCCGACCGAGCCGGGCGAGTGGGAAATCCGCTATGTGGTGAACCAGGACCGCAGCATCCTTGCGCGCCATGCGATTACGGTGACGCCGGTCTCGGCGCAGCTTGTCGCGCCGGCCAGCACGCCACTGTCGGGGGGCGCGGTGCTCGTGGGCTGGGACGGGCCGGGCAATCAGCGCGATTATATCGGCATCGCGGCACCGGGCGAGAGTGGCTATCAGTCCTACACCTATGTGCGCGACGGCAACCCGCTGAGCCTGCGCCTGCCCGATACCGCCGGCACCTATGAGCTGCGCTATTTCCTTCACGATGGCACCGTGATCGGAACCGCAGCGCTGGTCGTGTCGCCGGACTGATCCCCGGTCACAGTCCCCCGGTCACAGTCCCCGGCCACATACCCCGGACAGACGAAAGGCGCCCCACTGGGGCGCCTTTTTTGCGTCAGCGCGTCAGCCGCGGCGCGGCGGGATCAGAAATGCAGCGCGCGACCATAGGCGTCGAGCACCGCCTCGTGCATCATCTCGCTCAGCGTGGGATGCGGGAACACGGTGTTCATCAGGTCTTCTTCGGTGGTCTCGAGCGTGCGGCCGATGACGTAACCCTGGATCAGTTCTGTCACCTCGGCCCCCACCATATGCGCGCCCAGCAATTCGCCGGTTTTCGCGTCGAACACCGTCTTGATCATCCCCTCGGATTCCCCCAGGGCGATGGCCTTGCCATTGCCGATGAACGGGAAGCGGCCCACACGGATCTCATGCCCGCGCTCCTTGGCCTTCGCCTCGGTCAGGCCGACGCTGGCGACCTGCGGCTGGCAATAGGTGCAGCCGGCGATGCTTTCGGGTTTGACCGGGTGCGGATGGCCGCCCGCGATCAGTTCGGCCACCATGACACCCTCGTGACTGGCCTTGTGCGCGAGCCAGGGCGCGCCGGCGATGTCGCCGATGGCATAGAGGCCGGGCACGCCGGTGCGGCAATATTCGTCGGTCACGACATGGGTGCGGTCGATCTTGACCCCCAGCGCCTCGAGCCCAAGGTTTTCGACATTGCCGACGATGCCCACCGCAGAAATCACCGTGTCAAAGACCTGCTGCGTGACAGTCCCGCCAACCTCGATATGGGCGGTGACGCTGTCCTTGGCCCGGTCGAGCTGCTTGACCGTCGCCTTTTCGAGAATGGTCATCCCCTGCTTGACGAACTGCTTTTTCGCGAAGGCGCTGATCTCGGCATCCTCGACCGGCAGGATCCGGTCCATCACCTCGACCACCGTGGTCTTGGCGCCCAGCGTGTTGTAAAAGCTGGCGAATTCGATGCCGATGGCGCCGGAACCGATCACCAGCAGGGACTTGGGCATATGCGGCGGGACCAGCGCATGGCGGTAGGACCACACCCGCTGGCCGTCGGCGGCCAGGCCGGGCAATTCGCGGGCGCGCGCGCCAGTGGCGAGCACGATGTTCCTTGCGACAAGCTCTTCGCTGCCCTTCTCGGTCTTGACCGCGACCTTGCCGGGGGCGGTCAGCGTCGCCTCGCCCATCACGACCTCGATCTTGTTCTTCTTCATCAGATGGCCGATGCCACCCGAGAGCTGCTTGGCCACCCCGCGCGAGCGTTTGACGACGGCGTCGAGGTCATAGCCGATGTTGCCGGCCGACAGCCCGAACTCCTTGGCGCGGTGCATGAGGTGGAACACCTCAGAGGACCGCAGCAGCGCCTTGGTCGGAATGCAGCCCCAGTTGAGACAGATACCGCCGAGGTTTTCCCGTTCGACGATGACGGCCTTGAGGCCCAGTTGCGCGGCGCGGATGGCGGCGACATAGCCGCCCGGCCCGGCCCCGATCACGATCACGTCAAACTCTCTCGCGGCCATATGATCCTCCTTGGGCGCTGGAATTAGTTTGACATTAAACCAATCCGTATCGCGCTGCCAGTGACCTTGCGGTATGGCAGCCATCGCGCCCGTGCATTCCGGCTAGGGGGCCTTTGCCCCCTCGACGCGGTCGCGCCCGCCATCCTTGGCCAGATAAAGCGCCTCGTCCGCACGTTTGAGCAATTGCTGCGGATGGCTTCCGTGCCGGGGAAAGGAGGCGACGCCGGCCGAAATCGTGACCCGTGGCAAGGTGCCGTCGCCGTAGCGCACCTGCGTGAGCGACACCGCCTCGCGCAGCTTTTCGGCCAGCGCCATCGTCTCGTCCTGCGAGGCGCCCGGCACCAGCACCGCGAACTCCTCTCCGCCCATCCGGCAGGCCACTTCGCCCTTGCTCATCACATCCCGCACAGTTTCGCTGATCGCGCGCAGGACCATGTCGCCCGCGTCGTGACCATGGTTGTCGTTGAAGGTCTTGAATTTGTCGGCATCAAAGGAAATCAGCCCGAAAGAGGCGTCGCGCCGGGCGGCAATCGCGATTTCGCGGCGGATGGCATCCATGAAATAGCGCCGGTTGTAGAGCCCGGTGAGCGGATCGCGGATCGACTGGTCATGCAATTCGTCACGCAGTTTCACATTCGCGATCGCCATCGAGATATGCTCGCCGCAGCGGATCGCGAACTGGCTGGAATTGCCGATCCGCGCGGCCGACTCGTGTCCGGCGACAAAGCGCACATGCAACAGGCCCACGGTGTCGCCATGGGCGATGATCGGCACGCAGATATATTCATTGACAGGCACGGTATGCTGGTGCGCGGCAACATGGTCGCACACAAAACACAAGCCTTCGCTGTCGAACTCATAGGACCGGCCCCGGCGCAGCGCCCAGCAACTGTCGGGGGCGATGGTGTCGTGCAGATCGACCGTATTCCAGTTGCACATCCCGTCGAGCACATCGCGGGAGTTGGAGTAGATATAGAGCTCGCCCTTGCTGTCGGGCAGCAGCTTGGCCATGAAGGTCGCCACGATGGTGAAAAGCTCGCCCAGCGACTTGCACGATTGCAGCCATTCGTCGAGCTGCGAGAGCAACTTTTCCTCGTGCTGGCGGGCGCGCTCCTGCGCGAGCACCGCATGCGCCCGCGCCTCGGCCGCTTCGGCATCGACCTTGGCCTGCACAAGATCGCGCGCGGCCTTGCGCGCCTCGGTCACGTCGGTGAACGTGACGACATAGCCGCCGCCGCGCGTGGGCCGGCCATGGGTCAGCACCACCCGGCCCGAAGGCAGCACCCGGTCAAAGGCATAGGGCCGCTGCACGGCGATCTGCTGTTCGGAATAGCGGTTGTTCTCGGGGCTCATCTCGCCCAGCGACATCGCTCGGGCGCGAAAGGTCGCACGGGTCATCCCGACCTCGATATCCCCGCCCTTGAGGTCGAGGACATCGAAGATCCGGGTGTTGAAATACTCGCAGACCCCGTCCGGCGACCACACGAGGATGCCCTGCTCCATGATGTTCATCACGTCAGCCGCAAGCGGGCCCGCCTGCGTTTCCTCGCCGGCGGGGCGTGACGCCTGAACCGCCACCGAGAGCGGCATCTTTTCGTGTTTCACCGACACAACTCCACTGCGGCGGACACAAGATGTCCGGCACCGGCAGGATGCCGCGAAACCTTTGCGATATCATTAACGGCTGTCAGACCCGCGACACGATTCGCTGAACGCCCGGTTACAATCTGGCCGCTACGATCAGGCGGCTACGATCAGGCGGCGCGACCAGGCAGTCGCGATCAGGCGGTGGCGGCGCTGACCTCAAGTGCCCGCAGGGTTGCACCATAGCCGCCCGAGGCGAGCCAGGCTGCTTCGGCATCCTGCGTCTCACGGCCCAATGCGGCATTGCGGAACGGAAACTTGCCAAAGGTGCGGATCACCTCGCGATGCGCCTGGGCGTGGCGCAATGTGTCGGTTTCGCCCGGCATGCGGCTTGCGACAAGCCGCACGCAGCGGTCCTGGTCGATCAGGTTTTCGGAATGCATCAGCGGCAGGTAGAAGAACTGCCGCGCCACCCCGTTGATGGTGAGGTCCCAGTCGCGGCCCACGGCCACCTTGGCTGCGGCCCGTGCCTGCCTGTCGCTGGCAAAGGCGCGCGCCTCGCCGCGGAACATGTTGCGCGGGAACTGGTCGGTCAGGATGATATAGGCGAGCGTCCCCGAGGGATAGGTGAGCCAGAGGCCATGCGCCCCCTCCATCGCCTCGTCCCAGGCGGTGCCGAACCCCTTGCGCACACGCTCGTCGAGCGCTTCGGAGGCGTTGTACCAGCCGGCGGGGCCGACCTCGTCCAGCCAGAAGGAAAGCACCTGCTCGGAGGTTGCCATCACTCATCTCCTTCCCGGCCGTTACACTCCGGTTACACCACGCTATGGCGAGAGCGGCCCAGAACGCAAGCCATTCACGCGATCAGGCCGGGTTTGTCGCGTCCTTCGCATCGGCCTCCATATAGACCTCCTGCGCGACAGAGGCCGCGACCGGGGTCGCTGCGGCCGAAATCGGCGCATAGCGCACGAGGTCGGCCACGGCGGTCGTGGTCCTGCGCCGGGTCATGCGCCAGGCTGCATAGCCGCCCAGACCCAGCATCAGCACCGCGATGAACACCCAGAACCCGCTCGCGCCGGTGTTGTCCATCATCCAACCCAGAATCAGAGGGCCCGCGATCGCGCCCATGCCGTTGATGAACAACAGCCCACCCGAGGCCGCCGCCATGTCGGACCGGTCGAGATAGTCGTTGGCATAGGCGATCAGCAACGCATAAAGCGGGTTCGACGTGCCGCCCACCGCAGCGGCGCTGACCAGGATCAGCCAGAATTGGCCTGGAAAGATGAACGACATCAGCGCGCCGAGACCGCCGGTGATGGACAGGCCCAGGATCAGCACGCGGCGGTCCATCCGGTCGGACACCCAGCCGATGGGATATTGCAGCACCAGCGCCGCCGAATAGGTCGCCGAAACCATCAGCGAGATCTGCCCGACACTGAGCCCCGCCCGCGTGCCATAGACCGCCGACATGCCGAACTGCGCGGCAAAGACCCCGCCCAGCAGGAACATCCCCACGCAGGCCAGCGGCGAGGCGGCGATGAGCCTGCGGATCGGCAGCGGCTTGGTCGTGGCAAAGGCGGGCGACGGGCGCACCGACAGCAGGATCGGCGCAAAGGCGAGGCTCACCAGCACCGAAGGCACGATGAACAGGACAAAGCCCGACACATCGCCCAGCACGAGGATGTATTGCGCCAGGATGATCCCCGCCATCTGCACGATCATGTAAAGCGACAGCGCCTTGCCGCGGTTCTGGTTGTCGGCGGCATCATTGAGCCAGCTCTCGGCCGTGATGTAGACCCCGCAAAAACAGAACCCGATGATGACGCGGCCCAGCGTCCAGGCCCAGGGTTCGGTGAGGGTGGGATAGAGGATCAGCACCGCCGAAATCGTGGACCCCAGCGCCGCGAACACCCGCACATGGCCGACGCGGCGGATCATCCCGGGCGCGATGCGCGAGGCAAAGAGAAAGCCCACGAAATAGCCCGACATCACCACCGACATGGCAAAGGTCGAAAACCCCTCCACATCGCCACGCAGGCCCAGCAGCGTGCCTTGCAGCCCATTGCCGATCATCAGCATGAACATGCCGAGCAAGAGCGCCCAGGAGCTGCCCAGAACCTGAATCATGACTCGGCTTCCCCTGTCTGCGGATGTCCTTTTCTAGCCACATGCGCGCGGCGCGGCCATGGCGGAAACGACACAAGCCCGTGCACCAGCGGCGCGCGATCAGTTGTCCGGCAGCAAGAGCGACGCATCGCCGTAAGAGAAAAACCGGTAGTCCTGTGCGATGGCATGGGCATAGACCCCGCGCACGCGGTCCACGCCCATCAGCGCCGAGACGAGCATCATCAGCGTGGATTTCGGCAGGTGGAAATTGGTCATCAGCCCATCCGCCACGCGAAAGCGAAAACCCGGGGTGATGAAGATGTCGGTCGGGCCCTGCCAGGGCTGCACGCCACTGTCCGTCGCCGCACTCTCGATCAGGCGCAGCGCGGTGGTGCCCACGGGGATCACCCGACCGCCGGCCGCGCGGGTCGCGTTGATCTCTGCCGCGGCCTGCGGCGTGACCTCGCCCCATTCGGCATGCATGCGGTGGCTGGCGATGTCATCGACCTTGACCGGAAGGAAGGTGCCCGCGCCCACATGCAGCGTGACATGCGTGACCTGCACGCCACGCGCCAGCAGCGCGGCCATCAGGCCGGCATCGAAATGGAGCGAGGCGGTGGGTGCGGCCACGGCGCCGGGACGCGCCGCCCAGAGCGTCTGATAGTCGGTCTTGTCCGCCTCATCGGGCGCGCGCAGCGCCGCGATATAGGGCGGCAGCGGCATCGCGCCCGCCTGCGCCAAAGCCGCGTCAAAATCATCGCCCGCAAGGTTGAAGCGCAGCACCGCCTGCCCCTCTTCGCGCGCGACGAGCGTCGCGGCAAAGCCGTCGGAGAACGCGATCACTTCACCATCGCGCAGCTTTTTCAACGGCTTGACCAGCGCCGACCAAAGCCCGCCGGGCCGCGGCGCGAGAAGCGTCACCTCGATGCGCGCCGCCGTCTCGCCCGCCTCGCCGCTGCGATGGCGCAGGCCCGACAGTCGCGCCGGGATGACCTTTGTGTCATTGAGCACGAGCCGGTCGCCGGGGCCCAGAAGGCCCGGCAGGTCGCGCACATGCAGATCGCGGATCGTGTCCCGCCCCGCCACCAGCAGCCGTGCCGCCGTGCGCGGCCGCGCGGGGCGCAGCGCGATCAGCCGCTCGGGCAGGTCGAAATCGAAATCCGACAGCTTCATTGCCCCACCACGGGCGCCGGGCGGCGAAAGATCTCGCGGAACATCCCCGGCGTCAGCACCGAGAGCGGATTGACCCCCACGCGCATGTCATCCACCCGCCCGCGCAGGGTAAAGTTGAAGCCGATCAGCCCCTCGCCCCGGCGCGTCAGCACCGCGCCCACGGCATTGATGAGATAAAGCGGTGACACCACGCCCTGAAAATCCATGTTTCGCGTCGCGGTCGTGTAGATGCCATCGGCGGAAATGCCAAGCGATGCGCCGACGGCACTCGAGCGCGTCACGATGATCTGGTCGGGGGTCAGGCGGAACTCGGCCCGCACGTCGTCAAAGGACAGCCCCTGCCCGTCCATCTGCTGCAACAGCCCGATCACCGAGATCGCGCTGAGCAGCGAGGCCAGGGCGGGAGCGCGGCGCACGCGCAGGCCCTCGATGCGCAGATCGCCGTCATAGCTGCCCGCACCGCCGGCCGGCAGCAGCGTCAGGTCCATCGCGCCGCCGGTCGCATTCTCGAGCAGCCCCGCATCGCGCAGCACGCCGCCCGCCTGATCGCTGGTGATCCGCACGGCAGACCTGTTGCCCTGCGGCACGACCCGTCCCTGCACCGCCGCACCGCCGTTGACATTGCCCGCAAAGGTCCCCGCGAACCCTTCCGCCGCATCAAACTCGCCCCGGAAACCGGTCAGCGCAATGCCGTCGGAAATCTGCAACCGGTCGAGCGCGATGGTCATCGGCCCGCCCTGCCCGCCGCCTTCGCCAAAGGCCGCGCGCCGCAGATCGAGACTGCCACCGGCGATCACCACCTGCGCGGCCCGGTTGGCGCCCCGTCCCACCAGATCGACCGGCGCATCGAGCCAGCCACCCAGCCGCACCCGGCTGAACCGCGCCCGGTCGAGCCCGCCACCGGCGTTGAGCGTGATGCTCCCCTGCGCCTCCAACCCGGCCGCGTCGAGAGCGATCCGTTCGATCCGCGGCACCGGCCCCAGCGTGCCCGCCACCTCGAGCCGGCCGCGCGCCGATGCGGGCTTGGCCCAGCCGAGCGCGGGCAGGCGCAGGCCGATCCGGTCGAGGTCAGAGGTCAACGCAAAGCGCGGCGGCGCCCCGCGCGCCAGATCGACCGTGATCTGCCCGCTGCCCGCGCCGTTCAGCGTGCCGGGGGGCAGGCCTATGTTGAAGGTGTCCACAAAGCGCTCTGACAGTTCGATGCGCCCCTCGACCCGGCTGTGGCCGCGCGCATCGGGCGCAAAATCCTGGGTCCAGGCCGCATCGACCGGCACTGTCCCGATGCGCATCGGCCCGGCGATGCGCAGCCCGGCATTGGTCGCGCGCAGGTCGATCGCGCCAGCCGACAGCACCTGCCCCGGCACCAGAGCCGTCGTGCGCACATCGCGCAGGGTCGCGCCAAAGTCATAGACCACCGCCCCCGGCGGCAGGTTCGGCGCGAGCGGCAGCGCGATCCGCCCCACCGCGCGCACGCGACCATCGGCGAGCGTCACCGGCAGATCAGAGGCGGTGATGAAGCCAAAGGGCGGCTGGTCGAGGATCGACATCGCGGCGGTGATCGTGCTGTCGATGGCCAGCGTGATTTCGGCGGGCGGCTGCGGGATCGTGGTGTCGGGAATGTGCAACACCGTCCCCGCCATCGCCATCGCGCCACCCTGCGGCGCGGTCACCGTGCCCGCCTCCACCACCAGCGTCATCGCGCGCCCGTCATGGCTGACATAGCCTTCTGCCCCGGTCAGCGGTGGCATCGTCGGCATGAAACGCACCGCTGTGTCGCGAAACTCATGCGTCAGGAAGAACCGCGGTGCTGTGCCGGGCGCAAGGCGAAAGGCGGTCTGCAGGTTAAAGACCGTGGCCTGCGTGAGGTTGCTGTCAAACCATGAGCGGGTCACGGGTTTGTAGCTCTGCGGCCAGAGCGCCATCAGCCGCGCGCGGCCGATCTGGTCAACCGACAGGTCGGCCGCCACGCTCCACCCCTCGGGCGAGGCCGTGATCTCGCCCCGCCCGTCGAGCCGTGACGGCTCTGCGCTGCCCGTATCCGTGACGGAAAACCGGCCGAGGTCGAGCCGGAACGGCGAAAGGTGCAGCCGGAAATCGACATCCGCACCCCCCAGTTCGACCGGCGCGGGATACAGATCGGGCGGGTTGAGCCGCACCTGCGACAGCGCCAGTTGCCCGATCAGCACCTCCGGCCAGCCGGATGTGAGCTCCTGGAGATAGGCGCGCCCTTCGCCGCGCACGGCGCCCCAGTCGCTTTGCACCTCGATCTGGTTGAACCGGATCAGGGCGGCGACGGGGTCGTAGGTCAGATAGGCCTTGGCCGCGTCAAAGGCGATCGGCCGCGCGCCGGTCTCAGGCCGCAGCGCGCCTTGCCCGACCTTGAGCGCGGCCCCGAACGGCCCCAGCGCGCCGTCCGCGTCGATCTCGAGCCGCATGGCGACCGACAGCGGCGCGTCGATGACCGCCAGCCAGGCCAGCGCCTGGCTCTGCGAGGCGATGTCGGAGGCCGCCGCATCCTGCACCGTCAGCGCGATGCGCGCGGCGCGGCTGGCCTCCGGGCTGTCATAGGACAACATCAGCGTCGTGACATAGGACCGCCCCGACAAGAGCGCCAGCGCCGCGCGCAGACGGGTCTGGCCGCCGCGCAGATCGATCGACAGGCTGCCGTCATCGACCGTCCAGCTTCGTCCGGCGCGGGCGTCGTCGAAGTTGACGATCAACCCGTCGGCGCGCACCGTCTCGAGCGCGGCGAGCGCCGGGCGCTCAAAGACGGCGTCGAACTGTTCGAGAAGCTCGGCCAGGCTGCCCGCCTGCCCCGCCGGCAGCGCCGCGCCGGCAAAGGCGATGGCGACCGTGCCATCCGCAGCACGGCGCAACCCGATCTGCGCGCCCGACAGGCTGATCTCCTGCAGCAGGATCTCGCGGCGCAGCAGGAGGCCGCGTGGCGACAGGGTGCCGGTCATCTCGGGCACGCGCGCCAGCATGGCCCCTTCGGCATCGCGCAATTCGGCGTCGGTGAGGCGCACCAGCGGGTGCAGGTCGCGCCCCAGGGTCAGCGTGATCGCACCGAAACGCAGCGACCCGCCGTCAAGCACCGCTTCGGCCTGGGCCTCGATCCGCGCCTTGATCCAGCTTGGCGCCGTGATCTCGGTGCCCAGCATCAACATGAGAGAGATCGCCGCAAAGACCAGCGGCGACAGCAGCAGCAGCCAGGTCAGCCGGCCCAGATGCCCCGCCACGCGACGCGCCACCCGCCCCGCCACCCGCCCCGCCACCCGCCCCGCCACCCGCCCCGCCACCCGCCCCGGGCCGCGACGCGCCACAGGATCACCTGCGCGCTGTGGCGCGGGCGGGGACAGGTCGGCTGTCTGGTCTGCGTGGGCCTCGGTCATGTCCGTCTTGTCTGCCGTGGGGCCATTGGTCCCCTTCGGCGTTGCGGCGCGTCTGATGTGGCTTTATCTTGCCCTCTCGCGCCCTAAAACAAAACCACTTTCCCGTTTGCCAATCCAGAGGACCAACCAGATGACTTCCGTGACGCTTGCCCCCGGCGATGCCGCCCCCGATTTCACGCTGCCGCGCGATGGCGGCGGCACGCTGTCGCCCGCCGATGTCGCGGGCAAGCCGGTGATCCTCTATTTCTACCCCAAGGACGACACGCCGGGTTGCACCAAAGAGGCGCAGGGCTTTACCGAACAGGCCGAAGCCTTTGCCGCGTCGGGCGCCAGCGTGCTGGGCGTATCAAAGGACAGCGTCAGGAAACATGACAAGTTCCGCGACAAATACGGGCTGCGCATCGCGCTGCTGTCCGACGAGCAGGGTGATGTCTGCGAACGCTACGGCGTCTGGGTCGAGAAGAGCATGTATGGCAAGACCTACATGGGGATCGAGCGCGCCACCTTCCTGATCGACAGCGCCGGCCGCATCGCGCGCATCTGGCGGCAGGTCAAGGTGGACGGCCATGTGGACGAGGTGCTCGCGGCGGTGCGGGCGCTCTGAGCGGCGTGCAGACGCTGAGCGACATGGCGGTGGCGGTGCTGGTCACGGCCGATGGGCGGGCCAAGACCGCGCTGTCACGCGCCCATGCCGCCCGCTGGCAGGCCGCGCGCGCGGCGGGTGAGACGATCGCGCTGGGCGACACGCTGCCCCCCGCGCAGCCCGCACGGCCCGCGGCGCCAGTGCTCGTCGATCCGCGCGACGTGCCGCGCCGCAGGCCCGGCACCCCGGCCGGGCGCATCGCGCTCTTGCACGCGGTCGCGCATATCGAGCTCAACGCCGTCGATCTGCACTGGGACATCATCGCGCGGTTTGCGGGCACGCCACTGCCGCTGGGGTTCTTTGACGACTGGGTCAAGGCGGCGGATGAAGAGTCAAAGCATTTCAACCTGATGTGCGACTGCCTCGAGGCGCAGGGCAGCCATTATGGCGCCCTGCCCGCCCATGCCGGCATGTGGCGCGCCGCCGAGGACACGGCGCATGACCTGCACGCGCGGCTCGCGGTGGTGCCGATGGTGCTCGAGGCGCGCGGGCTCGACGTGACGCCGGGGATGATCGAGATCTTCCGCGCGGCGGGCGATGCGCAGGCCATTGCCGCGCTCGAGACGATCTATGCCGAAGAGGTCCACCACGTCGCCTATGGGTCGAAATGGTTCAATTACCTGTGCGGCCGCGATGGACTTGACCCGACGCCGACCTTTCATGATCTGGTGCGGCGGCATTTCCACAGCAGTCTCAAACCGCCCTTCAACGCGGAAAAACGTGCCGAGGCCGGGCTGCCGCCCGATTTCTACTGGCCCCTGGCCACGTCCCACCCGGGCTGAAACCGGCAGGGCATCGTCATTTTATCGGCAATTTCTTGCCGGTTTGGCCGATTTGTCAGGGCGCGAGGTTAACGTCCGTTCATAAATGTTGCGGCTTTGGCCCGCGCTCAGTAACACGGTCGCGACCGCAGGGCGCCGCGATGCTGGCCCCCTCACGAGAGCGCGGTTGCCCGGCCCCATGGCTCGGCCGCGCCACAAGAACAAAGGACCAGACGTTTGCGAAACCGGATCTCCCTTGCCATTCACCAGGCTCTCGAACGCCGCTTTCCCGAAAAACGCCTCTTTCTGCGCTCTGACACCGAGACCCGCTTTATCCGGCTCAAGCCCGAAACGCAGCTTCTCGCCTGGACCGGAGGGGGTCTGCTGGTCGCCTGGACGATCATCGCGACCGCCATCCTGCTGATGGACAGCATCGGCGCGGGCAATTTCCGCGCGCAGGCGCAGCGTGACAAGATGATCTACGAAGACCGGCTGAACGCCATTTCCGCCGAACGCGACCTGCGCGCCAACGAAGCCATCGCCGCGCAGCAGCGCTTCAGCGCCGCGCTGAACCAGATTTCCACGATGCAAAGCGAACTGCTCGCCTCCGAGGACCACCGCCGCGAGGTGGAAACCGGGCTCGACGTCGTGCAGGCCACGCTGCGCCGGGTGATGGTCGAACGCGAGATGGCCCGCAACGAGGCTGAAACCCTGCTCGCCGCGATGGAAAACGGCGAAGGCCCGGCCGGCCTTGCCGCCACGGACGAGCTGTCGGGCACGCTCGACATTCTGGCCGACGCGCTGGCCGATACCGCCGAAGAACGCGACACCATCGCCGCCAATGCGGCATCGGCCATCGAACAGGCGGCGGAACTGCAGCTTGAACTGCGGCTGATGGAAGAGCGCAACGACGAGATCTTTCGCCATCTCGAAGAGGCGATGATGGTCTCGGTCGAACCGCTCGACCGGATGTTCCGCGCAGCGGGGCTGAACACCGACACACTGCTCGCGCAGGTGCGGCGCGGCTATTCGGGCACCGGCGGCCCGCTCACGCCGCTGAGCTTTTCCACCATGGGCGGCGGGCCGAACCCGGACGGGGAACGCGCCAATGCGATCCTCAATTCGATGGACCGCATCAACCTTTACCGTATCGCCGCACAGCGCGCGCCCTTTGCCGTGCCAGTGCGCGATGCCTATCGCTTCACCTCGGGGTTTGGCACCCGCTGGGGCCGCCTGCACGCCGGAACCGACTTTGCCGCGCCGATCGGCACACCGATCTATGCGACCGCCGATGGTGTGGTGACAGAGGCGGGCTGGCATTCGGGCTATGGCCGTCTGATCACCATCCAGCACGAGTTCGGGATCGAAACGCGATACGCGCATTTGAACGCGATGCGGGTTTCGATCGGTCAAAGGGTCTCGCGCGGCGACCGGATCGGTGATATGGGAAACTCAGGACGCTCGACCGGACCCCATCTTCATTATGAGATCCGCGTGGGCGGCACCCCCGTCAACCCCATGACTTACATAAGAGCTGGAACCGATGTTTTCTAAGAGCAAGATCAACGAACCCGGCCCCAAGGCCAACGAAGCCCCCGCGGCACCATCGGCCAGCAGTCCGGTTCCCGGCGCGGCCCCGTCCTATGCGGCCACGGCGCCCAAGCCCAAGCCGCCCGCCTCGATCCTCTCGGCGGACCTGCATATCAAGGGCAACGTCAAGACGACCGGCGATATCCAGATCGAAGGGCAGATCGAAGGCGACATCCGCGCGCATCTGCTCACTGTCGGCGAAGGCGCCACGGTCAAGGGCGAACTGGTCGCCGATGACGTGGTGATCAACGGCCGCATCGTCGGCCGCGTGCGTGGCCTCAAGGTGCGTCTGACCTCGACCGCCCGCGTCGAGGGCGACATCATCCACAAGACCATCGCGATCGAAAGCGGTGCGCATTTCGAAGGCTCGGTCCAGCGGCAGGATGACCCGCTGAACACCACGGGCGCGCAGAAAACCCTGCCCAAGCCGATGCCGCCCGCGGCTGACGGCACGGCCTGACCGCATCCGGACAACCGACCCTGGAACGGGCGCCGCGGCGCCCGTTTGCATGTGTAGCGCGGCTAGAGCGGCTAGAGCGGATCGTAGAGCGCCCGGCGGTAGAGATGCCATGTGGCATGGCCCAGCACCGGCAGGACCACGAACAGACCCAGAAACCAGGGCACCAGCGCCACCAGCGTCAGCACCGCGATCACGACGGCCCAGACCAGCATCACGACGACATTCTCGCGGACCACCGCGACGCTGAGAAGCATGGCGGTGACAAAGTCGATCTCCTTGTCCAGCAGCAAGGGCAGGCTCACCACGGTGAGCGCAAAGAGCAGAAAGGCCAGCACCGCGCCCACGGCCAGTTCGACCAGGATCATGCGCAGCCCGTCGCCGGACATGAAGGCGCCCCAGTCCTGCGTCAGGTTGGCCGTGTTCGACAGGCCCATGAAGAGCGCAAAGATCATATGCGCGAGAAAGGTCCAGAACAGGAAATAGATCACGATGATCGCGCCCAGCCAGGGCACCTGCCGGCCACGCTCGGCCCAGACGACGCCCAGGACCCCCGCCCAGTCGAGCGCCTGCCCCGCCTCGAGCCTGCGGCTGACCTCATAAAGCCCCACGGCGGCAAAGGGCGCCACCAGCGGAAACCCGAGCGAAGTGGCCAGTGTCCATGACACCGTCCCCGCGCCCAGCGTCACCAGCGCGAGGCCGCCCAGCACATAGACCGCACTGAAAAACAGGCCGTACTGCGGCGCGGCGCGGAAATCGCGCCAGCCGGCGCGCAGCACGATGCCCAGTTCGGACAGCGTGACCTGCCCGATCTCGGGGACCGGCGACGCCTCTGGCGCAGTCTGCGGGTCTGTCATGGGCGGCCTCCCTTGCGCCGATCATCACGCCGCGGCGCGATCAGTCAAGCGTCTGGCGCGCCTTGCTACTCTTCGGCCATTGCCTCGGCCCGGCTCTTGCCGGCGACATCCTGCGCCAGTGTCGAGGCCATGAAGCCGTCAAGATCGCCATCGAGCACACCAGCGGTGTCCGAGGTCTCGTGCCCGGTGCGCAGATCCTTGACCATCTGATAGGGCTGCAGGACGTAGGACCGGATCTGGTTGCCCCAGCCGGCATCGCCCTTGCTTTCATGCGCGGCGTTGATGGCGGCGTTCCGCTTGTCGAGCTCCATCTGGTAGAGCCGCGATTTCAGCGCCTTCATAGCGATGTCGCGGTTCTGGTGCTGCGACTTTTCCGAACTCGTGGTCACGATCCCGGTCGGCAGGTGGGTGATCCGCACGGCCGAGTCGGTGGTGTTGACGTGCTGCCCGCCCGCACCCGACGACCGGTAGGTGTCGATGCGGATGTCCTTGTCCTGCACTTCGATCTCGATGTTGTCATCGACCACCGGATAGACCCAGACCGAACAAAACGACGTATGCCGCCGCGCCGCACTGTCATAGGGCGAGATGCGCACCAGCCGGTGCACGCCGCTTTCCGATTTCAGCCAGCCATAGGCGTTGTGGCCGCTGATCTTGTAGGCGGCGGATTTGATCCCGGCCTCTTCGCCGGCGCTTTCCGATTGCAACTCGACCGCATAGCCCTTCTTTTCGGCCCAGCGGACATACATCCGCGCAAGCATGCTGGCCCAGTCGCAGCTCTCGGTGCCGCCGGCACCCGAGTTGATCTCGAGAAAGGTGTCGTTGCCATCCGCCTCTCCGTCGAGCAGCGCCTCGATCTCCTTGGCGGCAGAGCGTTCGCGCAGCGCCTTGAGCGCGCTCTCGGCCTCCTCGACGATATCCTCGTCGCCCTCGGCCTCGCCCATCTCGATCAATTCGACATTGTCCCGCAGGTCACGTTCGAGCGCGTCAATGTCGCCGATCTTGTCCAGCAGCACCTGCCGGTCGCGCATCAGCTTTTGCGCGGCCTCGGGATTGTCCCACAGCGTCGGATCCTCGACGCGGGCGTTGAACTCTTCGAGCCGGTAGCGGGCTGTTTCGCGGTCCATCCGCTGGCCGATCAGCCGGATGGATTTCTCGATGGCGGCGATGGTGATCTGCGTCTCGTTGCGCATTGTCTTGTCCCGGCTGGATGTTGCCCGTGGTCATAGCCCGCAGCAACCGCAGGGGCAAGCCGACGACCGGGCGCGGTTGTCAGTAAAGCCCGCCTGACGACAGCGAGCCAAAGGTCGCCTTGGGGCCGACGGTGGCGGTGTCGCCGGTGGCGGTGGTGACGTTGCGCGACGCGGCGCGCACCTCGTCAAAGAGCGGCAGGTCGCCCGCCATGGCAAAGCCGCCGTCAAAGGTGATGCCGAACACCGGCTCTTCGCCATCGCGGAAGCATTCAGCCACGACATTCTCGCCGCTCGCGTCATCCGGCAGGCGGGCGCCGGAAAAGCGGTCGATCCTGATAAAGCGGCAGCCCTCTGGCACGCGGAAGGCCGAGCCGCCATATTCGCGGATCGCCTCGCGCATGAATTCCTGGAACACCGGCGCACAGACACCGCCGCCCGACGCCCCGCCCATCGAGCGCGGCGTGTCATAGCCGATGTAGCAGCCGGCCGCGATATTGGACGAATAGCCGATGAACCACACGTCCTTGGCGTCGTTCGTCGTGCCGGTCTTGCCGGCAATCGGCACCGACAGGTTGACGCCGCGCCCGGTGCCGCGCTGCACCACACCTTCGAGCATCGAGGTGAGCTGATAGGCCGTGACCTCGTTCATGATGCGGTTGCGGTTCGAGTTGACATGCGGCGCCGCGCCGGCGGCGAGGATCATGCTGTCGCAATCGGTGCAGAACCGCTGGTCATGACGATAGACGGTGTTGCCGTAACGGTCCTGCACCCGGTCCACCAGCGTGGGTTCCACCCGTTCGCCGCCATTGGCGAACATCGCATAGGCGGCCACCATCTTGTAGAGCGTCGTTTCCTCGGACCCCAGCGAGGCGGCGAGCACCTGGTTCATCCGGTCATAGACGCCGAACCGTTCGGCATATTCGGCCACGACATCCATGCCGACCTCTTGCGCGAGGCGGATGGTCATCAGGTTGCGCGACTGTTCGATCCCGGTGCGCAGGGGCGTGGGCCCATAGAACTGATTGGACGCGTTCTGCGGCCGCCAGATGCCCTGCGGCGTGTTGATCTCGATCGGCGCGTCCACCACGATCGTGGCGGGCGAATAGCCGCTGTCGAGGGCCGCGGCATAGACAAAGGGCTTGAACGCCGATCCCGGCTGCCGGCGCGCCTGCGTGGCGCGGTTGAACACCGAATGCTGGTAGCTGAAGCCGCCCTGCATGGCCAGCACGCGGCCCGTGTTCACGTCCATCGCCATGAAGCCGCCCTGCACCTCGGGCACCTGCCGCAAGGTCCAGCGGATGAAGGACCCGTCGGCATCGGCCGTCATGCGGCGCACATGGACCACCTGACCGGGAGCAAAGGTTTCGGTGAAACTGCCCCGCGCCCAGTCAAAATCACTTCGCGGCACGACCTGGGGCTCGGCCTCGGTCTCGTCCACGCCCTCGATGCCGAGGCGCAACCGGTTCTCTCCGACCTCAAGCACCACGGCCGGAAACCATTGGCTTTCCAGAGAAATGTCGCGCGCGACACCGACCCCGGCCAGCGCCGCGCGCCAGGCCGCCTCGTCGTCCAGCGTTTCGACCGGGATGGTCAGGCCGGTGCCGCGCCAGCGCCCCAGCCTGCGGTCGAACTGTTCCAGCGCGCGTTGCAGCGCGTGGGCGGCGGTGATCTGCAGATCGCGGTCCACCGTCGCTCGGATCGACAGGCCGCCGGAAAAGAACTCTTCCTCGCCAAAGTTGACGCTCAGTTGCCGCCGGATCTCGTCGGTGAAATAGTCGCGCGGCGGCAGCGCCGAGCGGAACCCTTCGATCTCTCCGCCTTGCACGGTGCGCAGCGGCGCAGCCGTTTCGGACTCAAAGGTGGCGCGGTCGATATAGCCGTTCTCGAACATCTCGCGCAGCGTGTTGTTGCGCCAGAAGATCGCCACATCGCGGTTGCGCACCGGGTGGCGGTTGTTGGGCGATTTGGGCAGCGAGGCGAGATAGGCGGCCTCTCCCGCCGTCAGGTCCGACAGCGGCTTGTTGAAATAGGTCTGCGCCGCGGCGGCCACGCCATAGGAATTCTGCCCGAGAAAGATCTCGTTGAGGTAAAGCTCGAGGATGCGCTCCTTGTCCATCACCTCTTCGATCCGCACGGCGAGCAGGATCTCGCGGATCTTGCGTTCGGCCGAGCGCGACCCGTCAAGCAGGAAATTCTTCATCACCTGCTGCGTGATGGTCGAGGCGCCGCGCAGGTTCTCGCCGCGCGAGAGCACCGCGTCGCGGATGGCAGCGCCCATGCCCATCACGTCAAAGCCGTTGTGTTCGTAGAAATTCTTGTCCTCGGCCGAGATGAAGGCGTGCTTGACCAGTTGCGGGATATCCTCGGCCGGCACGAAGAGGCGCCGTTCGGTGGCGAATTCGTCGATGATCTGGCCTTCGGCCGAATAGATGCGGCTGATGGTGTTGGGCGTGTATTGCGACAGGACCTCATAGCTGGGCAGGTCGCGGCCATACATGTAGATCACACCGCCCACGGTGAGGCCGGCCATCGTGAGGACAAGGGTCAGCATCGAAAAGATGCCGCCAAAGAAGGACATGACAAAGCGTAGCACGGCGGCGCGGGTTCCTCGACAGAGCCTCTATATAGGCATGAACGCGGGCAGGGTCAAAAGCCGATCCGCGCCTTTCGGCACGAAAGCGCCGGGTTCGGCGGACAGGATTACTGGCGCACCAATGCGGCGCGCGCGGCCTCGTCGGCCGCCCAGCGTTGCAGCGCCAGCACGATGCCCGCGACCAGCGGCGCGCGGCCCTCGGGGGTGGCGAGTGCGGCGCGGTCGCGCTCGCTCGACAGGAAACCGACCTCGACCAGCACCGATGGGAAATCGGCGGCATTGAGCACGGCCAGCGGACCTTCGCGGCGCGGCCGGGAGTTGAGCCGCGCGCCGCTGTCGCGCAGGCCCGCCACCAGCGCATCGGCCAACCGCGCGCCCTGCGGGCCGGTCTCGAGCCGGGCCATGTCCATCAGGATCATCGCCACGGTGTCGTCCTGCCCGCTCAGGTCCACGCCCGCCAGAAGATCGCCCCGGTCATGGCGTTCGGCCATCCGCGCGCTGGCCTGATCGACCGCCTCGGCCGAGAGCGTATAGACCGAGGCGCCAGAGGCCTGATCGGCCTCAAGTGCGTCGGCGTGCAGCGAGACCAGCACATCCGCCCCCGCGGCGCGGGCCAGCGTCATGCGGTCGGCCAGCGGCACAAAGATGTCGGCCTGCCGCGTGAGCACCGGGCGGATGCCATCCAGACGCCCCAGCGCCTCGGCCACCTCCTGCGCCAGTTGCAGCATCACCTGCGCCTCGACCATGCCGTCGCGTTCGGCGCCGGGGTCGATGCCGCCATGGCCGGGGTCGATCACCACGACCAGCGGCCCGTCCTCGGCAGGTGGCGGCGCGGGCAGGGTCACGTCGAGCGCGGCCAGCATGTCCCAGCCGGCATCGGGCGGCGCGCCGGCGGCGGCGGCATGGGCTTCGGCGGTGGCCGGCCGCAGCACGACATGCAGCGTCGCGGTGCCGGTCACCTTGTCCACCGCCATCCCGGCCGCATCCAGCAGCATCGGCCCGGCCAGATCGACCACCATCCGCGACCAGCCCGGCCGCAGCACGCCAAAGCGCAGGTCGGTCGCGCCATCGGCGTTCAGCATCGCGGCCCGCGTCGCGCCGCGCCAGTCCACCTCGCGGAAATCGATCACCAGCCGGCGCGGATCGTCGAGGGTAAAGGCCCGGTAGGGCACCGGCTGGCTGAGGTAGAGCGTGAGGTCGAGCCTGCCCTGCGGCCCGTCACGCAACTGGCTCTGCGCCACGTCGAGCCGGGCCAACCCGGTAAAGTCCTGCGCCAGCGCCGGCCGCGGCGCGACCAGCAGCAACGCAAGCACAAGCAGCGCGTGGCCGATCACGAATTGGCGAACACCCCGTCGCCCCCCGGCCCTTTGCCTTGCGCCCTGCATCGCCTGCCACCCTCTGTTTTGCAGATGTTTGACCCCGACACGGCGCGCAGGTCAATGCACAGTTGGCGGCCGCATGACACAGGGCCGGTGCGGCATGCCTCTTGGCAGGGGCGGCCGAATATGGTCATTAGCGATTGCATTCGCCCCGTGGAGAGACCCGATGACCCTGCGTTACGCCCTGCCCCTGATGCTCTCGCTCGCCGGTTTCGTGACGGGGCCTGCCGCGGCGCTCGACCTCGCGGCGATGTCCGAGGCGGAACGCGCGGCGTTTCGGGCCGAGGTGCGGGCCTATCTGCTCGACAACCCCGAGGTGCTGATGGAAGCGATTGCCGTGCTCGAGGACCGCCAGCGCGGGGCCGAGGCGGTGGCCGATCAGGCGATGGTGCAGGCGAATGCAGGCGCGCTGTTCGACGATGGGTTCTCCTGGGTCGGCGGCAACCCCGAGGGCGACATCACCATGGTCGAATTCATGGATTACCGCTGCAGCTATTGCAAACGCGCCTTTCCCGAGGTCGAGGACCTGCTGTCCGCTGATGGCAACATCCGCTTTGTCGTCAAGGAGTTGCCAATCCTTGGCCCGCAGTCTGTGATGGCCGCGCAATTTGCCGTCGCGGTGCAGCAGTTGCATGGAGAGCAGGCCTACAAGGGCGTGCATGACGCGCTGATGCAGTTGCAAGGCGAGATCAATGCGCAAAGCCTTGGCCGGATGGCCAACGGCTTTGGCCTCGATGCGGCGCCGATCATGGCGCGGATGGAGGGGCCCGAGGTCGCCGCCGTGCTCGAGGCGAACCGGGCACTGGCACAGATGCTGCAGATCAGCGGCACGCCCACCTTTGTGATCGAGGACCAGATGGTGCGCGGCTATGTGCCGCTCGCGCAGATGGAGCTGATCGTGGCGGACCTGCGGGGGCAATAGCCCCGGCTGCAGCGCGGGATGGCGCTGTCGCATGGATATTTATGGCCAAAAGATGTGAGGTGCCGGCCCTATTCGACGGCGGCGGCGCGCGCGGCAGCCTCGATTTCGGCGGTCTCGATTTCGGCGGCCTCGATTTCGGCGGCCTCGATTTCGGCGGCCTTGCGTTCGACCTGTTCGACGATGTGCTCGATCATCGCGTCATTGTTCAGCTTGTGGCTCTGCTTGCCGGCCAGATAGACCATGCCGGACCCTGCCCCGCCCCCGGTAAAGCCGACATCGGTCATCAGCGCCTCGCCCGGCCCGTTCACCACGCAGCCGATGATCGACAGGCTCATCGGCGTCTTGATATGCTCGAGCCGTTTTTCCAGCGCCGCGACCGTCTTGATCACGTCGAACCCCTGCCGCGCGCAGGACGGGCAAGAGATGATGTTGACGCCACGGTGGCGCAGACCCAGCGACTTGAGGATCTCGAAGCCGACCTTGACCTCTTCGACCGGGTCGGCCGAGAGGCTCACCCGGATCGTGTCGCCGATGCCCATCCACAAAAGCTGGCCCAGCCCGATGGCGGATTTGATCGTGCCCGAGACAAAACCGCCCGCCTCGGTGATACCCAGGTGGATCGGCGCGTCCGTCGCGTCGGCAAGTTGCTGGTAGGCAGCGGCGGCCATGAACACGTCCGACGCCTTTACGCTGATCTTGAAATCGTGGAAGTCGTTGTCCTGCAGGATGCGGATATGGTCGAGCCCGCTTTCCACCATCGCATCGGGGCACGGCTCGCCATATTTGTCGAGCAGGTGCTTTTCCAGCGATCCCGCGTTGACGCCGATGCGGATCGAACAGCCGTGGTCGCGCGCGGCCTTGATGACCTCGCGCACGCGGGCGGCGTCGCCGATATTGCCGGGGTTGATGCGCAGGCAGGCGGCGCCGGCCTCGGCGGCCTCGATGGCGCGTTTGTAATGGAAATGGATGTCGGCCACGATCGGCACCGGGCTTTCGCGCACGATGTCGCGCAGGGCGCGGGTGCTGGCCTCGTCAGGCGTCGAGACGCGGACGATATCGGCCCCCGCATCGGCGGCACGCTGCACCTGCGCCACGGTCGCCGCAACATCGGTGGTCAGCGTGTTGGTCATCGTCTGGACCGAGATCGGCGCATCGCCGCCCACGGGCACAGGCCCCACCATGATCTGGCGCGACTTGCGCCGGTCGATGTTGCGCCAGGGGCGGATCGGGTTGTGCGACATGGAAAGACCTGTTTGACGTTTCCCGCGCAACCTAAGGCCGCAATGTGGTCAGGGCAACCGGCCTGCGGGTTTATTCGGTCGCAACCTGGCCGGTCTGCGCCTGCGCGACATTGACGATCTGCGCCAGATCGGCATCGCGGCCCAGATCGGCAAGCGCATAGTTGGACGTCAGGCTGTCGGCAGAAAGCGCCACGTTCGACGTCACCATGCCGCGTGCGCCGACCGGGCCGTAATGCGTGCCATTGACCGCGAAATAGACGGCCCCGGATTCGCCCGTGCGCAGGGTCGCGGGTTCTTCGGTCACGGGCACGTCAAAGGTGTCGCCGGCGTTCATGATGCCTTCGTAGATCACGCTGCCATCCGACCCGCGCACGCGCACCCAGGCGGGGCGCACCGCGACGATCTGGAGTTCCGGGACCGGCCCGTTCGTCACCTGCACGCCGCCGGGCACATCCTGCACTTCGGCCAGAAGCTGATCGATATCCGAGGCGAGCGCGGCGTTGCCACCGCCATCCGCCATATCGATCGTGCCACCTGCCGACACGAAGGCCCCGCTGCGCGCGGGATTGAGCGTCGCGATCGGGCCATCACGCGCCACAAGCACCGGCACGTCGAGCGCCTGCGGCCGGTAGAGCCGGTCGAGCGCATCGGGCGCGGGCGCCACAAAGGCGGTCAGATCACCGCCAGCGATGCTGCCGGCGCGGGTCGCCCCGGCCAGCCGATCAACATCGGCCAGCACGGTCGGCGCTTGTTCGACCGGGGCGAACTGCACCTTCTGCACCTCTTGCAGAATCGTCCAGCCGCCAAAGCCCAAGCCGCCGATCACCATGAGCAAGACGGCCACCGACCCCAGCGCACGCGGCTCAAGGCCGCTGAAAAAGCGGTCGGACGCGGGAATGAAGGGGGTCGAGGGCGAGGCAAAGATATCCTTGCCCAGACCGCTGCTGGCCAGCCGTTCCTCGCGCGTCGCTTTGACCGACGACGCCTCGGCGGACATGCCATGCGCGGTCACGAACCCGCTTTCGCGGCAGAAGGTCTCGAACGCCCAGTCGGGGTCCATGTTCAGATAGCGCGCATAGGACCGCACATAGCCCGCGATAAAGCCGGGCGTGTCAAAGGCGGTGGGATCGGCGTTTTCGATGGCCGCGATATAGGCGGCCTTGATCTTGAGTTCGCGCTGCACGTCCAGCAGGCTCTTGCCCAGCGTCGCGCGTTCGCCCCGCATCAGGTCGCCCAGCCGCAATTCGAAGGCGTCAAAGCCTTTGGCTTCGCCACCTTCAGCGGGTTTACCGCGCCTGAAGCCTCGCCCGATCATACTGCCGTCCCGCTGTCCCGTCGCCCGCCTGCGCGCCTCGATCCCCTGTCATTGATTCGTGAAAACAGGAGTTGCTAACTTTCGATTAGCATACACGCAGAAGTGCTGCATCCGCAGAAAACGTTAACCGACAAGCTCGGCGCGATTCAGCGCACATCGCGACCACAGGCTGTCGAGCGCGCCAATCAATGCATCCATTTCACGCGGCCCGTGCACCGGCGAGGGCGTGAAACGCAACCGTTCCGTCCCGCGCGGAACGGTCGGAAAGTTGATCGGCTGCACGTAGATGCCGAAATCCTCGAGCAGCCAGTCGGACAGCATCTTGGTATGCACCGGGTCGCCCACGATCAGCGGCACGATATGGCTGCCATGGTCGCTGACCGGCAGGCCGAGCCCGCGCAGCCGCAGCTTGAGAATGCGCGCCTGCGTCTGATGCGCGTCGCGCAGCGCCTGATCGGTCTTGAGATGCGCGACCGACGCCGCGGCGCCGGCGGCAATGGCGGGCGGCAGCGAGGTGGTAAAGATGAACCCCGGCGCATAGGAGCGCACCGCATCGGCCATCCGGGCAGAGGTCGCGATATAGCCACCCATCACGCCATAGGCCTTGCCCAGCGTGCCGTTGATGATGTCGATGCGGCCCATCAGGCCCCGCGCCTCGGCCACGCCGCCACCGCGGGGGCCATACATGCCCACGGCATGCACCTCGTCGATATAGGTCAGCGCGCCGAATTCCTCGGCCAGCGAAACGATCTCTGCGATCGGGCCGAAATCGCCATCCATCGAATAGACGCTTTCAAAGGCGATGAGTTTCGGTGCGGCCGGGTCATCGGCGGCCAGCAATTCGCGCAGATGGGCCACGTCGTTGTGCCGGAAGATCCGCTTTTCCCCGCCATTGCGCCGGATCCCCTCGATCATCGAGGCATGGTTGAGCGCGTCGGAATAGATGATGAGACCCGGAAACAGGCGCGGCAGCGTGCTGAGCGTCGCGTCATTGGCGAGATAGGCCGAGGTAAAGAGCAGCGCGGCCTCCTTGCCGTGCAGATCGGCGAGCTCGGCCTCGAGCCGCTTGTGCCAGACCGTGGTGCCCGAGATGTTGCGCGTGCCGCCCGACCCGGCGCCGGTGGCGTCGAGCGCCTCGTGCATCGCCGCCAGCACCACGGGGTGCTGGCCCATGCCCAGATAGTCATTGCCGCACCAGACCGTGACCGGGCGTTCGGACCCGTCGGGGCGATGCCAGACCGCATGCGGAAACTGCCCCTTGCACCGCGCGATATCGATGAAGGTCCGGTAGCGGCCCTCTGCATGCAGACGTCCGATGGCGGCATCGAGCTGAGTGTTGTAGTCCACGGCGGCAGTCCCTTTTCGCTGGATGGCGTAGATATAGGCCACGGGCTGGCCTGACAACACGCTACATTTTGACGCCCTTTGCGACTTTACCCGGATGCGGACGTCGGCGCCTGTTGGCCTTGTCGCAAGCGGCGCCTATGCTTGCCTTGATCCTGATCAAGAAAGTCCCCTCATGACCGCCCCGACCGCGAACGCCACGCTTGACCCTGTCCTCGCCCGTATCGACGCCGATCTGCCCGCCGCGCTCGACCGGCTGATGGCCCTGTTGCGCATCCCCTCGATCTCGACCGACCCGGCCCATGCCGCCGCCTGCGTCGCGGCCGCAGACTGGCTGGTGGCCGATCTGCAGACCCTCGGCTTTGACGCGAGCCGCCGCGACACCGCCGGCCACCCGATGGTCGTGGCCCATGCCGGCGACAGCGGTCCGCATCTGCTGTTCTACGGCCATTACGACGTGCAGCCCGTCGATCCGCTGCACCTGTGGGCGCGTGACCCCTTTGACCCGGTGGTCGAGAAAACCCCCGCCGGCGAGGTCATCCGCGGCCGCGGCACCTCTGACGACAAGGGCCAGCTGATGACCTTTGTCGAAGCCTGCCGCGCCTGGAAGGCGGTGCATGGCACCCTGCCCGCCCGGATCACGCTCTTCTTCGAGGGAGAAGAGGAATCCGGCTCGCCCTCGCTCATCCCCTTCATGCGCGAGAACGCCGCCGAGCTGACCGCCGACATCGCGCTGATCTGCGACACCGGCCTCTTTGACCACGACACCCCCGCGATCACGACGATGCTGCGCGGCCTGCTGGGCGAAGAGGTCACGATCACGGGCCCGCGCATGGACCTGCATTCGGGCATGTACGGCGGCGCCGCGATCAACCCGGCGCGCGTGCTCGCCCGCATCATCGCCGCCCTGCATGACGACAGCGGCCGGGTGACGGTGCCGGGGTTTTACGACGGCGTGCCCGAACTCAGCAATGCGCTGCGCGCGCAATGGGACGGGCTCGGCTTTGACGCGGAGGCGTTCCTGCACGACGTAGGTCTTTCGGTGCCCGCCGGTGAGGCCGGCCGCTCGGTGCTCGAGATGATCTGGGCGCGCCCCACCTGCGAGGTCAATGGCATCACCGGCGGCTATACCGGCGACGGGTTCAAGACGGTGCTGCCCTCGCAGGCCCGCGCCAAGATCAGCTTCCGCCTGGTGGGCCAACAGGACCCCGTAGCGATCCGCGACAGCTTCCGCGCCATGGTGCGCGCGATGCTGCCCGCCGATTGCGGCGTCAGCTTCCACGGTCACGGCACCTCGCCGGCGAGCACCATGTCCACTGAAAACCCCGCCTTTGACGCCGCACGCGCCGCACTTAGCGCCGAATGGCCCCGCCCCGCGGCCTTTGTCGGCTCTGGCGGTTCGATCCCGATCGCGGGCTATTTCAAGGATATCCTGGCGATGGACGCGATGCTGGTCGGCTTTGCCAAGGACGACGACCTGATCCACTCACCCAACGAGAAATACGACCTGCGGTCGTTCCACAAGGGCATCCGCAGCTGGGCGCGCATCCTGTCGGCCCTCAGCGCCAACTGAGAGAGCGGAGCCTCCGGCGGGAGTATTTTTGGCACAGAGAAGCTGGGCGCACCGCTTTGACTTCTCTGTGCCCAAAATACTCCCGCCGGAGGCAGCAACGGCGCCGCGCGCGATCACGCCTGTCGCAGCAGCGCCATCCGGATCAGCTTGGCCAGCAGCAGCGCAAAGGGTGCCGCGTGCATCAGCAGATCGAAGATGTCGATAGGAGCTCTCAGATTGCCTGCCGAGAGCAGTTTGAGTTTTTCCCACAGATGCGGCTCTGGAAAGAATGGTGCGAGGCCGAGGGTCAGGGCGGCGATCACGAGGAACGACAGGGGCAGTTGGTCGAGGAGGTGCATGGCTTTGGCCTTGTCCAATGTCAGAAAATGTCTACTCCCGACACCACAGACAATCAATTACAAAATCGAAATGTATTTGAAAATGGCGCGGTTGACGGGGCTCGAACCCGCGACCCCCGGCGTGACAGGCCGGTACTCTAACCGACTGAGCTACAACCGCGCATCACGTCCGGCAGAAAGATGGCAAATGGCGCGGTTGACGGGGCTCGAACCCGCGACCCCCGGCGTGACAGGCCGGTACTCTAACCGACTGAGCTACAACCGCGCATCTGCCGTCTGGTCCTGCGACCGAACGTAGAGGGGGTCATAAGCGGCTCGTCCGCGCCCGTCAAGCGCCAAGCGGGCGAAACTTGCGATGATCGGCACAAGGTGGGCAATGGCGGGATGGTGGGTCGTGAGGGACTCGAACCCCCGACATCTTCGGTGTAAACGAAGCGCTCTACCAACTGAGCTAACGACCCGTCAGGTCGCTGCATTAGCCGTTGCGTCGCGCTGTGGCAAGCCGTCGACCGGCAAGATCCGGCTGACCCCGTCGCGGATTTCAAAGACGATTCCCTGCCCGCCCGGCAGATCGCCGATCCGGTCAAGCGCCAGCCCCATGGCAAGGGCGCGCAGGGCGCGCGACGTCATCCCGTGGGTCACGATCACGGTCGGCCGCCTGATCTCGGCCAGCACCGCACCAACGCGCGCCCAGAGCGCGACAAACCCCTCGCCCTCCGGCGCGCGGCTATAGAATGCGACCAGACCTTCATCCGAAGGCCCTGGCCAGCGCGCGGCGATCTCGCTGCGCGCGAGACCGGCCCATTGCCCCATGGCGATCTCGCGCAGCCGGCTGTCCGCCTGCGCCTGCATCCCGAGCGGCCCCAGCGCAAGCGCGGCGGTGTCGCGGGCGCGCCCCTGCGGGCTGCACAGCGCATCATGGGTCTGCGGACCCACGCCCGCCGCAGCCAGTGCGCGCCCCATGGCCAAGGCTTGCGCCCGACCCAGCGGGGTAAGCGGGGAATCGAGCCCGCCCTGCATCCGGTCGGCCCGGTTCCATTCGGTCTCGCCGTGGCGCAGCACATAGAGGGGGGGCAGCATCAGCCTCATTCCAGCCAGGTCAGACAGGAAGGATGGTGGGTGATAAGGGATTCGAACCCCTGACATCTTCGATGTGAACGAAGCGCTCTACCACTGAGCTAATCACCCTTGCGCGCGGTCTCTAACGCGCCTGTCACATCTCTGCAAGAGGGCGCGTGCCGTGTTCGTCATGTGCGGCCGGTTGATGCATCAGCCGCACCATCAACACCTTGCCGCGGGGATTGTCCTTGACCCGCGTGACCTTGAGCTTGCCCAGCGGCGGCAGGTTCAGCTCCTCGCCCGCGACCAGCATTTCAGCCATCAGCGCCAGCGCGGCCTCGATCGCCGTGCGCGTATCGGCCTTGCGCACACCAGAGCGGTCGGCCACCCGATCGACGAAATCCTTTTTGCGGATCTGGACCCGGCCAACAGGGGCGGGCTCGGGCGCCACCGCACTCTCCGGCGCGTCGTCCGCTGCCGCTTCCGATGCGCCTTTGCGCGGTCTGGCTGCCATCACTCCCCTCCCTTGTCCCGGCGCGCGATGCGCCCTGCCACGCGACCATCCCGCACGCGACCATCCCGCCTCGGCGCGTCAAGCGCAAGTGGCGCGGGTTGGTGCCCGCGCCACTGCTTCATCTTGCTACAAATATCCTCGCCGAAGGCATCCGACCTCCCGCAGCGGGTGCATCCGGCCGGCATGGGCGCCTCAATGCGCCGTGGCACCTGCCCCATCCTCGGGCAAGGTCCGCGCCTTGGCGGCAGCGGCGGCTTCCTCGGCCTCCTCGTCCCAGACGATGGGCTCGGGCTGGCGCACCAGCGCGTGGCGCAGCACCTCGGACACATGCTTGACCGGGATGATCGTGAGCCCCTCCTTCACATTGTCCGGGATCTCGGGGAGGTCCTTTTCGTTCTCCTCGGGGATCAGCACCGTCTTGATCCCGCCCCGCAGCGCGGCGAGCAGTTTCTCCTTGAGCCCGCCGATCGGCATCGCATTGCCGCGCAACGACACTTCGCCGGTCATGGCGATGTCGCGGCGCACCGGGATCTGGGTCAGCACCGACACGATGGATGTCACCATGGCAAGGCCCGCGGACGGTCCGTCCTTGGGCGTGGCGCCATCGGGCACGTGGACGTGGATGTCGATCTTGTCAAAGCGGGGCGGCTTCACCCCGATCTGCGGGCTGATGGAGCGGACGTAGGACGAGGCCGCGTCGATGCTTTCCTTCATCACGTCGCCGAGCTTGCCGGTGGTCTTCATCCGGCCCTTGCCCGGCAGGCGCAGCGCCTCGATCGGCAGCAATTCACCGCCGACGCTGGTCCAGGCGAGGCCGGTGACCACGCCGATCTGGTCGTCCTGTTCGGCCAGGCCGTAGCGGTGCTTGGGCACGCCCAGATAATCGGCCAGCGTCGCCGGCGTGACCTCGACCGTCTCGACCTCCTTGCGCACGATCCGTGTGACCGCCTTGCGGGCGATCTTGGCCAGTTCGCGCTCGAGGTTCCGCACGCCCGCTTCGCGGGTATAGACGCGCACCATCTCGGTGAGCGCGGCATCGTCGATGGTGAATTCCCTGGCCCGCAATCCGTGGTTTTTCAGCACCTTGGGCAGCAGGTGATGGCGCGCGATCTCGCGCTTTTCATCCTCGGTGTAGCCCGCGAGGCTGATGATCTCCATCCGGTCGAGAAGCGGGCCGGGCATGTTGTAGCTGTTGGCCGTCGTCAGGAACATCACATTCGACAGGTCGTATTCCACCTCGAGGTAATGGTCCACGAAGGTCGCGTTCTGTTCCGGGTCGAGCACCTCGAGCATCGCCGACGCCGGGTCGCCGCGGAAATCCTGGCCCATCTTGTCGATTTCATCGAGCAGGATCAGCGGGTTGGTCGTCTTGGCCTTTTTCAGGGCCTGGATGATCTTGCCCGGCATCGAGCCGATATAGGTCCGTCTGTGACCCCGGATCTCGCTCTCGTCACGCACACCGCCGAGGCTGATGCGGATGAATTCGCGCCCCGTGGCCTTGGCGACCGATTTGCCCAGGCTCGTCTTGCCCACGCCCGGCGGCCCCACGAGGCACATGATCGGCCCCTTGAGTTTGGCCGAGCGCTGCTGCACGGCGAGGTATTCGACGATCCGTTCCTTGACCTTTTCCAGCCCGTAATGGTCGTCGTCGAGCACCTTTTGCGCCAGGCGCAGGTCCTTCTTGGTGCGCGATTTCACGCCCCAGGGCAGGCAGAGGATCCAGTCGAGATAGTTGCGCACGACCGTGGCCTCGGCGCTCATCGGGCTCATCGACTTGAGCTTTTTCAGCTCGCCTTCGGCCTTTTCGCGGGCTTCCTTGCTCAGCTTGGTCGCGGCGATGCGCGCTTCGATCTCGGCCACCTCATTGGCGCCGTCCTCGCCATCGCCCAGCTCGCGCTGGATCGCCTTCATCTGCTCGTTGAGGTAATATTCGCGCTGCGTGCGCTCCATCTGGCTCTTCACGCGGGTCTTGATCTTTTTCTCGACCTGAAGCACCGACATCTCGCCCTGCATCAGGCCATAGACCTTTTCCAGCCGCTCCGCGACCGAGAGCGTCTCGAGCAGGTCCTGCTTCTGCTTGACCTCGATCCCCAGATGGCCGGCGACGAGGTCGGCCAGCTTGGCCGGCTCGGTCGCCTCGATCACGGCGGCGAGCGCCTCTTCGGGGATGTTCTTCTTGATCTTGGAATAGCGCTCGAATTCCTGCGCGACGGTGCGCAGCAGGGCCTCGACGATTTCCGCGTCGCCCGGCATCTCGGTCAGATATTCGGCGCGCGCCTCGAAAAAGCGGTCGTTCTTGAGGAATTCGGTGATGCGCACCCGCGCCTTGCCCTCGACCAGCACCTTGACCGTGCCATCGGGCAGCTTGAGCAGTTGCAGCACATTGGCCAGCACGCCGGCCTTGTAGATGCCGTCGGTGGCGGGGTCATCGACGCCGGGGTCGATCTGGCTGGACAGCAGGATCTGCTTGTCGTCCGCCATCACATCCTCGAGCGCGCGAACCGACTTTTCGCGGCCAACGAACAAGGGCACGATCATGTGCGGAAACACCACGATGTCGCGCAGCGGCAGCACCGGGTAGGAGTGGCTCAGGGGCTCTTGCATGGTCGTATCCTTATGCTTGGCAAGCGGCGCGGTCCCTGCACGAGGCAACCCTAGTTCCGCTTCCGGTTCAGACTGCTAGATATTGGGCGCCTGCGCCAAGGTTTCAAGCGCCCTGTTTTCCGCCGACCATGCCTGCGCGGGCATTGGCCTGCAAGCAACTTATCGCGCCAATTGCCGCGACCCTGCCGCCTGACGGTCATATTCCACACCCATTTGCCTGCAACTCTCTTCAAAATCCGCACAGGTTGCGCCTTTCGAGGACAGTCACGGCCATGCTGAAACGCCTTTATCGCCAACGCCGCCGGATCATCCTGCTCGGGGCGGGCGCGCTCATGGCCGCCCTGGTGATGGAGGGGCTGACGCCGGTGACGCTGATGGCGGGTGCGGGTGGCGTCGTTCTGGCGGCGGTCCTGGTGGGGCTGGTGCCGCACCGCCGCCACTGGGCCGAAAGCCTGGCCCTGGGCGCGATCCCTGCCGCGCTGATGACCCTGCCGCCCATGCAGATGCCCCCGGCCCTGCTGCCCATTGCGGTCTCGGCCTGGGCCGTTCTGGCCCATTACCTGATCCATGGCCGCTGGAGCGATGTCGGCCGCCTGCGCCTGCGGGTGCAGAGCCGCCGTCAGGCCTGCGTGACAGGCACGCCGGCCCAGATCTGGCCGGTGCTGATCCCCGGCGAAGGCCATCCCGACGATCACTGGACCGGCACCCTGACCGATTACGACAGCGACCCCGACGACGCGATGACGGTCTATCTGCGCTTTCGCGGCAGCAACGGTCTGCATGACGAAATGACCATGACCATCCTCGATCAGGATGCGCCGCATCATTGCCGCTACCATCTGGAACGCGCGGAGGGGGCGCTCAGCGATGATGCGGTGATGGAGATCCGCCTCACGCAGGAGGAGGACGGTCAGTGCCGCATCGACAGCCAGCTCACGCAGGACGACCTCGCGCCGCGGCTGGCTCTGGCACATTGGCTCGACGACAGTTTCGGCGATGAATGGGACAGCTTTGCCGCGACCCTCACCGCCCGGCGTGACTGGTCGCTGTCCGGCCTGCGCCACGGCGGCGCCCCCCTGACGACCTGACCGAAACGCAAGACGCCCGCCCCAGGCAAAGGGGCGGGCGCCACTGTCAGCGTGTCAGCGTGTCAGCGTGTCAGCATGTTGGCGCGGCAGGATCAGCCGACCAGTTCGAGACCGGAAAAGAAGAAGGCGATTTCCTGCGCCGCGGTTTCCGGTGCATCCGACCCGTGGACCGAGTTTTCACCGACCGACTCGGCGAATTCGGCGCGGATGGTGCCGGGGGCCGCATCCTTGGGGTTGGTCGCGCCCATGACTTCGCGGTTCTTGACGACCGCATCCTCGCCTTCGAGAACCTGCACCACGACCGGGCCCGAGGCCATGAATTCGGTCAGTTCGCCAAAGAACGGCCGCGCGCGGTGCACGTCGTAGAACATCCCGGCCTGATCGACGGTGAGCTGGATGCGCTTTTGCGCGACGATGCGCAGGCCGGCATCCTCGAACTTGGCATTGATCTTGCCGGTGAGGTTGCGCCGCGTCGCGTCGGGCTTGATGATCGAAAGGGTGCGCTGGAGTGCCATGTTGTGCCTCTTGTGGTCAGGGTTTGATCGGGGGCATCGCGCCCCGGTGATTGCATAGGCGCGCCCCTAGCACGGCGTGTTGACAGAGAAAAGACACCGCCGCGCTGCCGCGGGCGATTGACGCCCCCCGCCCTGGCTGGCAAAGGGCGCCCATGCTGCGCATCACCGACATAAGCTATTCCGTCGAAGGACGTCCCCTGTTCGAGGGCGCGACCGCCGTCATTCCCGCCGGCCACAAGGTGGGCCTCGTGGGGCGCAACGGCACCGGCAAGACCACGCTCTTTCGCCTGATCCGCGGCGAGCTCACGCTCGACACCGGCACGATCGAGCTGCCGCGCCTGTCGCGCATCGGCGGGGTCAGCCAGGAGGTGCCGGGCAACGAGGTGTCGCTGCTCGACACCGTGCTGGTTGCCGATGTGGAGCGCACCGCGCTTCTGGCCGAAGCCGAGACCGCCACCGACGCACATCGCATCGCCGACATCCAGACCCGGCTTGCCGATATCGACGCCTGGTCTGCCGAGGGGCGCGCGAGCGCGATCCTCAAGGGGCTCGGCTTTACCGACGAAGAGCAGCGGATGCCCTGCTCGGCCTTCTCGGGTGGCTGGCGGATGCGCGTGGCGCTGGCGGCGGTGCTGTTCTCGGAGCCCGACCTGTTGCTGCTCGACGAGCCGACGAACTACCTCGACCTCGAGGGCGCGCTCTGGCTCGAGGCCTATCTGGTCAAGTATCCGCATACCGTGGTGATCGTGAGCCACGACCGCGAGCTGCTCAACCGCTCGGTCGGCGGCATCCTGCACCTGGAAAACCGCAAGCTGACCTACTGGTCGGGCAACTACGACGCCTTTGCCCGCGCGCGGGCCGAACAGCGCGCGCTGCTGGTGTCCTCGGCCAAGAAGCAGGACGCGAAACGCGCGCATCTGCAAGCCTTTGTGGACCGGTTCAAGGCCAAGGCGTCAAAGGCCAAGCAGGCGCAGAGCCGGGTCAAGATGCTGGAGAAGATGGAGACGATCCGCGTGCCCGAGGATGCGGCGCGCACGGTCTTTACCTTTCCCTCACCCGAAGAGCTGTCGCCGCCGATCATCGCCACCGAGGATGTGGCGGTGGGCTATGGCAACCAGATCATCCTGCACAGCCTGAACCTGCGCATCGACCAGGACGACCGCATCGCGCTTCTGGGCCGCAACGGCGAGGGCAAATCGACGCTGTCCAAGATGCTCTCGGGCCGGCTCGACGTGGCGCGCGGCAAGATGGTGGCGTCGTCCAAGCTGCGCATCGGCTTTTTCGCGCAGCACCAGGTGGACGAGTTGCGGGTGGAGGAGACGCCGCTGCAACACCTGCTGCGCGAGCGGGCCGAAGAGGGGCAGGCGCGGCTGCGCGCGCGGCTTGCGGGGTTCGGCCTGATGGCGGCGCAGGCCGAAACCGAGGTCGGCCGGCTGTCGGGCGGGCAGAAGGCGCGGCTGTCGCTCCTGCTCGCGACGCTCAACGCGCCGCATCTGCTGATCCTCGACGAGCCCACCAACCACCTCGACATCGAAAGCCGCGAGGCGCTGGTCGAGGCGCTGACCGCCTATACCGGCGCGGTGATCCTGGTGAGCCACGACATGCATCTGCTGTCGATGGTGGCCGACCGGCTCTGGCTGGTCAAAGGCGGGCGGGTCACGCCCTATGAGGACGACCTGGATGCCTACCGGCGGATGCTGGTGACGCCCGACAAACCGGTGGAAAAGGCGAAACCGGTCGAGAAGGTGGTTCGCCCGACGCGCGAAGCGGTGATGGCGCTGCGCGCCGAGGTCCGCAAATGCGAGGAGCGTGTGGCCAAGATCAACGACATGCGCGACAAGCTGGCGAAAAAGCTGTCCGACCCGGCGCTCTATGAGGATGCGCGCAAGGGCGAGCTGGAAACCTGGAACCGCAAATATGCCGAAGTGATGGAGGCGCTGGAGCGCGCCGAGGCGCTCTGGGTCGCGGCGCAGGACAAGCTCGACCAGGCGGTCGCGGCCTGAGTGCTGCCGGATGTCGCGGCCCGAAGACACGGCCTGACAGCCACGATCCGAGGTCGCGGCCTGACGGCCGCGATCCGAAGGGGGGCTGTCTGCCCCCCTCTGGGCCTGCGGCCCATTCACCCCCCGAGGATATTTCCGGCCAAAAGATGACAGGCAGGGTTGCCCCAGGGCGTGAACTTGCGTCAGATAAGCGGGCCGGAGGCATCTGGCGGTGACCACCGCGTGTCGCGGCCGCACAGGGGAGCGCGATGACCGAACTGCCGGCCCTGATCGCGGCCTTCACCACCATCTTCATCATCATCGACCCGCCGGGGCTGGCGCCGCTCTATATCGCGCTGACGCAGGGGATGGGCGCGGCGCAGCGGCGCGCGATCGGGCTGCGCGCCTGTCTGGTCGCGGGCGTGCTGATGCTGCTGTTTCTGTTTCTGGGCGAGGCGGTGCTGCGCTTTATCGGGATCTCGATGCCGGCGTTCCGCATCGCGGGCGGGGTGCTTTTGTTCATCACGGCGCTCGACATGCTGTTCGAGCGGCGCCAGACCCGGCGCAAGGGCAATGCCGACGAGGGCGCGGACCCGGGCCATGACCCGTCGGTGTTCCCTCTCGCGATCCCGCTCATTGTCGGGCCGGGGCTGATCACCACGATCATCCTGCTGGCGGGACAGGCCACATCGGCGGCTGATTTTGCCGCGATCACCGCCGTGATGGCGGCCAATCTGATCATTGTGTTCCTGTTCTTTCTCGCCTCGGGCACGATCGAGCGGATCCTGGGCAAGGTGGGGATCAACGTGGTCACGCGGATCCTCGGCATGCTTCTGGCCGCGCTGGCGGTGCAATTCATCCTCGACGGTCTGCGCTCTTTCGGTTTCTCGGGCTGAGCCTTATATCCCCTCGCATGAGTGGGGATGACATCGCGCGGATTGCCTATCTGGGCCTGCTGGCTGTGGCCATCGCGGGGTCGTACCTCGTGCATAACCGTGACAATCTGGACCGCGTGGCGCAGCAGGCGGCAATCTGGGGGCTGATCTTTGTCGGCGCGATTGCGGCGGCAGGCCTCTGGGGCGATATCCGCCGCGATGTGGCACCGCGGCAGGCGGTGGTCGAGGATGGGCGCATCGTGATCCCGCGCGGGCCGGACGGGCATTACCATGTCACGCTCGAGATCAACGGGGTGCCACTGCGCCTTGTCGTCGATACCGGGGCCACCGACCTGGTGCTGAGCCGGAGGGATGCGGCGCGCGTCGGGCTGGACCCCGGCGGGCTGGCCTATCTGGGCACGGCGCAGACCGCAAACGGGACGGTGCGCACCGCCACGGTGCGGCTCGACACTGTCGGGCTGGGACCGTTCACCGATCGCGGTCTGCGGGCGGTCGTGACGGATGGCGCGATGGAGGGATCGTTGCTGGGCATGGGCTATCTGCGGCTCTTTGGCCGGATCGAGATCGCGGACGGGCAGATGATCCTGACGCGCTAGGCGGGCGCGATCATTGCGGGGCGGGCTGGCCCGCCTGGGCCTTCATCTCCCAGCGGCCGCTTTCCTGGCTCCAGTATTTCGCGACGCAACCGGCCGCGACGCAGGCTTTCCATAGCGCACGCGATTGCGCCAGCATTGCCGGATCGCCACCGTCGAACAGGATGCAGACGCGGGCGCGGTCCGCGATTTCGGCCGGGGTGATCGCGGCGCCGTCGATGGTCAGCACGCAGTCGCAGGGCGGGGCCGGGGCCTGCCCCGCCGCCGTGAGCAGCACCGGCTGCAACGCATCATGCGGCCCGCCGCACAGGCCGTGCGGCAGGAAGGCGTCATCCGGGCCGCGCCAGAGCGCCATGTCCAGCTCTTGCATCGCCGCATTCCCGGTGCCGCGGACCTCGACCCGCCAGCCGGCATCGCGGGCGCGCGCGATCAGCACCGGCAGCACCGCCTCGCGCGGGGTCCGGGTCAGGTGGTAGAAATGCACCTCGCCCATCAGACGTCAGCCCTCGTAGCGGTCCGCGATCAGCCGGTTGAGCGTCATCACGCCCCAGCCTGTCGCCCCCTTGGGCGCCAGCGTGCTGTCGGATTTCAGCAGCGCCGTGCCGGCGATGTCGAGGTGGCACCAGGGCACATCGGCGCGCACGAAGCGGCGCAGGAACTGCGCGGCGATGATCGCGCCACCGTCGCGGCCGCCCACGTTCTTCATGTCGGCGATCCGGCTTTTCAGCGCGTCGTCATAGCCCTGCCCCATCGGCATGCGCCAGGCGCCCTCGCCCTCGGCCGCGGCAGCGCCGAGCACCGCGCCCGCCAGCGCATCGTCGTTGGAAAAGAGCCCCGCATTCTCGTGCCCCAGCGCCACGATGATGGCACCGGTCAGCGTGGCGAGGTTGATCATCGCGGCGGGCTGGAAGCGGTCCTGCGCATACCACATCACATCGGCCAGCACGAGGCGCCCCTCGGCGTCGGTGTTGATCACCTCGACCGTGTCGCCCTTCATCGTGCGCACCACGTCGCCGGGGCGGGTCGCGGTGCCCGAGGGCATGTTTTCGACCAGGCCGACCAGCCCCACGACATTGGCCCGCGCCCGGCGCAGCGCCAGGGTGCGCATCACACCCGCCACGACGCCGGCGCCGCCCATATCCATGGTCATCTCTTCCATCCCGCCCGGCTGCTTGAGCGAGATGCCGCCGGTGTCGAACACGACGCCCTTGCCGACCAGCGCCAGCGGCGCCCTGTCATCGCCGGCCCCGCGCCAGTGCATCACCACGACCTTGGTCGGGCTGGGCGAGCCCTGCCCCACCGCCAGCAGCGCGCCCATGCCGAGGCGGGCGAGGTCGGCCTCTTCGAGGATCTCGACATCGAGGCCGATGTCCTGCATCGCGGCAAGGCGCGCGGCAAAATCATCGGTCGTCAGGATATTGGCGGGTTCGTTGACCAGATCGCGGGTAAAGAACACCCCTTCGCACAGCGCCGCCAGCGGCCCGGACAGCCGCGCCGCCGCCTCGGGCGCGGCCGTCATGAAGATGACGGGGCCGGCCGGCGGCGGCGGCGTATCGGCCGCGGCCCCGGTCTTGTGCGCGCGAAAGGCGTAGCCGCGCAATGCGAGGCCGAGCGCGATGTCTTCGGGCCGCGCCGCGGCGCCTCCGGCCACCAGCAGCGCGCCGGTGCCGCGCGCGCGCGCCAGCGCCGCGCCCGCCTTGCGCGCCTGTGCCACCGTGGGCTTGCGCGGCAGCTTGACCACCAGCAGCGCCTCGGCGGCGAGGCCGGCGGGAAAGGCCAGCTCGACCAGATCGCCCGGCGCGCAGTCGCGCCAGCGCGCGCTCTCGGTGAGGCGTGCCAGCGCCTTGCGGGTCAGGACATTGATGCGCCGCGCGGCCGGGTCGAGGCGGCCATCCTCGGGGACAAGGACCGCGACACGCCCCGTGGCCTGTGCCACTGCGCCCATGTCCATGTCCCGAAAGGCGATCTGCGCGACGTCGGTCATCTGTCTCTCTCCTCTGGCTGGTCGCTCCATAGCTAGACCCGGCCGGGACGGAAGGCCAGATACCGGTTCAATCCCCCGCGCCGATCGGCTAGTTTCCGGCAACCGCAACACGGGGCAAGGGCAAAGGACGCGCGGCGTGGCACGATTCGACCGCTACATGCTGTCACAGCTGATGGTGCTGTTCGGCTTTTTCGCGCTGGTGCTGGTGATGGTCTACTGGATCAACCGGGCCGTGGTGCTGTTTGACCAGTTGATCGCGGATGGCCAGTCGGCGGGTGTGTTTCTTGAATTCACGGCGCTGTCGCTGCCCAATATCATCCGCATCGTGCTGCCGCTCGCGGCCTTTGCGGCGAGCCTTTACGTCACCAACCGGATGACGGCGGAATCAGAATTGATCGTGGTGCAGGCGACCGGCTATTCGGCCTTTCGCCTCGCGCGGCCGGTGCTCGTCTTTGGGCTGATCGTCACGCTCCTGATGTCGGTGCTCACCCATGTCATCGCGCCGCTGAGCGCGGCGCGGCTGAACCTGCGGCAGGCCGAGATCGCGCAGAACGCCACCGCGCGGCTCTTGCGCGAGGGGCAGTTCCTTGCCCCCACCGACGGCATCACCTTCTATATCCGCGAAATCTCGCCGCAGGGCGAATTGCGCGATATCTTTCTGTCCGACACCCGCTCTGCCCGCGACAGCGTGACCTATACCGCAGCCAGCGCCTATCTGCTGCGCGGCGAGAGCGGGCCGCAACTGGTGATGATCGACGGGCTGGCGCAGACGCTGCGGCGCGAGGGCAATAGCCTGATCACCACCCGCTTTGACGAACTGGCCTATGACATCGGCGCGATGGTGCGCCTGCCCGACACCACGCGGCGCAGCTCGCGCGAGCTGTCCACCCGCGAGCTGCTCTTTCCCACGCCCGCCATCATCGCCGAGACGCGCAAATCCGAAGGCGCGCTGATCGTCGAGGGGCATGGCCGTTTCAGCGAGGCGATCCTCGCCACTGTGGCTGCGCTGATCGGCTTTGCCACGCTGCTGACGGGCGGGTTCAGCCGGTTTGGCGTCTGGAAACAGGTCGTCGGCGCGATCTTTCTGGTGATCGTGGTCAAGATGGTCGAGACGCTGTCGGTGGCGGTCGTGCGCGATGTGGCGCGGCTCTGGCCCGTCACCTACCTGCCTGCGCTGGTAGGCATCGGCATGATCTGGTTCCTGCTGTTCTGGGCGACACGGCCCTATCTGCTGCGCCGCCGTCCCCGGGCAGGCGCGGCCACCGGGGCTGCGGCATGATCCTGCACCGCTATTTCGCGCGGCGGTTCTTCGCCACCTTTCTGGGCGTGCTGTCCGTGTTCTTTGCCATGCTGGTGTTCATCGACCTGATCGATCAGGTGCGCCGCTTTGCCGGGGCGCCGCTGGCGCAGATCATCGGGCTGACGCTGCTCAACGTGCCGCAGGGCCTCTACCGGATCCTGCCGCTGATCATGATCATCGCGGCCATCGCGCTGTTTCTGGCGCTGGCGCGGTCGTCCGAGCTTGTGGTGACACGCGCCGCAGGCCGGTCGGCGCTGCGGGCGCTGCTGGCGCCTGTCGCCGTGGCGCTCGCCATCGGGGTCGTTTCGGTCGCCGTGATGAACCCGATCGTCGCCGCCACCTCCAAGGAATACGAGGCGCGGGCGGGGAACCTGTCGGGCCATGCCTCGGTGCTGTCGATCGCCAATGACGGCTTGTGGTTGCGTCAGGGCAGCGACCGCAGCCAGACGGTGATCCGCGCCGGCCGGGCCAACCTCGACGGCACCGCCTTGCAGGATGTGAGCTTTATCACCTTTGCGCCCGACGGCACGCCCGCGCGGCGGATCGAAGCGGCAGCGGCGCTGCTCACCCGCGGCGCCTGGGCGCTGACCGAGGCCAAGGTCTGGCCGCTTGCAGGCACCGACAACCCCGAGGCCATGGCCGAGCATCATGCGACCTTCGAAGTGCGCTCGACCCTGACGCCGGACCAGATCCGCGACAGTTTCGGCACGCCCTCCTCGATCCCGATCTGGGAATTGCCCCGCTTTATCGAGCGGTTGCAGGCGGCCGGGTTTTCCGCGCGGCGTCATCAGGTCTTTTTGCAGATGGAACTGGCGATGCCGGTGTTCCTTGTCGCCATGGTGCTGATCGCGGCGGGCTTTACCATGCGCCACCAGCGGGGCGGGCGCACCGGGATGATGGTGCTCGCGGCGGTGCTGCTCAGCTTTGGCCTGTATTTCCTGCGCAATTTCGCGCAGATCCTGGGCGAGAGCGGCCAGATCCCCGCCGCGCTGGCGGCCTGGGCACCGCCGCTGGCGGCCATCGGACTGTCGCTGGGTCTCCTGCTTCACCTCGAGGATGGCTGATGCGCGCCCTTCTGATGACCCTGTTTGCTCTGCTGCTGCTGCTGCCCACGCTTGCCCCGGCGCAGGGTGTCGCGACGCTGGTGGCCGACAGCCTCGAGGTCGCGCCCCCGGGGCCGAACGGCGCACGGCTGACGGCGGCGGGCAATGTCGAGGTGTTCTATGATGGCACCCGGCTGACCGCCGCGGCCGTGAGCTATGACGCGGCCGCCGACCGGCTGACGATCACCGGCCCGATCCTGATCCGCGCCGCGGACGGCACGATCCTTGCCGCCGACAGCGCGTCGCTTGACCCGCGGTTGCAGAACGGGCTGTTGCGCGGGGCGCGGCTGGTGCTGGACCAGCAGTTGCAACTGGCCGCCAACCGGATCGACCGGGTCGAGGGGCGCTACAGCCAATTGAGCCAGGTCGCCGCGACCTCCTGCCATGTCTGCGCCGGCCGTCCGCCGCTGTGGGAGATCCGCGCGCGGCGCGTGGTGCATGACAGCGTCGCGCAGCAGCTTTATTTCGACAATGCCACGTTGCGCGTGGCGGGCGTGCCGGTGCTCTGGGTGCCGCAGATGCGCCTGCCCGACCCGACGCTGACCCGCGCGACGGGCCTGCTGATCCCGCGCGTCCGCACCACCGACCAGCTTGGCCTCGGGGTCAAGCTGCCCTATTTCATCCGTCTGGGCGACCACCGCGACCTGACGCTGACGCCCTATGTCTCGCCCGCCACCCGCACGATCGAGGCGCGCTACCGGCAGGCCTTTGCCAATGGCGACATCATTCTGCGCGGGGCCCTGACGCGCGACAGCATCCGCCCGGGCGGTGAGCGCAGCTATGTCTTTGCCGAGGGCGCGTTTGACCTCGGCCGCGATTTCCGGCTCGACTTTGCCACCGAAACGGCGAGCGACCCCGCCTATCTGCTCGACTACGGCTATTCGGACAAGGACCGGCTGACCTCCTCGGTCCTGCTGACGCGGGTGCGCGCGGATGACCTGCTGATGGCGCGGATCGCGGGCTATGACAGCCTGCGCGCCGGCGAGACGGACGCGACGCTGCCGCCGCTGCTCGCCGAGGTCGCCTATGAACGGCGGTTCTACCCCGAGCGGCCGGGCGGCACGCTCGATCTGCGGGTGGATGGCGATGCCTTCTGGCGGACGGTCGATACGCCGGGCGATGCTGGCCGCGACTTGGGGCGGCTGGGGCTCGGGGCTGTCTGGCGGCGCGACTGGGTGACGGGGCCGGGCATTCTGGTGGGGCTGCGCGCGGGGGTCGGGCTCGACAGTTTCGTGGTCGCTGACGACCCGACCTATGCGCGCCAGAGCCTGCGCCTGCGCCCGGCCACCAGCGTCACCCTGCGGTGGCCGCTGATGCGGCAGTTTCCGGGCGGTGCCACGCATGTCATCGAGCCGCAGGTCGCACTCGGCTGGGCCGCGGTCCGGGGCGCGCGCCTGCCCAACGAGGATTCGGCGCTGATCGAGTTCGATGAGGCCAATCTGCTGTCGCTGTCCTATTTCCCCGGTCAGGATGCCGCCTCACAGGGCTGGCGCGCGGCGGCCGGGCTGCGCTGGACGCGGATGGGGCCGCAGGGCGCCTATGGCACGCTGACGCTGGGGCGGGTCTTTGCCGCAGAGGCCGAAAGCGGCTTTTCCGCCGCCTCGGGCCTTGACGGAACCACGTCGGACTGGCTCATCGCGGGGCAGATCGACCTGCCGGGCGGCTTTGCCCTGCGCGCGCGCAGCCTGTTCGATGACGGGCTCGATTTCGGCAAGACCGATGCCCGGCTCGCCTGGGCCAATGACCGGCTGACGCTCGGGGCGGCCTATGTCTGGCTGCCCGCCGACGCGGACGAGGCGCGCGGCGCACCGATCTCGGAATGGACGCTCGACGCGGCCTATGCGATCGACACCCGATGGAAGATCAGCGCGGATGGCCGCTATGACATCGTGGCTGACCGGCCGGCCCGTGCGGGGATCGGCCTGGGCTGGCGCAGTGAATGCGTGACGGTGGACCTTTCGATCGGGCGCCGCTACACCTCGAGCACGGTGGTGGAGCCTTCGACGGACTTCGATCTGGCGGTCAACCTCACCGGGTTTTCGGCCGGGCGCGCGTCGCGGGCGCAACCGGGCTCTTGCCGCAACTGAGGGTGGCGGGCAAAATGGGATCAGGACGGGGAACCAGGGCAGGATGCGACCAATGAGACCAATCGCCAAGCGGATCGTGCTGATCCTGGGCCTTGCCTGTGCCCCGTTTGTTGCCGCGGCACAGGGCATGTTCTCGCCCGTGGTCACGGTCAATGACAGTGCCATCACCCGCTACGAGATCGACCAGCGCGTGGCGCTGCTGGGGGTTTTCCGCACGCCGGGCGACCTGCCCAGGCTGGCGCTGGAACAGCTGATCGACGACCGGCTCAAGCTTCAGGAGCTCGATCGCGCCGGGCTGCGGCTGACCGACGAAGGGCTGCTCACCGCGATGCAGGATTTCGCCGGGCGCGCGAACCTGTCGCTCGAGCAATTCGTGGCGGTGCTCAATCAGAACGGCATCGAGGAGGCCACGCTGCGCGATTTCGTGCGCGCCGGGGTCAGCTGGCGCGACTTTGTCCGCTCGCGCTTTGGCAGCCGCACCGAGGTGACCGAAGCCGAGGTCGATCTGGCGCTGGGTCAGGCGGGCAGCGGGGCGAGCGGGCTCGAGGTGCTGCTGTCCGAGATCATCATCCCCGCGCCGCCGCCGCAGGCCGCGCAGGCACTGGCCACCGCGACGCGGATTTCGCAGCTCACCTCCACCGCCGCCTTCGAGGCCGAGGCGCGGCGGGTGTCGGCCCTGCCCTCGCGGGCCAATGGCGGGCGGCTCGATTGGGTGCCTGTGGGCAACTTTCCCGCCGGGTTGCGCCCGTTGCTGCTGGCGCTGGCACCGGGTCAGGTGACCGCGCCGATCCCGATCGAGAACGGTGTGGCGCTGTTCCAGATGCGCGGCGTCCGCGAGGTGCCGCGCGCGACCGTGGCGCCGGCGCTGATCGACTATGCAGCCTTCCTTATCGCGGGCGGGCTGTCCGAGAGCGCGCTGCGCGAGGCCACCGCGCTGGCCGCCCGGGTTGACACCTGCGACGACCTTTATGGCGAGGCCCATGGCCTGCCGGTCGAGGTGCTCGAGCGCGTGAACCTGCCGCCCGAGCAGATCCCGCAGGATGTCGCGATGGAACTGGCCAAGCTCGACCCCGGCGAGGTGTCCCATGTCCTGACCCGCGCGAACGGCGCGACGCTGGTGTTCCTGATGATGTGTGGCCGCACGCCGGTGGCGGCCGAGGGTGTGGACCGCGAGGCGGTGCGCGCCGAGCTGCGCAGCCAGCGGCTGGCCGGCTATGCCGATGCGCTGCTGGCCGACCTGCGCGCGGCCGCCGTCATCACCCGGCCGTGACAGGCGCATGGTGATTGCGGTCAGTTGCGGCGAGCCTGCGGGCATCGGCCCCGAGGTCGCGGCCAGGGCCTGGGCGCTCCTGCGCGGCAGCCTGCCCTTTGTCTGGATCGGCGACCCGGCGCATCTGCCGGCCGGCACGCCCTGTGTCAGGGTGGCCGACCCGGCCGAAGCGCGGGATGTGGCGGCAGAGGCCCTGCCGGTGCTGGCGCGCGATTTCGGCCCGGCTGCGGTGCCGGGGCGGCCTGACCCCGCCCATGCCCGCCATGTAATCGAGGCGATTGCGACCGGTGTGGACCTCGTGACGCGCGGTGCGGCGCGCGCGCTCTGCACCGCGCCGATCAACAAGGCAGCGCTCAAGACGGGCGCGGGTTTCGCCTTTCCGGGCCATACCGAATACCTCGCGCATCTGGCGGGGGGCTGTGACGTGGTGATGATGCTCGCCTGCGACAGCCTGCGCGTGGTGCCTGCCACGATCCACATCCCGCTGGCCGAGGTGCCGACAACCCTCACGCCGGACCTGCTGCACCGGACCATCGCCATCACGCGGGCCGCGCTGATGCGCGACTTTGGCCTGCCTGCCCCGCGCATCGCCGTGGCGGGGCTGAACCCGCATGCCGGCGAAGGCGGCGCGATGGGGCGCGAGGAGATCGCCTTTGTCGCCGCGGTGGTCGAGGGGTTTCGCGCCGAGGGTTGCGACATCACCGGCCCCCTGCCCGCCGACACGATGTTCCACCCGGCCGCCCGGGCGCGCTATGACGCGGCGGTCTGCATGTATCACGACCAGGCGCTGATCCCGATCAAGACCATCGACTTTGCCGGGGGGGTGAACGTGACGCTGGGTCTGCCCTTTGTGCGCACATCGCCGGACCATGGCACCGCCTTTGACATTGCGGGGCGCGGGCTGGCGGATGCGACCTCGATGGTGGCGGCATTGCGCATGGCAGACTCCATGGCGGCCGCGCGGGCAGCGCCGTGAGTATTTTTGGCACAGAGAAGCCGAGGGCAGAGGGATGAGCGGGATCGACAGCCTGCCGCCCCTGCGCGAGGTGATCGCCACGCATGGGATTGCCGCGAAAAAGGCGTTGGGGCAGAACTTTCTGCTCGACCTCAACCTCACTGCGCGGATCGCGCGGGCGGCGGGCAAGCTGGCGGAATGTGATGTGCTCGAGATCGGTCCGGGGCCCGGGGGGCTCACGCGCGGGCTTTTGGCCGAGGGGGCGCGGCATGTGCTCGCCATCGAGAAGGACCCGCGCTGCCTGCCCGCGCTGGGCGAGATCGCGGCGGCCTATCCCGGGCGGCTGACCGTGATCGAGGGGGACGCGCTGGCGGTCGATCCGCTGGCGCATCTGACGCCGCCGATCCGGGTGTCGGCCAACCTGCCCTACAATATCGGGACGGAGTTGCTGGTGCGCTGGCTGACGCCGCCGGACTGGCCGCCATTCTGGACCTCGCTCACGCTGATGTTCCAGCGCGAGGTGGCGCAGCGGATCGTGGCGCAGCCGGGTGACGACGCCTATGGGCGGCTCGCGATCCTTGCGCAATGGCGCTGCGAGGCGCGCATCGTCCTGGACCTGCCGCCGCAGGCCTTTTCGCCGCCGCCCAAGGTGTCGTCGAGTGTGGTGCATCTGGTGGCGCTGCCCGAACCCCGCTATCCCGCGCGTCCGGCGACGCTGGGCCGGATCGTGGCGGCGGGGTTCAACCAGCGGCGCAAGATGCTGCGGGCGAGCCTGAGGGGCGTCGCGCCGGAGATCGAGGCACATCTGCGTGCGGTCGGCATTCCGCCGACAGAGCGCGCCGAGCAGGTCAGCATCGAAGCCTTCTGCGCGCTGGCGCGGTCGATCGACGGCGCGGCCGCGGGCTGAAACGGCGACCCCGGCCGCAGGGGCCGGGGTCAATGGTCAGGTCATTCGGCAGCTTCGGCCGGGCCCTCGGCGGCTGCCGCGGGCTTGGCGCGCGGCTTGCGCGGGCGCGGCGCGCGCGGCTTGTCCTCTGCGGGCGCGGGTGCGTCCTGCAACTGGGCCACGATGGCGGCGGGAGATTCAAAGCGCAACGGCGCAGCCTCGGCCGCGTCGGGATCGGTCGCCGTGTGGCGCGGGCCGCGGTCGGGGCGCGCGGGACGCTCCCGGCGCTCGGGCCGGGCGGCGCGGGCGCGGGCCTCGGGTGTCTCGACAAGACCGCTGTCGGAGGGGGTCTCGGCATCGTCGATCATGCCGATCAGATCGGGCTGCGGGGACATGCCGGGATCGGCGGCGATCTCTTCCTGCGCACGCAGGCGGGCCGCGCGTTCGCGGTCACGTTCGGACTGGCGTTCACGTTCGGCCTGGCGGTCGCGGTCGGGCTGGTTGCCGTTGTTGCCGTTGTTGTTGCCGTTATTGTTGTTCTGGCGTTCCATCTGGCGGTCGCGTTCGGCCTGACGGTCGCGGTTGAACTGTTCCTGCTCTTCGCGGGCGCGGTCCACCTCGCGCATCGCCTCGGCGAGCATCCGCGTGTAATGCTCGGCGTGCTGCGAGAAATTCTCGGCATTCACCCGGTCATTGGACAGTTGCGCGTCGCGGTGAAGCTGGGTGTATTTCTCGATGATCTGCTGGGGCGTGCCACGCACCTTGCCATCGGGGCCCGAACTGTCGAACACACGGTTGATGATATTGCCGCCCGAGGGACGGATCTGGCGGTTCTTGTTGCCCCGCGAACGTGACTTGGATGATCTCATGTGGTTCTTCGTGTCCAGCAATGGGTTCTGGTTGCGCTTGGGGCCACTGCGCGCTTCTTGCGCGACCTGAACTATGGATGCCCTGCGATGATCTGGCGACGTATCGGCGCGGAGGGTGGTCACCCTCTCCATCGACGATAGAGGTGAGTAAGCACGCTCAGGGCGCGAGGGCAAGCATATTCTGTGATTGGCGCGTCGCAGGCCCGTGTTTTGCGGGTCTGTCAGGCCGTCTTGTCCCAATGGCAGACGATCACGCGGTCGCGTCCGTCGAGATCGGCAATCACGGCGACAGCCCCGAACCCCGCGGCGCGGGCGAATGTGGTGACGGCGGCCGCCTGGGTCGGGCCGATCTCGACGATCAGCCGTCCGCCCGGGCGCAGAAAGGGCGGCGCGCAGGACATGATCCGACGATAGGCGCCCAGCCCGTCGCCTTCGTCGGTCAGCGCTAGTCGCGGCTCCCAGTCGCGGACCTCGGGGGCGAGGGACAGCATTTCGTCCTGCGCGATATAGGGCGGGTTCGCGACGATCAGGTCATAGAGCTCTGCCACCTCGGCCGTCCAGTCGGACACGCGCAGGGCGGCCCGCGCGTCGAGCCCCAGCGCGCGGGCGTTGCGCAGCGCGACGCGGCAGGCGGCGGCCGAGAGATCCACGCCGAGGCCCCGCGCCGCGGGGTTTTCGGCCAGGAGCGTGAGCAGGATGCAGCCCGACCCGGTGCCGAGGTCGAGCACATCGGCAAAGGGTTCTGCCAGCGCCGCCTCGATCAGGGTCTCGGTCTCGGGGCGGGGGTCGAGGACATCGGCGGTGACGATGAAATCACGCCCATAAAAGGCGCGCAGGCCGGTCAGGTGCGACACCGGCTCGCGCGCGCTGCGCCGGGTGATCAGCCGGTCAAAGGCGGCGCGCGCCGCGTCGGGCAGCGGCTCGGGCAGCGCCAGTGTCAGGCGGCCCGGCGCGATGCCGAGCGCATGGGCCAGCAGGCGGCGCGCGTCGCGCGGGGCGTCGGGCACGCCGGCTGCGGCCAGGGCGCGGGTGGCGGCCCCCAGCGCCTCGGCGGCGCGGATGCTCATCCGTCCATCTCGGCCAGCAGGCTCGCCTGCCGGTCAGCCGCCAGCGCGTCGATGATCGCGTCGAGGTCACCCTGCATCACCGCGCCGAGGTTGTAGAGCGTGAGGTTGATGCGGTGGTCGGTCAGCCGGCCCTGGGGAAAGTTGTAGGTGCGGATCCGCTCTGACCGGTCGCCCGACCCCACCTGCGCGCGCCGGTCGGCAGAGCGTTCGCCATCCACCCGGCTGCGTTCGAGGTCATAGAGCCGCGCCTTGAGCACGTTCATCGCCAGTTCGCGGTTGCGATGCTGCGATTTCTGCGCCGAGGTCACCATGATCCCGGTGGGCAAATGGGTGATGCGCACGGCGCTGTCGGTGGTGTTGACGTGCTGCCCGCCCGCGCCGCTGGCGCGCATCGTGTCGATGCGGATGTCCCCGGGGGCGATGGTGATGTCCACATCCTCGGCCTCGGGCAGCACGGCCACGGTCGCGGCCGAGGTGTGGATACGCCCGCTGCCCTCGGTCTCGGGCACGCGCTGCACGCGGTGCACGCCGCTCTCATATTTGAGCCTGGCAAAGACGCCCTCGCCCTCGATCCGCGCGACCAGTTCCTTGAGCCCGCCCAATTCGGTCGCCTGTTCCTCGATCACCTCGACGCGCCAGCCGCGTGCCTCGGCATAGCGCTGATACATCCGCCACAGGTCGGCGGCAAAAAGCGCGGCCTCGTCGCCGCCGGTGCCCGGCCGGATCTCGACCATCGCGGGGCGGGCGTCTGCGGCGTCGCGCGGCAGAAGGGCGATCTGGAGCGCCGCCTCGGCCGCGTCGATCCGCTCGCGCAGGCGGGGCAGCTCCTCTTCGGCCAGCGCGCGCATCTCCGGGTCGTCGCGCATCGCCTCGGCCTCGGCCTGCGCGTCGATCAGCGCACGCCAGGCGGCAACGGTTTCGGCCACAGGCTTGATCTCGGCATATTCGCGCCCCAGCGCCGCCATCTCGCCCGGGGCGGCGCCGTCCTGCATCTTCGCCTCCAGAAACTGGAAGCGGGCGGTGATCTGGTCGAGTTTGTCGCGTGCTATCATGCGCCTCCCTTCCCCCATCGGGGGGCAGAGATCAAGAGCCGCGCAGCGCCGCGAGCCAGGCGTTCAGCCGCGCGGCGTTCACGCCGAGGTCCTCGGTGCCCAGCCGCTGCCGCGCCCAGAGATAGAGCCCGTCGTCGCGCATTTCGGCGGTCGTATAGTCGGGAAAGCCCCAGATCAGGCTGCGCGTCTGCCAGGTGATGCGCCCTTCCTCCACGCTCCCGGCGATGCGGATCGTGCGGGGTGTCGCCAGCGCGATGGTGTCCAGCCGCGCCAGCACCGCCTCGGGCGTGCCCATTGCAGAGGACAGCAACAGCGTCGCGCCGCCCCTTTGTGCGACCACCGTATCGGCCGGACTGCCCTCGACCACCACCGGCGCCACATGCCAGCGCGCCACATCGAGCGGCGACAGGCGAACGATGAGTGTCAACACCACAAAGATGCCGACCAAGGCCGCCAGCGTATAGATCATGCCCCGCACCACCCTTTTCATGATTTGCGCCTCGTCCAGCAGTAGAGGCAAATGAGCTCATGCGCCACATGCGCGCCGGCAATCGCGGTGGCGCCGGTGGTGTCATAGGGCGGCGAGACCTCGACGATATCGCCCCCCACGAGGTTGATCCCCGCCAGATCGCGCAACATCGCCGCCGCCTGCCAGCTTGCCAGCCCGCCCCAGACCGGCGTGCCGGTGCCCGGCGCAAAGGCGGGGTCGAGCGCGTCGATGTCGAAGGTCAGATAGGTCTTGTGATCGCCCACGATCTCGCGCGCCTGCGCCGCGACCCAGGCGCTGCCCTTTTCATGCACCGCACGCGCGTCGATATGGGTCATGCCCAGATAATCGTCGCATTCCGTGCGGATGCCGATCTGCACCGACCGCGCGGGGTCCACCAGGCCCAGCTTGACCGCCTTGTACATCATCGTGCCGTGGTCGATGCGGTCCATGTCGTCATCGACCCAGAGGTCGGAATGCGCGTCGAACTGGATCACCGACAGCGGCCCGTGCACCGCCGCATAGGCTTGCAGGATCGGCAGGGTGATATAGTGATCGCCCCCCAGCGTCACCGTCCCCGGCCCGGCCGCGAGGATACCCGCGATATGCGCGCGCAGGGCGGCGGGGAAATCGGCGACCTTGGCATAGTCGAACGCCATGTCGCCGTAATCGACGATGGTGAATTCGCCCAGCGGGTCGAACCCCCAGCCAAAGGGGATGTCGAAGGGTTGCAGCGCCGACGCCTCGCGGATCGCGCGCGGGCCAAAGCGGGTGCCGGTCCGATGCGTCACCGCCTGGTCAAAGGGGACGCCGGTGATCGCCAGATCGACCCCGCTCAGGTCCTTGGTATAGCGCCGCCGCAGAAAGGACGTGGCGCCGCCAAAGGCATTCTCGAACGTCAGTCCGCGCGGATCGCTCCGCGTGAAGGCCTGATCGACCTGTGTTTTCGCATCTTCCAGTGCCATCACGGCATCCTTTCTCTCAACCCGCGCCGCGCAATGATGGTGCGGCGCCTTGCCGAATTCAACAAGCCGCATGCGCGGTAGCGCTCAATCTGGTTGCGCGGGGGTCAGGGGCAAGGCCCGCTCCACCAGCCGCGCGAAAAACGACGCGCCCACCGGGGCTGCGGCATCGTCAAAATCAAAGGCCGGGTGGTGCAGCCCGGCACTGTCGCCATTGCCGACAAAGAGATAGGCCCCGGGCCGGGCGTTGAGCATATGGGCAAAGTCCTCGGCCCCCATTTCGCGCCCGGCCTCGGCGTTCACCGCCTGCGCCCCCGCCACCTCGCGCGCCACTTCGGCGGCAAAGGCGGTGCGGCCTGGGTCATTCACCGTCGCCGGGTCGCCCGTCTGGTATCGCAGCGTTGCCGTCACGCCATAGGCCGCGCCCTGCCCGGCCGCAATCTCTGCCAGCCGGCGCATGACCATCGCCTGCACCGCGGGGTCGAAGGTGCGCACGGTGCCGTTGATGACGGCACTGTCCGGCACGATGTTGAAGGCGCTGCCGGCGTGGATCTGCGTGACCGAGATCACCAGATCGTCGAGCGCATAGTGGTTGCGGCTGGTAATCGTCTGGATCGCCTGCACGATGGCGCAGGCGGCGACCACCGGGTCGCGCGTGTCATGCGGCATCGCGGCATGGCCACCATGGCCCGCGATGTCGATGTGAAACTCGTCCACCGCCGCCATGATCGGCCCCGGCGTGGTGTAGAAATGCCCCAGCGGCGTGCCCGGCGCGGTGTGCAAGGCATAGACCTGCGCGATGTCGAACTGCTCCATGATCCCCTGACGCACCATCACTTCGGCCCCGCCGCCGGTCTCCTCGGCCGGCTGAAAGATCAGCGCCACGGTGCCCGCAAAATTGCGCGTCTCGGCGAGATAGCGCGCGGCGCCCAGCAGCATCGCCGTGTGCCCGTCATGCCCGCAGGCATGCATCCGGCCAGGGTGGCGCGAGGCATAGGGCGCGCCCGTCGTCTCCTGGATCGGCAAGGCGTCCATATCGGCCCGCAGCCCGATCACCGGCCCCTGCCCCTGCCCCTGCCCCTGCCCCGGCCCCTGCCCCGGCGCCCCGCCGCTCCCCCGGATCAGCGCGACGAGGCCCGTGGTGGCGTAGCCCGAATGGATCTCGTCCACGCCGAATTCGCGCAGGCGGGCAGC